>JAVERH010000055.1:0-12971 GCA_034007245.1 Coriobacteriia bacterium | reverse complement strand
TCGTCGAGACACTCGATCGCCGCACGACGCACGGCATGCAACTGCGAGTATCCCAAACCTGCACCCGCATCGAGGTCGACCTGCCACGAAGCCGCACTATAGCCCGAACCGCCGAGACGACCCACCTGCGCGATCACCTCATCCGCGCTCACCGCCTTAGTCCTCGCCGGCTCCACGATCGCACCTTGAGCGCTTCCGACCGCACTTCCGACCGCCGCGGTCACCTGCAACGGCTCCCCGATACGCAGCTTCACCGCGATATCGGCGGGGATCGACAGCTTCGACTCGTCCATCTCTCCACTGAACGTACGCCGCGCCGCAGCAAGGAGTGTAGCGTCCGCGACCCGGAAGACACGGTCACCGGCAGACACCGACCGCTCTGCCACGAGCGAGACCACCGTACCCGCAGAAGCGCTCGCGACACGGGATGCACCGACACGGAGTTCACCTGCCGACTGTGTGAAGTGGCCGGAGCGAGTCCAGAACTGGAGCGTATCCGCCGGATCGAGCGCTCGCTCGAGTGGCACGCGTACGACACTGGCATCCACCTCAGCGACGCGCCCGATGAGAACGCCTCGGTTGTTGGGACGCATATAGCTCATGAGCGCAGGACCCCGCTCGTCGGTCAGATATGCATCGGTGAACCCGCGGCTGAACGCCTCTTCCAGGCGCTGCCACTCGGACGGCAGGACCTCGTAGGACTCCGGATCATCGAGGGCTCGATCGAGTGCTTCACGGTAGACGGAAGTGACGATCGCGACGTACTCGGGCGACTTCATCCGACCCTCGATCTTGAGTGCTGTCACGCCGGCTTCTATCAGCGCGGGCAGTTGCACGATACCGGCGAGATCCTTCGTGGATAACACATGGCGCCCCGGCGTATCCACAGCCACGCCACTTGCATCGAGCAGATCGTACTGAAGGCGACATGGCTGCGCACATAAACCCCTATTAGCCGAGCGCCGACCGATGAGCGACGACATGAGACACTGACCCGAATACGAGTAACACAGCGCGCCATGCACGAACGATTCGACCTCGAGCCCCGCATCAGCGCACGCGGCGATCGCATCGAGCGAGAGCTCCCGTGCCAGGGTGACACGCTTCACACCCAGCCCTGCCAGCCCACGCACCGCCTCCGGGTTCATCGTACCGATCTGCGTAGAGCCGTGGACCCGCACGTCGGGCAGCAGCTCCCGAAGCAGCCTCAGCATGCCAAGATCCTGCACGATCACTGCATCAACGCCGGCAGCCCACGCGACATCGATGAGCTCGAGCGCAGCCTCCCGCTCGGACGGTAGTACGACTATGTTGGCCGTGAGATACACTCTCGTGCCCCGCAGGTGCGCGAAGCGGACCCACTCTGCAAGTGAGTCTATATCGAAGTTCTCGGCACCACGGCGCGCGTTGAACGCACTCACTCCGAGATAGACGGCGTCAGCACCGTTTGCGACCGCCGCGACGAGTGCGTCGGGGCTACCCGCAGGCGCCAGAAGCTCTACTGAGCGTGTTAGTGTAGGCAACGCTTCTCTTTCATGAGCGGTAGAGACACTACGGACGTGCCTCCAGACGGTATACTGAGTGCTTGACCTGGCCCCATCGTAACCCAGCACCGATAGTATCGGGTCATGATAGACCGTACGTCGAGAGGGAGCCCCGTGTCGAGACACTCAAGGATCCGACGCAAGAAGCCTGTACGCGTCATCCCTATCATAGCCGCAGTCATCGCGTTCGCGATGATCGGAACGGTGTTCGCTGGTGGCGCAGCAGCAGCAGCAGCTGTCGGCGTTGCCGACAGCTGGCTCGACGACCTTCCAAGCATGGACGATGCCGACGCGTTCGAGGTCGCCCAGGCTACGAAGATCTACTCTGCCGACGGGATACTGCTTGCGAACCTCTACCTTGAGAACCGCCAGGTCGTCACGATCGATCAGATCTCACCGGACCTCCTGAACGCGGTCGTTGCGGTCGAAGACGAACGCTTCTACGAACATAACGGTGTCGACTATCTCGGCATCGCTCGAGCATTCGTCACTAACCTGACCTCCAGCCGTCGCGAGGGCGCATCGACCCTCACGCAACAGTACATCCGCAACACGATCCTCGCTGAGGAGCGCTACGACATCAGCTATCGGCGCAAAGCGCGTGAGGCGTGGCTTGCCCTCGAGCTCGAACGCAAGTACGACAAAGAAGACATCCTTGCGATGTACATCAACACGGTCTACTACGGTGAGGGTGCTCACGGTGCAGAGGCGGCTGCACTGACGTACTTCAACAAACACGCGAGTGAGCTCACGATCGCCGAGGCAGCGCTCATCGCAGGGCTACCTCAATCTCCCGTCAAGCTGAGCCCCTACGACAACCCCGACGGCGCAGTCTCCCGCCGCCAGTGGGTCCTCGCGAAGATGTTCGAACAGAACTACATCACCTCCGAGGAGTACGAGGCGGCGAAGACTGAGGCGTTGACCCTCAAGCGCTCCCCGACCCTTGACGAAGACGGCGTCTATGCAGCCCCCTACTTCGTGGCTCATGTGAAGAAGGTGCTGCAGGACCAGTACGGCACCGACGTCGTGTTCAAGGGCGGCCTCACCGTCCACACCACACTCGATACCAGACTCCAGACGTATGCCGAGGATGCGGTCCGGGGTGTTCTCGATCGGCCGGAAGACCCTGACTGTGCGCTTGTGGCCGTGGACCCACGAACCGGATATATCAAAGCGATGGTCGGTGGTCGCGACTGGGAGAACAACAAGTTCAACTTCGCCACCCAGGCCCGTCGCCAGCCCGGCTCATCGTTCAAGGTGTTCACGCTCGTGACCGCCCTCGAAGCCGGGATGAACCCGGATCGACGGCAGATCGACTCCTCCTCGCCTGCCATCATCCAGACGGGCGGCACTCCCTGGAGGGTCGGGAATGCCGAGGGCGGCGGTGGACGAGGCTTCATCACTCTACGCCAGGCGACGGTCGGTTCCGTGAACACAGCGTTCGCACGACTCATCGCCGAGATGGGAGCCGAGAAGGTCGTTGAGACCGCGCACCGTATGGGGGTCACCAGTGACCTCGACCCGGTGCTCTCGATCACCCTTGGGAGCCAGGAAGTCACCCCCCTCGAGATGGCCTCCGCATTCGGTACGCTCGCGGCTGACGGAAAGCACTATGCTCATACGCCGATCACTAAGATCGTCGGTCCTCAGGGCGAGACACTCTACGAGGCCACGCCTCAGGGTGAGCAGGCGATCACGCATTCGATCGCCTATGCGACCACCCAGGTCCTCAAGGGCGTCGTCTCAGGTGGAACCGCGACGCGTGCCCGGATCGGCCGACCAGCTGCAGGCAAGACGGGGACGACGCAGGACTACCGCGACGCATGGTTCGTGGGGTACACACCTCAACTGAGTTGCTCCGTATGGATGGGGTACACACCCGAGAGACCCATGCGGAACGTTCATGGCCGCAAAGTCTTCGGCGGGACCTTCCCTGCACCGATCTGGCACGACTTCATGATCAAAGCACTCGAGGGTGAGCCGGTCATGGACTTCAATCCAGCCTCAGCACCACCGTACACCTGGAAAAAGGATTGGGAGGTACCCGCCGAGACGGGTGTCCCCAAACTAGCCGGGATGACACAGGACGCCGCTATCGCTGCACTGAAGAGTGCTTCTTACGAGTACACCATCGCGACCGCATTCAGTGACACCGTACCAGTAGGCCAAGTCATCGCACAGACCCCTGCGGCGGGTACGAAGTCTGACCCGGAAACGGTCATCGTGACCGTCGTGATCTCTAGCGGCCCCGACCCCAGTAAGCCCGCCCCGAACACACCTGAGCCACCGAAACCCACAACACCTACGCCGAAACCGGATCCGGTTCCGGACCCTGACCCGGAACCCGGCCCGGATCCAGGTACCGACCCCACGTCGACACCGTCACCCTGATGTTCAAGCGCCCCGGCCACTGCGGCCGGGGCGCTTCTCATGCACTTCACTTCGTCCGCGTGCTTCGTCCGCGCGATGCCTGCCGGGGACCGGTCCGTCCCTTCGAGACGTGATCCTCTCCGGCGATGTAGAAGCGTAGCGGAAGATCGTACCCAGCACTCAATCCGATACGTCCGCCCACTACCACGCGTGCCTTCGGAACATCCGCACCCTCATAGACGGTGATGACCTCACCAAGCCGACTGCCATTGTGAGCGAGGTCGACACCAAGCGCCGCCGCAAGCTTGCCCGGACCATTGGCAAGGTCGAACCCTGTTCGGCCGCCACGACGCGCGGACATCGTGTCGACGCCCGCTATCGGTCGGATCGCCCTCACGAGCACCCCACCGGCCGTGCCTTCCGTCTCGGCAACAAGGTTGAGCATGTGGTGGTTTCCATAGGTGAGGTACACGTAGGCATGCCCGGGCGGGCCGTACATCACTCGGTTCCGGGCGGTGATGCCCCTGGTCGCGGCGTGCGACCCAGGGTCATCGGACCCCAGATACGCTTCGGTCTCAACGATCTTCCCAGCGGTCAGAACACTATCCACCCGGGAGGCAAGTACACAGCCGAGCAGCTCCCGGGCAACAACCGCAGCCGATCGTGCAAAGAACGATACAGGCAGCGGGAACGCCGTTTCTGGGTCGAGACCGCCCGCGTACGGCTGGATAGGGAGGCTCACACACGACTCCTTTTCAGCCAGCCGCGAAGTACGTCCAGCGGCTGCGCATTGAGCACCTCTGCGGCGGAAATCCAACCACGCCGAGCGGTCGCGATCCCCCAGCGGACATGTCCGAACTGCATCGCCTCGTGCGCATCCGTGTCGATCGCGATGCGAACGCCCGCCTTGCGTGCCATGCGCAGATGCACGTCGTTCAGATCGAGCCGCTCGGGGTGCGCGTTGAGCTCCAGGATCGTGTCGGTCTCGGCGGCCTTCGCGATGACCGCCTCCATGTCCAGGTCGAAAGGAGCACGTCGGCCGATGAGACGCCCGGTCGGATGCCCGATGATGTCGACAAAGGGGTTGTCCATAGCCACCAGTAACCGGCGTGTCGCCTGCTCGCGGGACTGGTTGAAACCGTGATGCATCGATGCGATGCAGTAGTCGAAACGCGCCAGGAACTCATCTGGGTAATCCACACCACCATCATCGTTGATATTGAGTTCGATCGACTTTAGAAGCACCGGGCCGCCGTCATCGAGGGCGTTCAGCTCATCGATGCGCTCCCACTGCGCCTCGACCTCGGCCATACTCAAACCACCCACCATTCGGAGCTCGTAGGCGTGATCGCTGCATCCCAGGTACTCGTAACCGAACTCGTGGGCCCGGGCGCGATTCTGCTCCAGCGTCGATCGTCCGTCGGTGGCGAGCGTATGGGAGTGCAGATCGCCTCGGATATCCTCGACAGTCAAGAGATCCGGCGTCCGTCCCTCGAGCGCGAGTTCGATCTCGCCGATGTTCTCGCGCACTTCCGGCACCATCACCACCATCCCAAGCGCTGCATAGACGTCCGCCTCCGTGGCGCACACGAGCCGCTCACCTGTATCGGCTGCATATACGCCGTACTCACTCACCTCGAGTCCACGTGAGTTAGCGAGCTCACGCACGCGCTTGTTGTGCTCCACCGAGCCGGTGAAGTACTGCAGCGCGGCGCCCCAGCACTCCGGCTCGACCACACGCACGTCTGCCTGTCGCCCCGAGGTGGTCATCACGCTCATCTTCGTCTCACCGTCTGCGAGGACATCGGTCACCAGCGGTAGCGCACGCAACGACTCCATGACCCCGGACCCGTCGTACGCAGCCACGAGCACGTCGATATCACCGACCGTCTCCTTCATCCGCCGGATACTGCCTGCATACTCGGCTTCGACGACGCCGGAGATGGCACGCAACTCCACGGCAAGCTTCTCGGCAAGTGGCAGTGCGTCCGCGAGCAGGATACGAGTGGATAACGTTCGATAGCGCTCGATGCCGATGGCGATGTTCTCGACGGTCTTGGGCCCGAAGCCGGACAGACCCGCAAGCCGCCCCTCTTCGATCGCCCCCTCAAGCTCATCGATCGATGCGATCGCCAGTTCGTCGAAGAGCGCCTTGGTCTTCCTGGGCCCGAGTCCGGGAATGCGTGTCAACTCCACGACCGTCGCCGGCACGCGAGCCGTGATCTCACCCATACCCGGAAACTCACCGGTCTGGAGCAGAGAGTCGATGGTCGCCGCGATCCTCACGCCGATCCCGGGAATCTCCGTCAGGCGACCGGCGAGCGCAGTGGACATGACGTCCTCGTCCCAGGCGCGAATCGCGTGCGCTGCCTTGCGATACGAGAGAAACCGATACCGGTCCTCACCTGCGATCTCAAGCAGATCGCCGAACTCGTCAAGAGCAGTCGCGATAGAAGCGTTGTCATACGCAGGCATGGGCGACTCCGGTTCTGTGGGAACATACCGGCTTCGATGATACCCGACACCGTCAGCCGTCTACGCCGTGCTCGCTCAGCCACACTACATCGCGCTCAAGCGCCTCGTGCGCAGCGATCAACTGCTCAGCCACACGGACCGGCGCCGTACCACCCGCCGTATCACGACGAGCGACGACAGCGTCGATACCGACCGCGCCAAGCACATCCTCGTCGAAGACCGCCGACGCCTCACGCAACTCCGCAAGTGTGAGATCGTCGAGCCTCTGACCCCGTCGTTCACAGACGAGCACAAGCATACCGACGATCTCGTGAGCCTCACGGAAGGGGACGCCACGAGCGGCAAGATAGTCCGCAAGATCGGTCGCTGCCATGAATCCACCACGGGCACCCTCGCGCATACGCCCGACGTTCACACGCATGGTGACAAGCATGCCCACCATCGCCTCGAGAGAGTCCATATATGTATCGATCGCATCGAACGCCGGCTCTTTGTCTTCCTGCATATCTTTGTTGTACGCAAGTGGCAACCCCTTGAGCGTCACAAGAAGCGCAGTAAGATCACCCACCGCACGCCCTGTCTTGCCGCGGACAAGCTCGGCGAAGTCGGGGTTCTTCTTCTGTGGCATGATGCTCGACCCGGTAGACCACGCATCGTCGAGCGTAACGAAGCCGAACTCATCGGTCGACCAGATGATCAGCTCCTCGGCCAGGCGCGAAAGATGCACCATGCCGAGTGTGCAGGCATACGTGAGGTCTGCAAGGAAGTCACGGTCTGAGACTGCATCGAGTGAGTTGGCCGAGATCGCGCTGAATCCTAGCTCCCGGGCGACCATGCCCCGATCGATCGGGAACGTGGTCCCGGCGAGTGCAGCACTCCCTAGTGGAAGTGTGTCCGCTGCCTTGTATGCATGCTTCACCCGCTTGAAATCGCGGGTGAGCATCCACGAGTACGCAAGCATGTGATGAGCGAAGAGTACGGGCTGTGCCTTTTGCATGTGTGTGTAGCCGGGCATCACCACATCCGGGTGATCGGCGGCGAGTCCAAGCAGCGTCGACCGTAGATCATCGATCCGGACTGCGACCTCTAACGCCGCACGCTTACTGTGGAGCCGTGTCCCGGTGGCGACCTGGTCGTTACGCGAGCGGCCCGTATGCAACCGCTTGCCGGCATCGCCGATGCGGCGCGTCAACTCAGCCTCGATGGCCATGTGCACATCTTCGTCGACGATCTCGAAGACAAACGTGCCCGCCTCGATCGACTTCAGGATATCGAGCAACCCCCGCTCGATGGCACCGGAGTCCTCATCGCTGATGACTCCCTGCGCTGCCAGCATTCGGGCATGCGCAATCGAGCCTGCGATGTCCTCGGCATAAAGACGCCTGTCGACCGGAAGCGACGCGCCGAAACGCTGCTGGAACTCACCGGGGGCCTCCCGGAAGCGACCACCCCAGGGAGTCTTGTGCACATCAGACATCGTCACCGCTCCGCCCGACCAACCTGCCACTCTTCTTGCCGACGAAGTACCCTACCGCAAAGAACACGGCGCTCGGCACGAAGAGCACCACGATGACGCCGCCGATGATGAGCCACTCCAGACCGCCGACGAACATCCTAGACCTCGCCCTCTTTGCCCATCTTGCGGCGCTGACGGGCCCACACCTTGACCGGCAGACCGTGCAAGTCGATGTAGCCCTTCGCTGCGGCGTGATCGAAGTTATCAGATACATCGTATGTGGCAAGACCATAGTCGTAGAGCGAGTACGGACTACGACGACCCACGGTCACACAGCTCCCTTTGAAGAAGCGCAACCGCACATCGCCTGTGACGAGCTGCTGTGTCGTCTCGATGAACCCGTCGAGCGCCTCCTTGAGTGGCGAGAACCACATGCCGTTGTAGACCAGCTCGGCCCACTTCTGCTCCACCCCTAGCTTGTAGTGGAGCACCTCGCGCTCCAGGCACAGATCCTCGAGTGCCTTGTGCGCTGTGATGAGCGTGAGCGCGCCCGGTACCTCGTAGACCTCACGACTTTTCACGCCGATGAGGCGATTCTCGATCATGTCGATGCGCCCGAACCCGTGCTTGCCCGCAAGCTCGTTCATCGAGTTGATGATCGCGTGAAAGCTCATCGTCTCTCCGTCGAGCGCCACCGGGATACCCTTCTTGAAGCTGATCTCGACATATTCGGCCTCATCGCAGCTGTTGCCGCGCGAGTCAGCCGTGAGCGTATAGATATCCGACGGGGGCTCGGCCCACGGGTCCTCGAGGACGCCGCACTCGATAGCGCGACCCCAGAGGTTATCGTCGATCGAGTACGGGCTCTTCTTGGTAGTGGGCACCGGGATACCGCGCTCGGCAGCCCAGTCCATCTCCTCTTCCCGCGTCCTCAAGTCCCACTCACGAACCGGTGCGATGATCTCGAGATCAGGATCAAGCGCTGTGATACCGACCTCGAAACGTACCTGATCGTTGCCCTTACCGGTGCAGCCGTGGCTGATATACCGCGCGCCCGCCCGGTGCGCTTCCTCGACAAGGTACTTGACGATGATCGGACGACTCATAGCTGAGAGCAGCGGGTACTTGTTCTCGTAGAGCGCATTCGCCTGCAATGCGCGAGAGAGGTACTCCTCGACATACTCCTCCCGAACATCCTTGACGATCGAATCGACTGCGCCGATGGTGAGCGCCTTCTGACGCACAAACTCCAGGTCCTGACGCTCCTGCCCGACATCGATCGCAAGCGCGATCACGTCGAGATCGTAGTTCTCCTGTATCCACTTGATCGCAACGGAGGTATCGAGTCCTCCAGAGTACGCCAGGACACACTTGTCTTTAGCCACACGACTTCCTTCCACATCGTTCGTCCGGGGTCACTAACGGCGTCCCCGGAACTTCTCGAGTCCTGCCACCACCATCTGCGCAGCGTCCACATCAGGGGTCACGATCAGGATCGTATCGTCCCCGGCGATGCTGCCGAGGATAGCGTCGATCTGCGCCGCGTCGAGGGCAGCAGCAACACTCTGGCCACCACCTGCCGACGTCCTCACCAGTACGAGCTGCTGCGAGGCCACGATCTCGCTGACGAGCTCAGCGACCATCCGCTGCAGATGGATGTCCTCTGCAAGCACGTATACGCCCTCAGGGAGCTTACGTAGCCCCATGTCCGCGATGTCGCGCGACACCGTCGCCTGCGTGCAGGTGAACCCCAGGGTCTTGAGGTGATCGACCAGATCGCGCTGTGTCTTGATCCGCTCCTGGCGCACGATCGACCTGATGGCATCCTGGCGCTGACTTCTCTTACGCATGCCGGCCCCTTTCCTTCGCCCTAAAGGACGAGTGACATCCAGGCACGCTGAGCGTGCAAGCGATTCTCGGCCTCATCGAAGACGGCGGACTGCGCCGAGTCGATGACCGAAGCGGACACTTCCTCTCCACGGTGTGCCGGGAGACAGTGCATGAACATGGCCTCACCGTCAGCGCGAGCCATCATCTCGTCATCGATCGTCATGCCGGCGAAATCGCTGACCCGACGATCGTGCTCGGCCTCCTGGCCCATCGATGCCCAGGTGTCCGTGACGACGACGTCCGCACCGGTGACCGCAAGGTGCGCGTCCACTCCGGTCGTGATGGTCGCGCCAGTCCCATAGCGGGCGGCAAGCGCACGCGCCTGCTCGACGACGGCCGCCTGAGACTCATAGCCTACAGGTGTGGCGATCGAGACATCGATGCCTGCAAGCGCACCCGCCAACAGGTACGTATGGGCCATGTTGTTGCCGTCGCCGATGTACGCAAGCTTCAGGCCCCCGAGCGCCCCCTTGTGCTGCCGGATAGTGAGCAGATCGGCGAGGCCCTGACAGGGATGATAGTCGTCCGTGAGCGCGTTGATGACCGGCACCGAGGCGTGCTCGGCCACCTCCTCGATGTGACTATGCGCGAACGTGCGCAGCACGATGAGGTCGACGTAGCGCTCGAGCACTTTCACGGTGTCGTGCACGGTCTCCTCACGCGAGAAAGCATCGTGAGGGCCCATCACCACCGGATGGACGCCAAGCTGTACACAGCCGACCTCGAAGCTCACGCGGGTCCTGAGCGACGGCTTCATGAAGATCAGGCCCGCAGCGAGGTTATCGAAACGCGGCCACGCTGCAACGGGCTGCTCCGCGACATCGAGCACATGTGTGATCTCATCTGGCGACAGTTCAGCGAGCGTGAGAAGATCCCGCCCCTTAAATGTCTGCATCATGCCCCTCCAAGAACGGACTCCAGTGTATTTATCATTATATCCGTTTCATCCGAAGTGCATACTAGCGGCGGCAGCAGTCGGAGGATACTATCACCGATGGCGTTCAGCACGAGTCCACGCTCCAGACACGCAGAGGCCACCGCCTTAGCCTCCGGGCGGACCAACTGTGCCGCCATCATCAACCCACGGCCACGCACCTCGGCGATCGCACCCGTGCGCTCACCGAGATCCGCAAGGTCATGCGCGAACGCCGCCCCCGTCGCCGCGGCATTGACGCCAAGACCCTCCGCTTCGAGCGCCTCGAGTGTCGCAAGTGCCGCTGCACACGTCACGGGACCACCACCGAAGGTAGACCCGTGATCGCCCGGGCTTAGCGCCTCGGCGGCGCTTCCTGCAGCCATCACGACACCGATCGGCAGACCGTTGGCGAGTGCCTTGGCGAGCGTGATCACATCGGGACGCACGCCGTAACCCTGCCAGGCGAACGCAGAACCGGTACGGAAGCAGCCACACTGCACCTCATCGAACATGAGCAGCACATCCCGCTCATCACACAGAGCGCGCGCTGCCTCCAGATAGACCTGATCACACGGGTACACACCGCCCTCCCCCTGAACGGGCTCGAGGAGTACAGCACACGTGCTCTCGGAGATCGCGGCACCAAGCGCTGCGATGTCGTTCAGCGGCACATGGGAGAACCCGGGTAGTAGAGGTGCGAAGGCTTCTTGCTTGGACGGCTGGCCGGTGGCCGAGAGTGCGGCCATCGTGCGACCATGGAAGCTCCGCTCGGCGGTCACCACGTGATAACAGCCGTCCCCTCGCCGCGCCTTCCCCCAACGACGAGCGAGCTTGATGGCACCTTCGAGCGCCTCGGTGCCCGAGTTACAGAAGAAGCTCTGCCATCTCCCACCGGCGAGACCCGACAGCCGCTCTGCAAGAGCGTCCCTGTTCTCCACATGGTAGAGGTTCGAGACATGGACAAGCTTATGCATCTGACGTTCTACCGCAGCGGCCACCGCCGGATGCGCATGCCCGAGGTTCACGACCCCGATACCCGAGACGAAGTCCAGGTACTCCCGACATTCATCGTCGTAAAGACGCATACCCTCGCCACGCTCGAAGAGCACCGGCTGCCGAGCGTATATGTGCATGTGATACGCCTCGTCGAGAGCGACTATCTCATCGTAGCGTGTACCCATCGCTAAAGGGTCACCTCGCCCTCATATGCCGCGTACGTGGCGTCGTCCTCAAGGCCAAGGCCCCTGCCCTCGCTCGTGATCATCGTGCCGATCCCTTCGTTCGTGTAGACCTCCACCAACAGAGCGTGCGGGAGGGTGCCGTTCAAGATATGTGCACGCTCGACCCCCCGCCGGAGCGCATGCACGCAGGCACCCACTTTAGGGATCATGCCGGAGGCGAGCGTACCGCCGGTGAGCATGGACTCGGCCTCGGCCAGCCCAAGTGCGCTCAAGAGCGAGCTTTTGTCCGCGAAGTCCGCATACAGACCGTCCACGTCGGTCAGGAAGATGACTTTCTCGGCCCCAAGTGCTACCGCTATCTCTCCCGCTACCAGATCGGCGTTGATGTTGAAGCTGCCGCCGTCGTCACCGGCTGCCACCGACGCGATGACCGGGATGAACCCGTTCTCGATGAGGTTCATGACCACGGTCGTGTCGACGTGCGTGACCTCTCCCACTCGACCAAGACGTTCGTCCTTCACGCTGGCAGTGATGAGGTCCGCATCGTCACCGGCAACGCCGACCGCGAGTCGACCATGCGCGTTGATCGCCGAGACAAGATCACCGTTCACCTTGCCGACGAGCACCATCCTCACGATCTCCATGGCCTCGGGAGACGTCACCCGCAGTCCATCGACGAACTCGACCGGCATCCCCAGGCGATCCATGTATGAAGTGATCTCCGGGCCACCGCCGTGCACGATGACAGGGTTGATGCCGACGAGCTTCATGAGCACGATGTCCGCAGCCACGCTATGGCGAAGCGCCTCGTCGGTCATCGCAGCACCACCGTACTTCACCACCACGGTGCGACCCCATGCGCGCTTGATCCACGGAAGAGACTCCATGAGGATCGCGGCCTTATCATGCATGTCCATGCCCGCTCCTCCCCTCATGAACGGTAGTCCCCGTTTATCCGGACGTAGTCGTAGCTGAAGTCACACGTCCACACCGTGGCCTCAGCGCCACCGATGTGGAGATCGACGACGATGTCGATCTCTGGCTCTGCGAGGGCACGGGATGCCTCGCCCTCATCGAAGCCCGTAGCCGACCCATGCTCGCACGTGACGATACCCGCAAGCACGATCTCGAGCCCCGCA
>JAVERH010000054.1:0-13336 GCA_034007245.1 Coriobacteriia bacterium | reverse complement strand
GCATCGGTGCCCTCTCGCAGGTCACCCGTGATGCCATCGCAGTGGCTCTTGCTCCCGTTCCTCAGCCCATGGGTGCACACGACCTGCCCGACGTCTTCTGTACCGGCGCAGGCTGTCACGGTGAAGCTACAGACATCGCGATGCTTCACGTGAACCTCCCTGAAGGCAAGATCGGGTGCGACTACTGCCACGGTATCGTCGGTGGCCCGACGAACGACTGTGAAGGTTGCCACACCGGCGCCAACGCAGCACACGTCGACTCCCACCCCGAAGTGCTGAGCAGTGATGACTCCTGTACGCAGGCTGGCTGTCACGCAGTCGGTGTCGTTGCCATTCACGCGGCCTGCACTTCGTGTCATAACGACACGGCAGACGTTGCAGGTGCTACGTGTGAAACCTGTCACGGGTCGGCAGACACCCAGCACGCGGATGTCCCGGCCCATACGGTCGTCGACACCGGCGGTGGCTGCTTCGATGCGAACTGCCACGGTACGGACGTCACCAAGATGCACGGCAACGACTTCCGTCTGTCAGGTGACACGGCCCCTGGCTGCTCCGCCTGTCACGCTGAAGGAACCACCCCGTCTGTGACCTGTCTGGGCGCCTGCCACTCGAGCGCAAACTTCGGTGCGTGGCATGACTCCGATGTTGGTCACCTCTACCTTGAGGGCGCTATCGAGACCAACAGCGCGGGCTGCGTCAGCTGCCACGGCAGTGACCTGCTTGCGGTCGCTCCCAATGAGCACGCTGGCTGTTCCTGCCATGGATACGGGTTGGACGCCGGTGCTGACTCTTGTGAAAGCTGCCACGCGGATCCACTGGACCCTCTGGCCGCTGACCCGTATCACGTGGGCGTACATGCTGCGTGGGAAGCCACCGCGCGTGGCGTGTCGAGCCAACGGTGTGTGTCGTGTCATGGTCCCCAGCTTGTGGCGATTCGACCTGCCTTTGGGTTCGAGTTCAAGGAAGACCACGGTGGGTGTGTCTGCCACTACTACGACACGCTTTTCACTGAGGACTACCAGCCGACTGGAGCAATGACCACGATTGCAACGGAGTGTGTGAGTTGCCATGGCGGAGTATTCGACCCTCATGGTGGACTATTCACAGGGAACTAGGACCGAATATCGATCTAGCCAGGTAGCCTGAGTGGTTATCTGTAGGCGGATCCATCGATAGGCATGCAGAAGGGACGCCGTTTCCGGCGCCCCTTCTTGTTCGCATGGAGGGCGTAGGTGACGCTACTTGGCGACTGCGTTCGCTGTCTTCCCTGTAGTCTTTTCGTTAGCGGTGAGCTTTTTCATAGCCTCGACCATCTTCTTCGGGACCTCGCCGATCTTCTCTTTGCCGACTCCCATGAAGTCGAAGTGCTCGCCATAGTCGCGCATCATGAGCTTCATAGCGGATAGCATGTAGCTGCGCTTGAAGCCTTCCGGTAGCGCGAGGATCTCGTTCATCTTGTTCGCGTAGAACGTCATGTAGCACCGGCTGAGCGCGATCGTGATATCGGTGAGCGACATGTCATGAGGCTCGATGATCGGTGTCGAGATGTTGTACTTGGAGTAGTCCCAGACACGGATGCGGTCGTACACCTCTGTGTGGAGTGATGTGTATGGCATCGGCGTGAGGATCGGGAAGACGGCGATGTCGGGATTGAGCTTCTCCGCCATCGCGATAGTCGCCTTGATGGAGTCCCACGTCTCTTCGGGGAAGCCGATCATGAACGACGCCTCGATCATGATGTCGTGCTTCTTGAGGATGCTCACAGCGTGCTCGTTCATATCGATCGTAGTGCCCTTATTGAGGCTGCTAAGCAGCTCATCGGTCGACGTCTCAAGGCCGACGTAGATGTGCATGATGCCGGCCTCGCGGTACTTATGCAGGATATCTTCGTCGCGGATGATGTCCTCGACGCGGGTCTCGATCAGGATCTGTACGCCGAGGTCAGCTTCGATGAGTAGGTCGAGGATCGTCTCCCAGCGCTTCCGGTCGAACGTGGGGTACGCATCGATCATCGTGATGAACTCGACCTGGTACTCCTCCACAAGGTGTCGGATCTCGTCCATTACCTTGTACGGATCACGTGCGCGCCATTCGTTACGCCAGAATACCCGCTGACTGCAGAAAGAGCAGCCCATCATGCAGCCACGAGAGGTCAGGATCGACGCCATGCGGCCCCATGGGTCGATGTTGTAGTGGTAGTCTTCCCACTCCAGGAGGTCCCAAGCGGGCGTGAGGGTATCAAGGTCCTCGATGTGCGGCCGCTGCGGCGTTGCCACGGTCTCGCCATCACGCACGAACGCGATGCCTTTGACCTCGTCGAGCGGGCGCTCATCGGCGTAGGCACCGAGCAGGTCGGCGAGTGTTTCCTCCATCTCGCCGCGGAGGACTATGTCGATGGGGCTGTTCTCCTCGTTGAGTATCTCTTCGTACATGAACGTGGGATGCGGTCCACCAAGGAGGGTGTGGATATCCGGATTCACCTGCTTGGCGACGCGCAGTGCCTCGATCGCGGCAGGTACGGTGCACGTGCTGATGGCGCCGGTCACAGGGAGGTAGTCGAGGGACATGACGACATCAGGCTTGTAGGTCTCCACCTGGTGCCGGATCTCTTCATACGACGTGTCTTTGTACATTGCGTCGTAGATCTTCGCATCGTGTCCGGCTTTGACTGCAGCACCTGCAAGGTGGACGAGGTGCAACGGTGGCCAGTTTCCGATCATCTGCTGGCCCCAGCACCGGTATGGCGGTGTAACGAACAGGACTCTACTCATTCGGATGCGTCTCCCATCGGTTGCACGTATCGAGCATCGGGATAGCAAGCATGGTACCACTGACCGCGCAAGGTTGGTTAACCTATCGGCCACTCAGGTTGCCGTCCGTCTGCTCCATGATACTCTCACACGATGGACCGCACGACTGAGGCGAGAGACACATGACCGACCACTACAAGACCCTCCAGGTTCGCCGCGACGCATCGGCGGCAGTCATCGCCGCAGCCTACCGGCGGCTCATGAAGGGGGCCCACCCTGATCATGGCGGAGACACTGACTATGCGGCCGCACTGAACGCGGCGTATGAGACACTTTCCGACCCCTCGTTGCGGGCGCGCTACGATGCGACGCTTCCGACGGAGGATCGGCACAGCCGCCCGTTGGCGCCAGAGATCGCATACCGGATCGGTCGGTCGATCGGCAGGCTCGTTCGTGTAGCGCATCAAGAGTCTCTTTAGAGGGACGACAGCGCGGCCCCCGGGGGCCGCGCTGTCGTAGGATGTCGTATGTAGAGTCTCTGTGCTAGAGGTACTGCCACACGTCGTCGATCCCTGCGTCGCTTGCGGGGATGCACTCGAGGATCGAGAGCGCATACGTCCCCGTCTCGGGGTCGATCAACCGGAGGTCGATCGTGTCGGGCTCCTCGAGCCACTTTCCGTCAATGGTGATGAGTCGCTTCACGCGTGGTCGTAGTAGATCGTCTTTGTTCACCCGGAAGACCACGGAGGTCGAGCCGTCATCGATCGTCACGACGGCCCCCATCGGGTAGATGCCCAGCATCGCGACGAGAGCTTTGGTGACGCTCGGGTCGTATGCTTTGCTCCGTCCCTGCATGAGTACCGCAAGCGCCTTGTCGGGGCGGATCTCACGCCGGAACGGACGCCGCGTGGTCATAGCATCGTATGCATCGCACAGTGCCACGATCTTGGAAAAGAGGTGCTGCTCCTGTAGTCCTTCTGGCCGTGGATAGCCCTGTAGGTCATGGCGCTGGTGGTGTTCGTAGGCAACAACCATCGGCATCTGGTCGACCAACTGGATGCGCTTGAGCAAGTCGGCGCCTTCGGTCGTGTGACTCTTCACGATCTGCCACTCGTCCGAGGTCAGCGGGCCTTCTTTGTTGAGTATCTCCTCGGGGACACGAACTTTGCCTAGGTCGTAGAGGAGCGCGGAGAGGCCGAGCGAGCGGAGCGTGTCCGCATCCAGTCCGATCGACGCGCCAAGGGCGAGTGAGAGTATGCAGACGTTGAGTGAGTGGTTGAGAGTGTAGTCGTCGTGCGTCTTGATCGCCGCCAGGCCGAGTATGGCAGCCGGATCCTTGAACAGCGTGTCGAGAAGCGCGCTCACCATATGCTGGAGTGCGTCGACCTCAAAGACCTTGCCGAGCTTGGCCTGCGTCTCCACATCACGCATGAGCGAGACGCCCTGGTCGTATATCTCCCGGCCGCGGGCTTTGTTCTCGGCCTCCTCGGCGGCGCGCACTGACTCATCCAGATCACTCGTCTCCGAAAGCGCCACACTCGTCACGCCCGAGTGACTGAGTAGTGTCTGCGCGTCGATGATCGAGGTGATGGATGTGTTGTTCAGGAGTGTGGCCAGTGCGGCCGCATCATGTTGCGTGAATCCCGGCGAGAACGTCACGGCCGATACGCCACGAGCGAGAAGGTCCTCGATGAGTTTGCGATACGTCACGCTTTCCTCAGGAAGGACCTGGTTCTCGATGAAGAGGGTCGCTTTGTAGACGTTGAGTGTGACGTCCTCGAACCCGAGATCGACGAGTGTCGATACGGCTTCGGCAAGCTCGGCCGTGGACTGCCCTACAAGGGGGTGCGTCGGTGGGTAGAGCGAGTCGTTGTTCTGTGCTACGGCGAGAGCTCGGGCAAGTGCGCGGGCTGCTCCGAGGCGTTTTGCGCTTGAGAACGGTGGCCGGGCGGCAGACCCGGCGAGCGAGGCGAGCTCCTCCGGTGTCTCGAGCCGATCCTCGCTCAGGGGATTGTCGGTCACTCGATGTCCCTCCTTGTTCCGGGGCGGGTGCGGTCCTCGATGGATTCGAGGACTCCGCCCGCCAGATAGCGGAGTTCACGGTTCTTCTTGCCGATCACGAACCGTCGCGATGCAAGCCGCTTGAGGACCGGAAGTGCACGGTCCGAGCCGATCGCATCGAGACTCTTGAGTACTTCCTTCTTGAGCTCGTAGTTCCTCTCATTGAGCTCGACTATTGAGACTACCTTGAGTAGGGCGGGCACGGCATCATCGAGTCGCATCGTGCCGATCGCACGAGCAGCGATCCGCCGTGTCTCGGGATCCCAGTGGACGAGGCACTTCTCCAGGAGCTCGAGGCTTTCGCTTCCAGGGGTCTTCGCGATGGCGTTGACAGCTGCCGCTCGGACACGCGCATCGAGGTGTTCAAGCCCCAGTGCCAGGGTCGGGGTCAGTCGCCGAGAGGTCATCACCTCGAGCATCTCAGTGACTGCGAGTGCCATCGCCGGCTCACCGGCCCGAAGCGTTCGGCCTGCGAGCGGGGCGATAGCCTCCGAAAGCGCTTCGATCGTCGGCATCAGTCTGTCGCGGGTGGGTCGGTCGCTTTCTGCATACGACGCGATGAGCCCCTCGGCGCCTGTGCTGCCCGCAGCCACGAGCAGTGATCGCGCGGGCAACAACGAGGGGTCGAGCAGCAGCTGTCGGATGCACTCTCGCGTGAGCGCAGGATCACTCAGAGCCCCATAAGCAGCTCGTGCGGCGACACTGAGAGCGGGATCGCCGAGGCTTTCGTCGAGCAGCGATGCGGCGTCCGCGACCTCACGGAGTGCGCCCGCAGCGGCAGCGCCGGGGATTGCGTCCCCGATCGCACGGATCGCTTCTTCGTCGAGACGCAGCCGTCCGATCCGGAGCGCGGTACTGAGGCCTCGAGCTGCCGCGTCTCGGAGCGTTGTTCCTGCGACGAGACGGTCGAGCTCGAGTACGTCCGTCTCGTCGGTGCTCGTCACCTCGGCTACGATAGCGGATACGTCGGCTTCTGCCGGGATGCCGCGGGCCTCGTCCGATACGGGAGCGGGGCGCATGAGGGCGGCTACCTCCTCCGCGACCTCCGGCGGTAACTCGAGTGACCCGCCAAGATCGCCGGGGTCCTGTCCACGCATCTGCGCAGTCATTCGCAGTAGGCGGGCGAGCGAGGCGGGCGGCATGTGCGCCACGACGTCCAGCATGCCGGCCATCGTGGCAGCGTCAGGCTCGTGTGCCAGCGCGGCGTCCAGTAACGATATCCTGGTCTGCTCGTCGAGGAGGCGGAGTGCCTCGGCGCACCGGGTCATGGCCAGGCCGCGCGCGGCCGGTTCGAGGCGCGTGATGGCGGCGGCCACTGCATCAGGCATGCTCTGGTCCGTACCTGCTCCGGCCGCCCATGCTTCTGCGGCACTTGCGAGTTCCGGCGCGATCTCATCGAGCGGTGAGGTGGTGAGATCGAGACCGAGCAGGCCGGACTCCGTGGATGCGCGCAGTGTGACCTCGACGACCGCGACGTGTGCGATCCCTGCCTCCAGAAGTGCCTTGCGAAAGCCTCCGGATGCGCGGAGTGCGACCGAGTCGCCGTTCAGGATTTCGAGGAACCGCACGATCTCGCCATCGGTGACCTCGGGCGCGATGATCAGCTGCCGGACCTGCAGCGCATGCAGCATCTCGGCCAGCGCCGCGATCTGGGGCACCCCTTCACCGATCGCTGTTTCGCCGATGATGAACCGGTTGCGGTCGATCCGGTACTGCAGTGGTCCGGTCGTCAGGTTCACTTCACGTGTGGCTGCGGTGAAGCGAGCGATTGCTTCGGCTCGCATCGGGCTTGCAAGGGGATACAGCCGCACGGTGTGCAGAGCGACTGAGAGAGCACGGAGTAGGTCTTCGGCACGCGTCACAGAGGCGTTAGCCGGGTGTTCCATGACTCCTCCTCTCGCGCTCACGTGGCGTGTGGGTATATCGTCAGAAGGCGAAGTATGGTGTCGCGTACGCCCGTACATCCACACGATCACCTATATGGTATTCCCTAATGGGGTTCTTTGAAGGAGATTCGTGACACTTCGTAGTGACGCATACTATCGCCAGCTTGTTGAGGACGAGCTTCGGGCTGCCGGTGTCGATGAGCCTCCTGTTTCGCTAGAGGCGGTTGCAGAACATCTTGGCATACCTATCCGCTCGATCCCACTCCCACTGTGGTTCACAGCGGCCCTCATCTATGAAGACGGTCTGCCTGCGATCCTGCTCAACGCCTCGCGTCCTATGCTTGTCAAAGAGACGGGGCTCGGTCATGTGCTTGGGCACATACTCGTGGTACTGGACGACCCCGGTGCGACGTACCCGCGAGACTGTGAGGGCCAGCACCGTGTCGCCGATATGCTCTCTGCTGAGTTCATGACGCCCGGTTACCTTGTTCGCGACCAGGCGCAGAAGTGGTTCAACGACTATCGCTATCTGGCTGGTCTATTCGGGGTCCCCGAGTCCCGGATGTTCGAAGCTATGCGCGATCTCGGGTTGATAAAGAGCCGGGGTATCGTCTGGGACTACTAGGGGCTGTGTCGGTCTCGGCTGGTATCATCGGCTGGCAGCCGGAATCGTCGCAACACCATGGGAGGTAGATGCGCATGCGGACGTCTTACGCCATCGGCGTCGATGTCGGTGGCACGAGAGTGGCGGCGGGCCTGGTCGACCGCAAGGGCAGGATGCTGAAAGAGGTTCGCGCTCTGACGCCCAGGGATGCGGGTCCCTTCGCGATCGTAGATGCGATCATCGAGTTGATCGAAGACGTCGCCTCCGGCGTGCACTACGCGGAGGTTGCCGGCATCGGCGTGGGGCTTCCGGCGCAGATCGACTTTCTCAAGCAGTCGGTAGAGTTCTGCACGAACCTCCCGCTTGCCGGGGTCGACATGCGCTCACTTATCATGTCGCGCGTGCGTCACTCGGTCACGATCGATAACGACAGCAACTGTGCGGGAATCGGCGAGAGTCGGTTCGGCGCGGGTAAGGGTGTCCGTGACTTCGTGATGATCACGCTGGGCACCGGTGTCGGTGGTGCGCTCTTCCTTGATGGTGGCTGCTATCGGGGTGCGCGTGGGCTCGGTGGCGAGATCGGCCATATGGTCGTGCAGCTCGACGGACCGCCGTGCCCTTGTGGCGGTCGAGGACATATCGAGTCGTTCGTGGGCCGTCCGGCGATCGCTGCCCGTGGTCGCGAGGTCGCCAAGACGTTCAAGGCCTTCGCGCTGCGCGAGGAGGCAGGCGGAGATGCGGAGCAGGTGACAGCCGAGCACGTCATCGCTGCCGCTACCAAAGGCGATGAGGACGCACGGGCCATTCTGCTCGAGGCCGGTGAGGTCCTTGGTCGGGCGCTCGTCGGCATCGTGAACCTGCTCAACCCCAAGCTGGTCATCATCGGTGGCGGTGTCGGTGAGTCAGCCGCGCTTCTTGTCGAACGTGCTGGTGATGTCATCGACGGTGAGGCACTCGCCGGTCGGCGTGACGTGCGTGTGGTGCAGGCCGAACTCGGCAACGATGCCGGTGTGCTCGGCGCAGCAGCGCTCGCGTTCGATGAGCACGATTCGCGGGAGGGGATCCATCGGTGAGTGCAGTCGCAGCCGATACAGCCACGGTCTACTTCGCACCCGTGCGTTCGCCGTTGAAGCGCAGCATGGTGACGCGGGTGGGTGGTCTGCTCTTGCGAGCGGGGCTGGGTGATGTGGTCGCCGAGGGCGATCTCGTGGCCATCAAACTGCACTTCGGAGAGCAGGGCAACACTGGATTCGTCAGCCCGGTCTACCTCCGCGAGGTGGTGCGACGTGTTCGCGATGCGGGTGGCAAGCCGTTCCTGACCGATGCGAACACCCTGTACCGGGGCGAGCGCTCGAACGCCGTGGAGCACCTTGCGTGCGCGATCCACAACGGCTTCTCGTTCGCCACGGTCGATGCGCCGCTCATCATCGCAGACGG
The DNA here is from genome assembly GCA_034007245.1 of Coriobacteriia bacterium. GTDB lineage: Bacteria > Actinomycetota > Coriobacteriia > Anaerosomatales > Anaerosomataceae > Anaerosoma. Next base: position 4,595 of record JAVERH010000054.1, on the reverse strand, counting down.
GCTCGACGGGCGCGATGCGGTAGAGGTGCCCGTGAAGGGGAAGCACTTCGACTCGGTCCGCATCGGCTCTGCTGTGGTGCACGCTGACGTCATGGTCGTGGTGACGCACTTCAAGGGTCATAAAGCGACCGGTTTTGGCGGAGCGTTCAAGAATGTGGGCATGGGTCTTGGGTCTCGGAGCGCCAAGCAGCGTATGCACTCCGATTTTCGGCCAGAGGTCACGCCGGAGGCATGCACGGCGTGTGGACGGTGCGTGAAGTGGTGCCCGGTCAACGCTATCACTCTCAATGACGAACATCATGCGGTCGTCGACTACGAGATCTGCTACGGCTGCGGCGAGTGCGTCGCTGCATGCCCGTCCGGCGCCATCGCCACACAGTGGAAGACCGACGCCACGAGCATCCAGGAGAAGATCGTCGAGCACGTCGCGGGGGCACTCGATGGGAAGGATGGCAAAGTCATCTACCTCTCATTCGTGACGACCGTGACGCCCGAATGCGACTGTTTCTCGTTCTCTGATGCGCCGGTCGTTCCGGACATCGGTGTTCTCGCATCCACCGACATCGTTGCGATCGAGCAGGCGGCGTCCGACCTCGTCACTCGGGCATCAGGGCTCGCCGGGTCGCTCGGAGAGGGACTGGTCTCCGGCGACGATAAATTCGTGGCTATCACAGGCGTTGATGGCACACATGCGATAACGTATGCGGAGGAGATGGGTCTGGGTACGGCCCGTTACGAGCTCGTGCAGGTGGACTGACAGGGCGCTCCATATAAAGGAGTTTCAAGTGGACTACTTCGACTTGCTGAAGCGCGCGTGGAACATCACCTGGCGTTACAAAGCTCTGTGGGTACTCGGTCTCTTCGCTGGCGCGATGAGTGGATCATCGGGAAACTATTCGAGCAGCAACTTCTCCGATAGCAGCGAGGGCATCTCTTCCGAATGGAGTCGGTTCGCCTCATGGGCTGTCGACAACGTCGCTCTCATCGCTGTCGTGATCGGGGGTCTGACGATCATCTCGGTCGCGCTGTGGATACTCACGGTCGCAGCTCAGGGAGGTGTCGCCCATGGGACCAATGAGGCCGCCGCAGGTCGGACACCTTCTCTCAGAGAATCATGGTCCGCAGGTTTCGCCAAATGGGGTCGCACGTTCATGGTGCAGTTCGTTCTCGGGCTCCCGGTGTTCGTCGCTGGGCTGCTGATGGCTGCCATGTTCGCCGTCTTGGGTGTCTCGGTCGCCACGGAGAGCGACATGGTCGAAGGCATCGGCGTAGGGATGTGCTTCTTCTTCCCGCTGCTTCTCGTGGTGATCGTCGTCGCCTCGGTGATGATCGGCATCCTTTTGCCCGTTGCTATCCGTTACGGCGTGCTTCTCGACGTCACGTTCGGCCAGGCGATCAAGCGCGCATGGGGCGACCTGTGGGGCAAGAAGGGTCTGATGGTCTTCTGGCTTGTCATGCTGCTCCCAGGTATGGCCTACGCGTTCGTGGCTTTTGTCATCGTTCTGGTGGCACTCGTTCCTGCGGGCATCGCTCTCTTTGCCGAGCAGTACATCATCGCCGGAGCGTTCGGTCTGCTGATAGTGCTCGTGATGATGTTACCGAATGCCATCTATGCGACTTTCAGCAACGCTGCCTGGACGCTCATGTTCCGCCACCTGACCGGTATGGAGCAGCCGCTCCCGCAGGCAGCTGTGTCGCCCGTAACGCCCTTGGGTCGGGTCGCTGTGTCCGCTCCGCCGGCGCCCCCGATGTCTACGACGATGGTGCCACCTCCGCCGCTCCCGCCCGGATCCGATGTCTAACAGACCCGGCGTCCTTATCGTCTGTGCCACGCCCATCGGCAATCTGGGCGACGTGACGTTCCGTGTGCTCGATGCACTGAGGACAGTCGACGTGATCGCTGCCGAGGACACGCGTGTCACACGCAAGTTGCTCGCGCGATATGAGATCCGTACGCCACTCGAGCCATACCATGAGCACAATCGTGCAGTCAGGACGTCCATACTCGTCGATCGTATCGAGCGAGGCGAGCGCATCGCGCTTGTCTCGGACGCCGGGACACCGGGAGTCTCGGACCCCGGCGAGCAACTGGTGGATGCGTGCCTCGAGGCCGGGCTTCCCGTCGATGTCCTGCCCGGAGCATCGGGTATCCTGACCGCGCTCGTGGCAAGCGGACTGCCGACGCATGCGTTCTACTTCGGCGGGTTCCTTCCGCGCAAGGCAGGGGAGCGATCACGTTCGTTGCGTGCGCTGTCGGAGCTGGATGCGACACTCGTCTTCTACGAGTCTCCGGGTCGTACGGCAGCGACGCTTGCTTCGCTGGCCGAAGTGTTTCCCGGCCGCAGAGCGGCGATGGCACGAGAGCTCACGAAGCTCCACGAGGAAGTCGTGCGCGGTGAGGTGAGCGAGCTTGCCGGGCGCATCGCGGGGCGAGAGCTTCGCGGTGAGGTCGTTCTGCTCGTCGGTCCGCCGGAGGGGCCGGTTCAGTTGGTGCTCGATGAAGAGGCCGTCCGCGAGCGGCTGATCGCCGCAGAGGCTGCCGGCGCCAGCCGCAGGGATGCGGTTCGCGAGGTGGCTGCCGAGATGAGTGTTCCGCGAAACGACGTCTACCGTATCTCGCTCGGGTAGACGTAGGATGGCTTCTGTGTCAGAGCGTTTTGATCTCGGCGATGCACGCTGCGCAGATGGGACGAGTCTGGACCAGGCGCACCTCGTCCTGGCTGCCGCAGATGACGCACGAGTCGATGTGTTTTTGAAGGACGACCCGCTCGCCTTCGACCGAGATAGAGAGACGGTCATGCTCGCGGATGCCCAGTGTACGTCGCAGCTCCATGGGAATGACGATCCGCCCGAGGTCATCTACTCGGCGCACGATCCCGGTGTCGCTCATGTGTTCTGCTCCTTCGCTCGACAGCGTGCGTCGTACGGTGCGGTATGATGTGGGACCATCCGGGGAAACCCGGAGTTGCTTCCATAAATACCCATATCGAAGACGAGGTAATCGCCGGTGAGCAAGCCACCGTTCTACATCACCACACCGATCTACTATGTGAACGCCGAGCCGCACCTCGGAACGGCCTACACCACGATCGCAGCTGACGCGCTCGCGCGGTACCGGCGGATGACCGGTCATGACGTGCGCTTCCTCACGGGGCTCGATGAGCATGGTCAGAAGATCGCCCAGGCTGCCGAGGAACACGGCGTCTCACCACAGGAGTGGGTCGACTCGATCGCCCCTACGTTCACCAAGGCCTGGGAGATGCTCGGCATCACCTACGACGACTTCATCCGCACCACCGAGGAGCGGCACAAGCGCGGCGTACAGGCATTCTGGCAGAAGCTTCATGACGATGGCTATCTCTATCAGGGCAACTATGAGGGCTGGTATTGCGTCCCTGATGAAACGTACTGGACCGAGGAGCAGCTCGTCGAGGGAATGTGTCCCGAGTGTGGTCGTGAAGTGCAGTTCATCCGTGAGGACAACTGGTTCTTCAAGCTTTCCGAGTTCCAGCAGCCACTGCTGGACTTCTACGCCGAACATCCCCAGTTCGTGCAGCCCGATACGCGGCGCAACGAGGTCGTTTCCTTCGTGCAAGGTGGGCTCCGGGACCTCTCCATCTCACGCACCACGTTCTCGTGGGGCGTACCGATCCCGTTCGCCGAGGGACATGTCACGTACGTGTGGATCGATGCTCTCCTGAACTACATCACTGCTCTCGGCTATGGAAGCGACGATCCGGCGGACGCGGCACGGTTCGAGCGGTACTGGCCGGCCGACTGTCACTTCGTCGGCAAGGACATCATTCGCTTCCACTGCGTGATCTGGCCGGCGATGCTCATGGCCGCCGGTATCGAGCCTCCCAGGAGTGTCTTCGCTCACGGCTTCCTGCTCACCAAGGGCGAGAAGATGAGTAAGTCCAAGGGCAACGCGCAGACGCCTGCCTCGCTCGTCGAGCGCTTCGGCGTGGACGCGTATCGCTACTACTTCTTGCGCGACGTGGTGTTCGGCCACGATGGTTCGATCTCGATGGAAGGTATGGTCCAGCGGTATAACGGTGACCTTGCCAACGACTGGGGCAATCTGTGCTCACGACTCTTCAACATGACTGAGAAGTACTTCGACGGCCTGGCACCCGCCGTGCCCGATCTCGCAGCTGAGACCACCGAGGACGCCACGATGCGCGCCATCGCAGGGAAGCTTCCCGAGACGTACGAGGACCACATGTCGCGGCTGGACTACTCGGGTGCGCTCGAAAGCGCCTGGGAGCTCATCAAGTATACGAACCGCTATATCGAGAACAGCGCTCCGTGGACGCTCGCCAGGGAGGGCGATACCGCTCGCCTGGCGGCCGTTGTCTACAACGCGCTTGAGGCGGTGCGCATCGCAGCGCTCTTCACCGAGGCAGTGATGCCGAACACGTCGGCTGAGGTGTGGAGTCGGCTCGGGCTTGGGGATATCGCGGCCGTGACGGACATCCTGGGTGCTGCCGAGTGGGGCAGGCTGCCTGAGGGAACGCGTGTGACCAAGGGTGAGCCGCTCTTCCCACGAATCTACGACGAGCAGTAGCCGCGACGTTGAGACGCCCCTGATCGAG
>JAVERH010000053.1:0-13467 GCA_034007245.1 Coriobacteriia bacterium | reverse complement strand
CGACGACATGCTGAATGTCGTCTGATGATGCATGGTCCTTCATGACAACGAGCATCTTTCATCACCTTCTCTTCACGCGCATGCGCGCGGATCGTGACGGTCGTCTCTGCGGCCGTCACGCACCTCGCAGTGTCTATCAGACGCTGCCGAGGCGGGCGATGACCGCTTCGAACGCTTCGATCGTGCGACGTGAGTCCTCGGAAGTCCCGACGCCTACACGCAGTGCCGGCACCGTGCCGAACCTGCGCACGATCACCCCCTCTTCGAGGAGGCCTTCGAACACTTCGACCGGCCGCTCCGTCTTCACCCAGACGAAGTTCGTCTCCGACGGCACCCACTCGATGCCGAGCCGATCGAAGCCCGAATAGAGGTATGTCTTCTGTTCTTGGTTCTCGGCGCGCCGACGCTGGGTCTCCGTCTCATCATCGAGAGAGGCCGCAGCACCAGCCTGCGCGACGGAATTCACGTTGAAAGGTTCCCGGATGCAGTCGACCGCATACCGTAGCCGCTCGGGCGCGAAGCCATAGCCGATCCGGATACCCGCGAGGGAGTATATCTTCGAGAACGTGCGAAGCACCACGATCGGTCGCTCACCGTCGAAGTAGTCGAGCCCATCGGGGTAGGCCGGGTCCGTTGCGAACTCGAAGTAGGCTTCGTCGAGAACAAGCAGGACGTGAGCGGGCAGCCGTTCAAGGAACGACTCGAACGCATCGCGCTTATAGATCGTGCCTGTGGGATTGTTCGGGCTACACAGGAAGACGATCCGCGTGCGGTCCGTGACCGCTGCGAGTATCGCATCCAGATCGTAGTGAGCCCCGTCGACGAGCGGGACCGGCACCTTGATGGCGCCGAACATCTGCGCGACCGTAGGGTAGACCACGAACGAAGGCCATGGGTACACGACCTCGTCACCCGGGCGAAGCACGACCTGACCGATCAGCCGGAGAAGCTCGTTGCTTCCGCTTCCCACCATGATTCGCTCGGCAGGTACCCCGTGACGTGCGGAAAGCTTGCCGTGAAGCACGGCACTCGCACCCTCGGGATATCTGTTCAGCTCCGCGATCTCCGCCTGCATCGCCTCGATCGCAGCTGGGAAGGGCCCGTACGGATTCTCGTTACTGGACAGCTTGCAGATGTCGTCGCGGCCGGAGCGCTCGCGAACCTGCTCCTCACGCAGGCCCGGGGCGTAGGGCACGAGCCCCTCGAGTTCCTCGCGGATCATCTGGTCCCAGTTCACGGACGTTCCTCCCTGGTCGACGTGGGGTGCATTGTCGCCCACTCACCACACCAAACGCAAGCCGGACAGGACCCTACCCCGCAGACGGCATGCTACTCCGATGGACGGCGCAACTCGCTCAGCATCACGTAGCCATCGGAGATCCGCACCACAGCGATAGCTGCGTTCGGTAGTTCGATACGCCATGCCATATCCGCAGGGAGGGTCAACAGACGGGACAGCAGCAGGCGAAGTACGCCCCCGTGAGACACCAGGACAGTGCGTGGTGCGTTGCCAAGCAGCGCCTCGGCCGTACGAGCGACCCGTGCATCGAAGGCCCAGCCCTCTTCCCCACCCGGCGCAACAGGACCACCGCCGGTGAAGTCCAGCTCGATCCCATGTCTGCCTAGCTCGGAGTAGGCAAGCCCCTCGGCCTGCCCGAAGTCGATCTCCCGCGCATCGTCGAGTACCACCGTACGCTCACCTGACGGGTCGGCGAGTGTCGCTACAGCCCGGGTACGGTCGCTCGGTGAGGTATAGAGTATGTCCGGGCGCCACGCAGCGATCGCCTCTCCCAGTGCGACAGCCTGTCGTTCTCCCCGGGGCGTGAGGGCCGATACGGTCGTGCCGCACAGACGCTGCTCCGCGTTCGCGGTGGTCTCGGGATGCCGAACAAGCATGATCTCGTGCGCGTCGCTCACAACGGACCTCCCAGCAGAGCAGCCATCACCAAAACGACGGTCTCAGTGATCAGGATCGTCGCGCCGGCGACATCACCGGTGACCCCGCCAAGCCGCCGCACGAACGGCACCGGAGCCACGAGTGCCACCATAAGACCCGCGGCTGTGGCCAGGGTGAGCGATACATACGTCTCGGAGTCCCATCCGAGAAGCGGCAGTACCGGTATAGCCGCCACCATGAGGTCCCCGACCGACATCGACGACGCATACCGGAAGCCGAGACCGTCCGGACGGGCCGGCTCGCGTAGGCCGACCGCAAGCGTCGCGCCCATGCGTCCGAGTACCGGAGCCGCGGCAAGCCCCCACCACACACCACTCTCCAGTACCGTCGCGATAGCCGCGATCTGTGCCAGCGCCACGAAGACGATCGTCGTCGTGCCAAACGCTCCGATGGTGCTCGTACGCATAACATCCAGTCGTCGGGCCGCATCACCTCGTACTCCGACACCGTCGGCACAGTCCGCTATCCCATCCCAGTGCATGAGTCCCGACAGCAAACCGCTCGCAACGACCATGACCACCGCACTGACGAGTGCCCGGGAGCCGCTCCCGGCACCGATCGCATGAGCGCCCCATGCGAGCGCGAGCCAGAGCCCTGCATACACCCATCCTATAAGCGGGAAGAATCGCGCAGGCCGCTCCCCCTCCCGGTGTCCGATGGGTAGGACCGTCAGTAGGCGCAAAGCGCTGAGTGCGCCGGTCATCACCGATCGTCTTCCACACGCGCGACCACGCCGGCTTCGTCGAAGGTCGCCATACCGTTCAGAACGGCGCAGGCTGCCCCCATCACCGGAATGGCGAGCGCGGCACCCGTACCTTCACCGAGCCGCATTCTCAAGCGAAGGAAGGGGTCCAACTCCAGGGGAACGAGTGCGACACTATGTCCCGGCTCCTCTGAGATATGCGATCCAAACAGCGACGCAAGCGAGTCCGGACAGAGTCGTGCGGCCACAAGCGCAGCTGAGGCGGAGATGAACCCGTCGACGACACCGCACACCCGCTCGGCCGCGCACCCGAGGAAGACCCCGGCCATCGCAGCGATCTCGAAACCGCCGAGCGCCGCAAGCGTACCGAGTGGGTCCAGTCGCCCAGGCTGATGAAGAAGGATCGCGCGCTTCACCACAGCTGCCTTGCGCGCCAGACCGGCGTCGTCCATACCCGTACCGGGACCGATCACGCGGCTCACCGGGACACCGGTGTAAGCGGCTGTCAGTGCCGATGCGGAGGTCGTGTTCCCGATACCCATCTCACCTGTGCAGATCACCTTCACGCCCTCGCGGGCCAACCGCCGTGCGGTCTCCACGCCCACGAGCATGGCTGCTGCTGCTTCCTCGCGAGTCATCGCCGGCTCGACGACCATATTACGTGTGCCGGGGCGCACCTTCGCCTGCACGACGCCTTCGAGACCTGATGTATCGGTGGCTACACCCACATCGGTCAGCACCAGTCTGGCACCGACATACCCCGCTATCTGATTGATCGCTGCGCCTCCGGCAACGAAGTTGCCCATCATCTGGCGGGTGACCTCAGACGGCCATGCGGACACGCCCTCGGCCACCACACCGTGATCACCGGCAAAGAGCGTTATCGCAGCAGGTGCCGCCGTCGGCCGATCGATGCGCTGCACTGCGGCCATCCTCGCCGCGATCGCCTCGAGCCCACCGAGGCTCCTCGGCGGCTTGGTGAGCGAGTCGAGCCTCTCCCACGCCCGCTTCTCGTAGCCCGCATCCGGCAGTCCGATAGCGCAGCACACATCATGCAGGGCGAATTCCTGCGATCCAGTGCCTCGTGTGATCACATCTTCCATCGTACCTCCCGGGGTAAAGACGTCAGGTCGACGCACCGTCCCGCGATCATAGCGACGGCGACGTCGGCCGAGTCGATGAGCGTACGGAGCGAGCGGCCCATGACATCCCTGAAAAGCCGCCCGAGCGGAGTCGCCGGTACGACGCCCCATCCCACCTCGTTACCGACGACGATAGTGTCGGCGCCGCGCGCAAGCAGTGCCGATACAAGCGCGTCGGCCCGCACGTCAGCGGAGCGTTCAACAGCCGCGCTCGCCAGCACGACATCGACAGGGACCAGATCGGCCAGCCCACGGCCGAGCAGGGTACCCAGGCAGTCTACGAGCAGACACGCATCCGCCGGGACGCTCGTGACCCATCCGGGGTCGTCTCCCGCTTCAAGCACGCGGATGTGTGCCGGCCGACCCGCCTGATGTGCGGCGATGCGACGTGCCATCTCTTCATCGTCAGCCCTGCCACCCACCGCGATCACGATCTCGCGTTCGGTCTGAAGTGCGAGATCGAGTGCCACGCGCGACTTGCCACTTCGGACCGGGCCGGTGACGACCGCAAGCATCAGGCACCTCCCTGTGCAGACGCGCGGAGTGCCTCCACCTCGCCAGGCTCGAGCACCCGAACCGCACCCTCGGCCATATCGCCGAGGGTGAGCGGGCCGTAAGCGATCCGTGAAAGCGAGATCACCGGATGACCGATAGCCGAGAGCATCCGCCTCACCTGGCGCTTGCGGCCCTCGCGAAGGGTGATCTCCACTGCAGCGGTCCGTTCGCGTACCTGCACGATCCGGGCTCCAGCCGGCGATGTCAGCCCATCATCGAGCTCCACGCCCTTGCGGAGGTGCGTGAGATCGCCCGGATCCGGGATACCGTCGACCACGGCATAGTAGAGCTTGGGCACGTGATGTCGGGGGTGCATCATCAGGTGCGCCAACCCACCGTCGTTTGTGAGCAGTAGCAATCCTGTGGTCGTGTAGTCCAGTCGACCGACCGGGAACACCCGCGGCATACCCGACGGGATGAAGTCGGCGACCGTCGGTCGACCCTGAGGGTCGTCGAGCGTCGTCATGACGCCTATCGGCTTGTTGAGCATGAGATACACCAGCTCGGTCGGCGGCTCCACGACCTCGCCGTCAAGACGCACCTCATCCACACCGGCGACGATCTTCGTTCCGGGCTCCGAGATCGCCGTCCCGTTGACGCTCACGCGCCCGTCGGCGACGATCCCCTCCGAGGCCCGGCGAGATGCCACACCTGCGCGAGCGAGGAACTTGGCGATGCGTTCGGCACCCTCGCGCTCACTCGGTGTCTGCGGGGTTGTCACCATACTCTTCACCTGATCCATCCAGATCGTCATCGGTCCCCGTGTCGCCCGTCACGGTATCGTCGTCCACATCGAACAGGCTTCCATCGAGGGCGTTCAGCCGCTCGCGGATGGCCCGCTCGGTCTCGGGATCGGGCGCGAACTCTGCGAGAGGCGGAAGCTCCGAGAGATCCTTCAGCCCGAAGCGCTCGAGGAATGTGCGCGTGGTGCCGTACAGGATCGCATTCCCGGAGTTCTTATCTCGGCCGGCTTCACGCACAAGGCCCTTCTCGATCAGCGACGAGATGACAGCCTCGCTGTTCACGCCACGCACGGCGTTCACACCCTGGCGTGTCACCGGCTGATGGTATGCGACAACGGCCAACGCCTCGAGCGCGGCCTGGGAAAGACGCCGTGTGTCCCACGAGAGTACATACTCCTCTACCTGCTGGTGGTAGGCAGGGTGCGTGTACATACGCCAGCCGCCCGCGACCTCACGGAGTTGGAATCCCCGCTCCCCGGCCGCGTACTCGGCAGCAAGCGCGTGCAGTGTGTCGGAGACCTCGACCGTCGCAACCTCGAGCACCTTTGCAAGCCTCGATGTAGGGACCGGCTCATCCGATACGAACAGCAGCGCCTCAAGCGCGCCTCTGATACCCGAGTCATCCCCGCTCACGATTCATCACCGATCCCTACTATCTCTATGTCTTCGAACAGATCGCTCTGCTGGAGCGTCACGAGCCCACGCTTGTAGAGCTCGAGTATTGCGAGAAAGGTCACCACGAGCTCTTCGATCGACGCGTCGTCCGACACCAGTTGCCGGAACGACGAATGCTGCCGGGAGCGCATGATGCGAGCCACGCTCTCCACATGCAGCTCAAGCGGGATCGGCGCAGATGCGACATGATCGGCCTCCAGCAAGAAGACCTCCCGCTTGTACAGCAGGTCGGCGCAGAGCACCGCAAGACCGTGCAACGTGACGCCCTCGAGGTAGTCGGGCATCAGCTTGAGGAACGGTGTCTCGATACCTGCGGCGCGCGGATGCATCAGTGCCTCGGCCTCATGACGGCCCGCGAGCTCGGCGGCAGCGTTCTTGAACTGCTTGTACGCCAGTAGACGCGCGATCAGGAGGTCGCGTGCCTCCTCGGGCGTCATATCTTCGAACTCGATGAGCTCCTCCGGCTCGTCGCGGGGCAACAGCGCCGCAGCCTTGATCTCTAACAGCGTCGCCGCCACCACGAGGAAGTCGCTCGCCACATCCAGATCGAGATCCTGCATCCGATCGACCTCGGCCAGATACTGGTCCGTGATCTCGGTGAGCGATAGCTCGGCAATGTCGACCTTCTGCTTCGCTACGAGCTGCAGCAAGAGATCGAACGGACCCTCGAACCCCTCTGTCCTGACCCGGTATGACACGTCCTAGCGCTCCGCGTCCACGTGCATCGCGCGGCGGACATCCGTCATCAGCGACACGACCTCAGGGCGCACGCGCTTGGCGCCGGCGGCGAGTACCTCCCAGGCATAGCCGGGCTCTGCAGCAAGCTCGGCTCTCCGCGTCCGGAAGTCGCGAAGATAGTCGTTGAGATCCTCGACGAGCTGCTTCTTGTGCGCCACGCAGCCGCAGTCGGCCGTCCGGCAGCATCGATCCCACTCGGCGATCTCCGTCTCACCGGCCACAAGCTTGTGGATCTGATGCAGTGGGCAGATGTCGGGGTTGCCCGGGTCGGTCTTCAGCTTGCGCGCAGGATCGGTCATCATGCTCATCACCTTGGCACGGGTCTCATCCTCGGTCTCCGAGAGGTAGATCGCGTTGCCGTAGCTCTTGGACATCTTGCGTCCGTCGATACCCGGCACGCGAGCGCCTTGCTTGGCGATGACACCTTTGGGTTCGATCAGCAGCTCACCATACTGGTTGTTGAAGCGACGGGTGATCTCCCGCGTCAATTCCAGATGCGGCAGTTGGTCTTCACCGACAGGCACCACATCCGAACGACAGATAAGGATGTCGGCCGACATGAGCAGCGGATAGAGGAAGAAGCCGACATTACTGAGGTCCTTCTCGGTGATCTGCTCACGCTGCTCCTTGTAGCTCGGCACACGCTCGAGCCACGTCATCGGCGTGACCATCGACAGATACATAGAGAGTTCGGCTACCTCGGGCACATCGCTCTGGCGGTAGATGACGGCTTTGGCCGGATCGATGCCGGCGGCGAGCCAGTCGAGCACCATCTCCTCGGTGTACTGCCGGATAGCGTGCGTGTCCTGCCAGTCGCTCGTGAGCGCGTGCCAATCCGCCACGAAGTAGAATGCCTCGTAGTCCTCCTGCATCTCCCGCATGTTCAGCAGATTGCCGAACCAGTGGCCGAGGGTGAGACGTCCGGTAGGCCGGTAGCCGGTGAGCACACGCTTCTTGGAGGTCATAGAGCTTCCTTCTCTTCGGACCGTTGTGGAGATGGGCGTATTCTATCGCAGCGCCCGACGCCTAGCCGATACCCGTGAACAGCGACAGCAGCGGATAGACGGTGTAGTCGAAGTACACGCCTATCGGCGAGAAACCCACGATACGGGGCACCAGCAACAGCAGGCCGAAGAAAATGAGGATGCCATACCGTTCCACCTGGTGATACTTCATGAGTGCCTTGTCCGAGAGGAACAGCGGCAACACGCGCGAGCCGTCGAGTGGCGGGATCGGGATAAGATTGAAGAACATGAGCACGAGGTTGATCTGCGAGAAGAAGTACAGGGCGTAGACCACCCACCCGAGGACCGTGAAGGTCGCATCGGCGGTCGTGCCGGTCGCCAGATCGCCAAGCGGCAGGAGCATCCGCACCAGCAGACCCGACACCACAGCGAGTGTCAGGTTGGTCGTCGGACCGGCAAGCCCTGTCAGCATCATGCCCTTGCGGTAGTCCTTGTAGTAGCCGGGGTTGATAGGCACAGGTTTGGCATACCCGAACACCGGTGCCCCTGACGCCCACAGCATCAGCGGCAGCAACACAGTACCGAACAGGTCCATGTGTTTGATCGGGTTGAGACTCAAGCGGCCCTTCATCTTGGCCGTCGGATCGCCCAGCCGATACGATACGTACCCGTGAGACACCTCATGCAGGACGATCGCCGGGATGAACATGGCGAGCTCCAGGATGCCGAACATCCATTCAGACATACGTGAGACCCCTTAACGCGCCTCGCGTTTAGCGAGCCGCTCCAGATTGGCGAGTTCCGCCTTGCGTCCGACCGCTTTTCCATCGAGCCGGTCGGCACGGGCTTGAGCCAGGATACCAGCAAACGCCGGGCCCGGTTCCACCCCGAAGGCGATGAGGTCCTCCCCACTCACGGCCGGGCGGACTGCCGAGAGCGTATGCACGAACTGTGCGACCCGCTCGCGAACGCGCGGCGCAGATGTGACCCATAGATACGCGAGCGTCTCTACAGGAAGGGTCTCGAGCGCGTAGAAGAGCCGACTCGGACGCATACCCCGGCCGTCCCGTAGTCGCGCAGCGAGCGAGACGGCCCGCTCGGCAGTCGTGACAGCCGGGAATGTGTACTCGCGACCGAAACGCATCCGGCGGCACCAGCGATCTGCGGCGGTCTTGCCGGCCGAAGCCACGAACGCCGCCACCAGCAAGGTGCGCCGCCTTGGCGGCAGCGGCCACGTCCCATCGATCTCGGGATACGCAGCAGCGCACGCCCGCACGTCGCCGACCATACGGTCGAGATCGGCGCCTTCCGGACCGAGCGGACCAAGCACGCCCACGTCTCGCAGACGATCCAGGATCGCCGCGACGGCCTCCTCGTCGATAAGGTCCAGCAGCTCCTCGCGCAGCCGCGCACCGCTCACCTCTTCAAGCATGCCCATCGCGACCGCCTGTTGCATGAGCGCGTCGGTGGAAGGGTCGATCCGGAAGCCGAACTTCTGCTCGAACCGTAGAGCGCGCAACACGCGAGTGGGATCCTCCACGAACGATAGCGAGTGCAGCGATCGAACGATGCCACGCTCGAGATCGTAGAGGCCGCCGAACGGATCGGCGATCTGCCCGAAATGGTCGGGGTCGATATTCACCGCCATCGCGTTGATAGAGAAGTCGCGTCTGAAGAGGTCTTGACGCAGCGATGAGCGTTCCACAGTGGGCAGCGCACCGGGACGCTGGTAGTACTCGGTACGAGCGCTCGTTATGTCCACGTGGAGCGTCTTCGACCACACGAGCACGGCCGTCCCGAAACGGCGGTGCACCTTGACGCGCTTGCCAAGCCGCTCGCCGACCTCCCGCGCGAACTCGAGGCCGTCACCTTCCACCACGATGTCGATATCAAGGTTCCCGCGTCCAAGCAACATATCGCGAACGAACCCGCCGACCACGTGCGCCCGGACTCCCGCCTCAGCGGCAAGCCGTCCGAGCGTCTGCACAACGTCGCGGGCGTCCCCGGGAAGCCGCTCGAGCGAAGCGAGCACGGTGCGACTCGCCTCGCGGTGACGAAGACTCTGACGGTAGTCCAGGTACGTCTCCCCATGCTGGGCACGGAGCAGGTCCTTGCGCGTGACGATGCCCACCACGCGGTCGTCCTCCACCACGGGCAGCCGGGCGATGCCGGTCCGCACGAGCAGCCGTTCGAGCTCCGCGACATCGGTCTGCGGAACCACGGTGAGCGGCTCCCGGGCCATGAACCCGGTCGCCGGCGCATGACCGAGACCGTGTCGGTTCGCCTTGTCCACGTCCTTGCGCGTGACCATCCCCATCAGTCGCCCGTCGTCGATCACCGGTAGCCCGCCGTGTCCCCAGCGCGCCATGATCGCGCCTGCTTCCTCCATCGACTGCTGCGGCGTGATGGAGCGTACAGGCGCCGAAGCTATCTCGGCTGCCGTAAGCGGTGGCTCCACCTCCAGAAAGAGCGCGTCACGCAAACGCACGAGTACCTCATCGACCGAGCCATCCCGGAACGCGGCCGAGGCCGCCTGCGGATGTCCGCCGCCACCGATGTGCTTCAGCACCGCCGCGATATCAACCTTGGCCAGCCGGCTGCGACCGACCACCTGCAGGCGTTCGGGCATATCGATGAGCGCTATGGCTACCCGATAGCCGAGGTCTTCGCAGATGTAGTGGGTGAGCACTGCCGCCGAGTCCACATACTCCTCGATACTCGCCGTACACACGGCGATCTCCTGACCGTTCACATCCCATACGGTCAGTGTGTCGAGCAACTGGTCGAGAACCATCCGCTGTTGTTCGTCGAGCGCGCGCGACAAGAACTGGTTGAGCACCTCTATCTCCGCGCCAGCCTCCATGAGGTACGCGGCAGCCTGCACATCGTAGGCGGTGGTGCCCGGATAAGTGAGTGATCCGGTATCTTCATGGATGCCGAGCAGCATGACCGTCGCCTCGAGCGGCGTGAGCGAGATACCGCGATTGTGAATCTCATGTGTCAAGATCGATGTCGTCGCGCCAACCATCATCGACCGATCCTCGGTGGGCTGTATGTCACCCTCCTGCGGCGTGTGATGGTCGTAGACGATGACCTCCACGCCCGGTCGCATGGCCACAGCGCCGATCTCGCCGATCCGGGACGGGTCGCGCGTGTCCACCATGATCACGCGCTCGACATGGTCGAAGTCGGTGTTCTTCAGGTCCACGAACGCGACGAACTCCTGGTGCAGGTTGTGGAACTCGCGCACGTTGGCATTCTGACTGCCGAGGTAGACCGCGCGCGTTCCCTCGTAGAGCTTCGTGGCAGCCACCATCGCGGCGTACGCATCGAAGTCCGGATTGGCGTGCCCGACCGCAAGCCCGGTGACAGGCTCGGGAGGGTGTCCTGTGCGATGACCCATCTGCGACTACGCCTCCAGGAACAGTGGTCGTGGTGCGACCTCGACATCACCGATACGAATGGCCTCGCGCAGACGTGTCTCGGCCTCATCGAGCGTCCCCGGGTCGGATGTGAACAGCGTCCCGAGCACGTCGCCGTACTTCACGCGCTCCCCCGCCTTCACGGCTAACTCGAGACCGGCGCCCGGGTCGATGTCGTCCTCTTTGCGCACTCGTCCCGCGCCGGTGACCATCGCCGCACGTCCCACGCCCTCGGCGTCGAAGCTTTCGATCCACCCGCTGCGCGTCGCGAGCACGTCGCGTGTGTGAGCACCGATCGGCAGAAACGAGACGTCATCAGCGACCCGTTCGTCTCCGCCCTGTGCATGGACCCACGCGCGGAATGTGCTGAGTGCCGCTCCGGTGGCGATCGAGTCGAGCAGCAGATCGCGCGCTTCAGGCTCGTCTACCGCGCGTCCACCGAGCACGAGCATCTTTGCCCCAAAGACCAGGCACAGCTCGGTCAGATCGGCTGGCCCGGTACCCCCAAGCGTCGCGATGGCTTCGCGCACCTCGAGCGCGTTTCCCACTGCACGTCCGAGTGGCTGGTCCATGTCGGTGAGCACGCACACCACTTCGCGCCCCAGTACATGCCCCACACGGCTGAGCTCGGATGCGAGTGCACGGGCGTCGGCCTCGGTCTTCATGAACGCACCGGAGCCTACCTTGACGTCGAGCACGATCGCATCGGCTCCACCCGCGATCTTCTTGGAGATGATCGACCCCACGATGAGCGGTATCGAAGGCACCGTAGCCGTCACATCGCGGAGCGCATATATCTTCTTGTCCGCAGGCGCCACGTCCGGACTCTGGCCGATCACCGCGAGCCCCACATCGCGCACCTGTCTGAGGAAGTCGTCCGGCCCGAGCGTAATCTTGAAGCCGGGGATCGCCTCAAGCTTATCGAGCGTACCACCGGTGAAGCCGAGGCCGCGTCCGCTCATCTTGGCGACCGGCACACCACAGCTTGCAACAAGTGGCGCGAGCACGAGCGTCGTGGTGTCGCCCACACCGCCGGTGGAGTGCTTATCCACCTTGATACCGGGGATCACCGAGAGATCGACCGTCCTGCCCGAGCGAGCCATCGCCCCGGTGAGCGCGGCTGTCTCTTCGCTATCGAGCCCGCGGATGAACGCGGCCATCAACCACGCCGCCATCTGGTAGTCGGGCATCTCACCCGAGACGAACGCACTCACGAGCCGCTGTAGCTCACCGGTGGTGTGTATGCCGCCGTCCCGTTTCACCTCGATGAGCTCTTCGAGCGACTTCACGTCCCACGCACCTCATCGAGGAAGGACGTACCTCGTCCGCGGCGCTCGCAGAGCCCGTAGAAGTCCAGCACCGTCTCGCCTACATCGGCAAAGGTGCCCCGCGTGCCAAGACGCACGCCTGTGTCCACACCCTTCACCTTGGCGATGAGCGGCACGTACTCGCGACTATGGTCGGTCGACCACTCGATGGTGGGGTCGCAGCCGTGATCGGCGGTGACGATCAGCAGGTCACCATCGATCATCGCGTCGAGTAGCTCGGGCATCCGTCGGTCCACGGCCTCCAGACCGGCCGCATAGGCAGGCGCGTCGTTACGATGCCCCCACAGCATGTCGAAGTCCACGAGATTACAGAAGACGAAACCCTGCTCGGGCCGCCGGACTTCCTCGAGCAGCCTGTCGAACCCGTCCATGTTGTCCGTGACGTGTGGCGAGGATGTCACTCCCTGCCAGGCGAAGATATCGCCGATCTTCCCCACGCCGAAGACCGGTACTCCCCCGTCCTGCAACACATCGAGCACCGTAGGATCGAACGGCTTGACCGCGTAGTCTCGCCGCCGATGCGTACGCGTGTACATACCCTGTCCATCAGGCCCCACGAACGGTCGCGCGATCACACGCCCGACGCAGCGCTCGCCGGAAAGCATCTTCCGGGCGATCTCGCAGACACGATAGAGCTCATCCAGTCCGAACCGCTCCTCGTGCGCTGCCACCTGGAAGACCGAGTCCGCCGAGGTATAGACGATCGGCAGGCCTGTCACCATGTGTTCGTCGCCCAGCTCGTTGATGATGACCGTCCCGCTTGCCACGCAGTTTCCGAGCACGCCTTCATAGCCCGCGAGCGCGCAGAACTCGGCGATGATCTCCGGCGGGAAGCCCTGCGGGAACGTCGGGAACGCCTGCTCGAGCGCGACTCCCATCATCTCCCAGTGGCCGGTGGTCGTATCCTTGCCCACCGAGCGCTCGGCGCTGCGGCCCCAGGAAGCCACCGTGGATTCGCGCGGCGGGACGCCGGGAATATCGGTGATATTACCAAGGCCCATCGCTCCGAGGTATGGCATCGCGATACCACCGACTGCGCGTGCGGTGTTCCCGAGCGTGTTAGAGCCCTCGTCTCCGTACTCTGACGCGTCAGGCAGTGCACCGGCCCCGACGCTATCGAGCACCAGCACGATCGCCCTTGGATCGCGCGCAGTCCCACCCATTGCGCCTCCACTCGATCGGTTAGACGATGACCCGCATGACCTCATCGAGCGATGTCACGCCTTCTGCTACCTTGAT
>JAVERH010000052.1:0-14495 GCA_034007245.1 Coriobacteriia bacterium | reverse complement strand
ACCCCACCGGCAGCGAGACATAGCCACCAAAACCGAATACCGCATCGGGGCGCCACGATCGGACCAGACGCCGCGCACGTACCAGCGAGCCAAGCAACAGCGCGGTGGACGTGATCAGCGTGAACGGACGCGCGCGATCGAAACCACGTGCGGGTATCTCGATGAACGTGATGCCCGCCTCGGGTACAAGGCGGGCCTCAAGACCGTCAGGCGTGCCGACGAACGCGACCTCATGCCCTCCGGCGCGTAGACGCTCGGCCACCGTCAATGCGGGATAGATGTGTCCCGCCGTTCCGCCGCCGCTCAACAGTACCCGCACTCTGAGACCCCCTACCGTTACCGGACCGAACCAACCGGACCCGTGCCTGACCGCCATATCGAGAGACCGCAAGAATCAGGCCGATACATGCAAGCGTCAACGTGAGCGACGAACCACCCGCGCTCATCAGCGGGAGTGGGATCCCGGTGATGGGCATGAGTCCGGTCACCGCAGCCATGTTCATCAGTGCCTGCACCACAACAAGCGACGTGAGTCCCCCGGCAAGCAGTCTGCCGAACAGATCACCGCTTTCGTGCGCGATGCGCATACCCGCATACGCGAAGACACCGAACGCTGCGATGACCACAAGTGACCCGATCAATCCCAACTCCTCACCGACGACCGCAAAGATGAAGTCGGTATGCGCGGCCGGCAAGTAGAAGAACTTCTGACGTGAGAGACCGAGCCCGATGCCGGTCACGCCACCGCTGCCGAATGCGTACAACGACTGGATGATCTGGTACCCGCTGTCGGTGGGATCCGCCCACGGGTTCAAGAACGAGGTCACGCGCTCCATCCGATAGCCGGCCACCCATATCAGAAGTGCTGCAGCAGGGACTCCTACACCCACAGTCGCACCAAGCCATCGCCCGGGTACACCGCCGAGCCACAACACGAGCACGACACCGACCAGTAGCGAGACGGTCGTTCCCATATCCGGTTGGAGCAGGATCAGAATCACCGTCGGACCAACTGCGGCCGCAAGCCAACCCAGGAACTGCTTCGTCGTCAGACGCCGCTTCCTCCAGGCTATGACGAGCACCGCAGTCACGAGCAGACAACCCAGCTTGGCATACTCGGATGGCTGTACATATGCGAAGCCGAGATGGATGGAGCGAGTCGCGCCCCACTTCCCTACGCCCATGAACTCCACGACGATGAGCCCCACGAACGACACGGCCCAGACTCCCCACGCGACAACCTGCGGGCTAAGCACGTGCGTACCCGATCGACGGGATCGGAAGTCCCATCTCGAGCCGATATAGAGCGCGACCACACCGAGCAGCGCGTACAGCGCTTGCTTCTTCAGGTGGTAAGCGCTGTCACTGTACTGCACGTAGTCGGCGACAGATGAGGCCGAGTACACCATCAGGATGCCACCGAACACGAGCACGAGCGTGGCACCCAGCAACCAGTAACCAGCCGGGCTTAGCCCGCGTGCGCGTCCGCGGCTCATCGCTCGTCCCTCATCCCCGCAACGAGCTCCTTGAATCTACGACCCCGCTCTTCGTAGCCGCTGAACTCATCGAAAGAAGTGCACCCCGGTGATAGCACGACCACAGAACCCGGCTTTGCGATCTCACGCGCACGCGTCACTGCATCGGAAAGCCCTTCCGTGCGCTCCGCCCGCACACCGAGCCCGTCGAATGCTTCGGAAAACTCGGCCGCAGCCTCTCCAAAGAGAACGACACCCCTCGCCCGCTCCGCGACCGCATGCGCGAGTGGATGCATGTCCACCCCTTTGTTCCTACCGCCGAGCAGGACCACAAGCGGCCGACTTCCGAACGCGGTCAGTGCCTTGAGCACCGCATCAGGATTCGTCGCTTTCGAGTCGTTGAAGTACTCCACACCTCCGACGATACCTGTGGATTCCAGCCGATGTTCGATGGGTCTGAACGAGACGAGCCCGGCACGGATCGCCTCGATACCGGCCCCCGCGGCCCGCGCACACGCCGCTGCGGCAAGTGCATTACTCACGTTGTGATCTCCCCGGATACCAAGCGAGTCCACTTCCACGAGATCGTGCTCCTCGCCATGCTCCTCGAGAACGAGCATCTCCCCACGAAGATATGCACCGCCCTCGGTCGCCCGCATTCGGCTCACGCGGCAGACGGTGATACCACGGGCGGCCACCCTATCCGCGTAGACTGCCGAACCCGGATCGTCGATATCGATCACAGCAGTATCGCCGGGCACCTGATGCGCGAAGACCTTCGCCTTCTCGGCAGCGTAAGCCTCGAGCGAACCATGGTAGTCGATATGGTCGGGCGTGATGTTGAGCAACGCTGCCACCCGCGGGTGGAACGTATCGGCGAGCACCATCTGGAAACTCGAGACCTCGGCCACGACGATACCCGCACCGCCAAGCTCACACGCGACCCGCACGGCAGCAGGCCCGATGTTGCCCGCCGCCTCGGCAACGAAACCGGCTTCGCACAGCACGTGCGTCACGAGCGCGGTCACGGTGGTCTTGCCGTTGGTACCGGTGATGGCCACCCATGTGGCCTCGGAGAGCCGGTACGCAAGCTCGATCTCGGAGATGAGCGGGACATCCAGCTCACGCGCGCTCGCCATCAGCGCCGAGGACGGCCGGATACCGGGAGATGCGACGATCAGATCGCCGTACTCCACGCGATCACAGCCGAGAAACACCTCGGCACCACGTACCCGCAGCTCCTGCGCGCGTGCAGCGACAGCCTCCCCGCTACCTGAGTCTATCACCGTCACATTCACGCCCTCGGCGCTGCGCGACAGCCCCCACTCGGCAGCTGCGACGCCTGAGGTGCCAAGGCCGAGAACCACGAGATGACCGATCCAGTCGCGCATCCTAGAACCTCGCCCTCGCCACGAACCACAACGCGAAACCCGCGCCCGCCAGTGCACCTGTCACGATCCAGAAGCGCACCATGACCTTGGTCTCGCTCCACCCCTTCATCTCGAAGTGATGGTGCAGCGGAGCCATGCGGAAGATCCGCTTACCCGTCAGCTTGAAAGACGCCACTTGCAGGATCACCGAGAGACCCTCTACCACATAGATGCCGCCGAGCAATGGTGCAAGCAACTCCGTCTTCGTCACGATAGCCATCGTAGCGATAGCCGCCCCAAGCCCGAGCGAGCCGGTGTCACCCATGAAGATGTCGGCGGGATAGCTGTTGTACCAGAGGAAACCGAGGCATGCGCCTGCGATAGACGCACTCAGAAGCGCAAGCTCCAGATTGTCCTGTGCGAACGATATCGCCGAGAACGCCAGCATCACTATCATGACGGTGCCTGCAGCAAGTCCGTCGAGTCCGTCGGTCAGGTTCACTGTATTGGAGAACGACAACACCATGAAGAAGACGAGGGCGAGATACACCCACGGCATCTCCAGAACGAACCCGCCAACGGAGAACGTGGACTGCCACACCCCGAGGTCCAGCGTACCCACGAACGGAACCACGACCTCCGGACTCACGTGCGCCCAGTTGACCGCAAGTATCCCGACAGCACTCGCCACCACCGCTTGGCCAAGGATCTTCATCTTCGCCGTCAGACCCAGCGACCGTTCCTTGACGACCTTGGCGTAGTCGTCGATAAAACCCAACAGACCGCATCCCAGGAGCGCTACGAGCGCGATCATGCCGCTGCGCCCCACATCACCAAGCGCGAGATAGACGATCGATACGACAAGTAGGATCAGCACGCCGCCCATAGTCGGCGTCCCCTGCTTCACGAGATGGCCCTGCGGCCCATCAGCGCGCACCTGCTGTCCGATATTGCGGAACTTCAGCAGACGTATCCAAGCAGGAAACAGCATGATGGACAGCAGAAGTGAGACCACCATCGCCATGAACACCTGGTAGGTGGGGTAGCGTGCTATCTCAGGAAGCAGGCTGAACACGAGGGTCCATCATCCCTTCCACCACGGTCTCGAGCTCCATCACTCTCGACGCTTTCACCAGTATCGTATCGCCGACCTCCAGCAGATCGTTCAGCACCTCAGTAGCCTCTACGGCGTCGATGCACGGCCGCACGGCTATCTCGGCCAGACCCGCCGCCCGTGCACCATCGGCGATGCGCGCACCGAGCTCACCGACCGCCACCAACACGTCTACCGACGAACGCGCCACCACCTGACCAAGCTCGAAGTGCGCCAGTTCGGTCAGCGATCCGAGCTCGGCCATATCTCCGAGCACAGCAATCCGCCGACGGGTGGTAGGTACGTCACCGAGTGCTTCGATCGCAGCACGCATAGATGTCGGGTTCGCATTATAGGCATCGTTGATCACGGTCACGCCGCTCGCGGAGACGAAGGTCTCCATGCGCCAACGAGAGAACGTCGCACTTTCGAGCCCACATACGATGTCCTCGAGTGATATCAGGAGATACCGCCCTATAGCAGCGGCAGCCAGGGCATTATAGACGTTGTGCCTACCGGGCACCGGGAGCGTGACGTGCGCGCTACCCTCGGGAACCACAAGCGTGAACGACGGCGCACCGCTCGGTGAGGTCTCGATCTCCCGTGCGGTTATCTCGGCGTCCGGACCCAGGCCGTAGCGCGTCACTGCTGCCGAGGCGCCATCGGCCATCCGGACCGTATAGGCGTCGTCCCCGTTGATGAACACCCGGCCTTCTGCGGGTACTGCAGCTACAAGCTCCCCTTTGGCAGATGCGATCGCCTCTTGACTACCGAGAACCTCCATGTGGCTGACACCCACGTTCGTCACGAGCCCGGCCGTGGGTCGGGCTATCGTGCATAGGTGGGCGATCTGCCCCACGCCGCGCATCGCCATCTCGACCACGAGCGCCTCGGTGCTCACTCCGGCTTCCATGAGGGTGAGCGGCACACCCAGCTCGTTGTTCCGGTTGCCCGAGGTCGCCACCACACGCATCCGAGTCGCAAGGACGCTGCGCACGAAGTCCTTCGTAGTGGTCTTGCCGGTAGAACCGGTGATTCCGATCACTGGAATATGCAGTCTGTCCCGATGCCAGGATGCAAGTGCCTCGATCGCCGCCCGTGGATCCTCGATGAGGACGAGCGCGCACTCAGCGCGCCCATGCTCCGTGAACGATGCACGCACGCCTTCGTCATCACGGGTCACCAGGATGGCACGCGCTCCGGCATCGAGAGCTCCCCTGATGTGCTCGTGGCCATCTGTCTGCTCTCCGGTGAACGCGACGAAGATCGCGCCGGGTACTACGTCACGAGAGTCGATGACGAGCCCGTTCGCCACGGTCTCCTCCGGTCCGACAAGCAGCTCACCACCGGTGAGCTGCACTATCATCTCAACCGATAGCGTCAGCACAGTGCTCTCAGCTCCTCGCGAGCGACTTCCCGGTCATCGAAGTGGATCGTATGGTCTGCGAATATCTGGTAGTCTTCGTGGCCTTTACCGGCGATGAGGACCGCGTCACCGGGCCGGGCCATCCCGAGCGCGCTCGCGATGGCCGAACGACGATCGACCTCGGCGGTATGCTCCGCGCTAGCGCCGCGCAGACCATCCTCGATAGCCAGGATGATGCCCACGGGATCCTCGCTGCGCGGATTGTCGCTGGTCACGACCACCACGTCCGATCCGGCACCGGCCGCCGCACCCATCATCGGCCGCTTATCCGGATCCCTATCGCCACCGCATCCGAACACGGTGATGACCCTCCCCGGTGTCACGGCGCGCACCGCCGCAACCGCCTTGGAAAGGCTGTCCGGCGTGTGTGCGTAGTCCACGAGTACGGTGAACGGCTGTCCCTCGTCGATCCGCTCCAGGCGACCAGGCACCTGCGGTGCGTGCGACAGGCCCTCGACGACCGCCTCCAGTCCGATGCCGAGCGCGAGTGCAGCTCCGGCAGCGACAAGCGCATTGCTCACGTTGTAGGCACCCGCCAGCGGCAGCACCAGCTCGGCCGGACCTTCAGGAGCCACGAGCACGAAAGCGGTCGAATCTGCGAACGGCCGCTCGGCCTCTGCCCGCACCGATGCTCCACCATCGCGCCCTACCGTCCACACATCGCCGAGTGACACTGCGAGCTCGGCGCCGTACGCGTCGTCGATGTTGATGACCCGCTCCCGGACATCAAGTTCGGTGAACAGCCTGCGCTTCACCGACCAGTACTCCTCCAACGTGTGGTGATAGTCCAGATGGTCCTGCGTGAGGTTCGTGAACGCCGCTACTCCAAAGGTCACAGCATCAACTCGATGCAGATCGATCGCATGGGAGGAGACCTCCATCGAGACCGCATCGACGCCCCCGGCCACCATATCGCCGAGAAGTGACTGAAGGTCGGCCGACTCTGGGGTCGTCCGCGCTGATGGCTGACGTACATCCCCGATGCGGGTCTCAACGGTGCCGATCAGGCCGGTCGTCTGGCCAGCATAGCGCAGGATACTGTCAAGAAGGTAGGCCGTGGTGGTCTTACCGTTCGTACCGGTCACTCCCGCGACCGCGAGTCGCTTCGACGGCTCTCCGTAGAACCGGGCGGCCGCAACGGCGAGTGCGTGTCTGGTACTCGGTACGATGAACTGCGGAACGGACAGATCCAGCAACCGCTCGCACACGATAGCAGCCGCCCCCCTGCTGACCGCGTCGGCAGCAAAGTCGTGCCCATCGCGACGAAAGCCCGGTATGCAGAAGAACACGTCCCCGGGACGTGTCAGATCAGAGCGATACACTACTCCGGAGACGCTCTGGTCGACGTACGCATCGCTCTGCGTCGCCATACCTTCGAGCAGCTGTGAAATACTCTTCGTGTCCACCGGTTCCCATCGTCTCAGAGTCGTTTCAGTCTACCATCGGCCATACACCGGATATCACTGGGCCTCACCCCGTGATGCACCCGTTACCGGCTCTCCGGGCGGGATCTTCAGGTGATCCACACAGTACGCGGCGATTCGCGCGAACGTCGGTGCTGCGACCGTTCCACCGTAGATCGAGTTGCTCGGCTCGTCGATGTTCACAACGATGACCACTCGTGGATCGTCCGCTGGCAGGAAACCCGAGAACGACGCCACGTACTTGTCCTTGGCATAACCGGCCTGACCGTCCGTACGGGCCTTTTGCGCAGTCCCCGTCTTGCCCGCCACTTCGTACCCGGGGATCGCCGCGCCAGAACCGGTCCCCTCGTTCACGACATCGGTCAACACCGCCCGCATCGCCAGGGCCGTTTCTTCGGATATCGCACGTTGTGTGGCAAGCTGTGGGGCAGCTTCATCGTCTACCGCGCCCTCCTTGAGAAAGTGCGGCGTGACGAGGTTACCGCCGTTCGCGATGGCACTCAGCGCACGTGTGAGCTGCAGCGGTGTCATCGAGATGCCCTGACCGAAAGTGATCGTGGCGAGCGACGAAGGCGACCACTCATCCGTCGTGCCGAGCCAGCCCTTGACCTCCCCCGGGAAGTCCACGCCGGTCTTCTCCGTGAGACCGAACCGCGAGAAGTAGTCGTACAGCCCGTCTTTGCCTAGCGTCAGACCGAGCTTGACCGATCCGACGTTGGACGACTGCGTGACGATATCTGTGAGTGTCCATGAGACCGTAGGACGATCATGGGCTTCATGGATAGTCCGCCCGCCAGCTTCGATCGTGGGTGGCAGCTCGAACACCGAATCGGGGCCATATATCCCGGAGTCGATCACAGCCGCTGCTGTGAGCGACTTGATCGTGGACCCCGGTTCATAGGTGTCTACGATCGCACGGTTGCGGAACGCATCCTCGTCGGCCCCGGCAAAGTCGTTGGGATTGAACTGCGGGTACGACGCCATCGCGAGGATCTCGCCGTTACGTGGATCCATCACGATGACCGAACCAGCCTTCGCCCCCCACTCCTGCACCGCCTCGGCGAGTGCGACCTGCGTCTGATATTGGATGTCCTTGTCGATCGTGAGGACGATGTCCTGCCCGTCGATCGCTTCTTCCTCGAACGTCACGCCTCCGGGGATCGGCCGTCCGCCGGTGTCCCGTTCGCCGATGAGCCTTCCCGGCTGCCCTCCGAGGATGTCTTCGTAGTACAACTCCAGCCCGGACAGACCTTCATCGTCGACCCCGACGAAACCGAGTACCTGACAAGCGAGCTCGTTGCTCGGATATACGCGCCGCGAGTCCTCAAGGAAGCCGAGACCTGCGATCTCGAGACCGCGCAGGGATTCGGCCTGACCGACGTCCACCTTGCGTGCGAGATAGACGAAGTTCGAGTCACGGGAGAGCTTCTCCTCGTACTCGGTCACATCTCCACCGATCGCGTTCGCCACAGCGATCGCAGTACCCGGCTTGTCTACGACCGCTCCTGGAACAGCGTAGATCGTTCGGGCCTCCATGGACTCTGCGAGCACTTCACCTTCGCGATCGTAGATGAAACCACGCTCCGGGTTGATCGTGATATCGCGAGTACGCTGAGCTGCAGCAGCCTGCGCGTATTCGGGCCCTTTGACGACCTGCACGTAGACAAGACGTCCGGCAACAACAATCAGACTCACGAACAGCATGACCATCAGTAAAGACGAACGCCCGGCAGGTTGCGGGCGCTCCTTGCCAGCTCCATGTCGGCGGCGTGCCGCTGGTGGACGCGCACTCATTGGATCGAGCCGATACCCATGTCGCCGACGAGCAGTACCTGCGCCTCACTGGCTGCGAGATCCATGAGCGTGCGAATCACGCTGCCGCCATCGGTGACCTCCGCCGGGTCCGCCCGAGCAACCCGCACGGAACTCAACTCGTCGGCGGTAGCTTCTGCGGAGGCGCCCGTCTCCGGAAGCTCGAGATAGCACACCTGTGCAGGCTTGGTCATGTTGAGCGTCTCGCACGCGAGTGCCTCGATACGGGATGGCGAAGCGAGCGCGCTACGATCCGCTTCCAGCGCATGCGTGGCCTGACGCTCGGACTTGACCTCGGCCCGCAGCTCCCACGCATCGATCGTCACCTCAGCGGCACGTGCCGTGAGCGATACACGCACGATGCCCGCAACCGAAAAGATCACCAGGCAGACGGCAAGCACACGGAAGAGGCCGTCGGCTGAGGCCGTCGACCGTGCACGTGTACGCGCAGCGCCACCGCGCACGACTTCGAGTCGCGGCTGTGCCGGCGTTGCGCTGTGTACTATCTTTCGTGCCGCTGCGCCCACGTCTGTGGGTCTCCTTCCCGCTCACTTCCCCGCCCTGAGGCGGAGCCCCTTGGTGCCCTAGCGCTTCTCCGCCACCCTGAGCCTCGCACTGCGCGACCTCGGGTTGCGATCGATCTCTTCGGCCGTCGGTACGATCGGCCGTTTCGTCACGATTCGGAGTACCGGCTCCTTCCCACACCTGCATACGGGCAGGTCGGGTGGACAGATACACCCCTGTGCGTACTCTTTGAACACGTCACGCACGATGCGATCCTCGAGCGAGTGATAGCTGATCACCGCGATGCGTCCGTGCGGTGCAAGCCATGCGATCGCACTGCGGAGTCCTCGCTCGAGTTGCTCGAGTTCGTGGTTGACCTCGATCCGCAAGGCCTGGAACGTGCGCCGAGCCGGGTGGCCGCCCTTCCGCCGTGCGGCGGCAGGTATTGCGGCTTTGATGATCTCCACAAGCTCGGCGGCTGTGGTGAGCGGATGGGCGCCTCGCGCGGCTACGATGAATTCTGCGATTCGCGAGGCCCACCGCTCCTCGCCGTACTCACGGATGATGCGCATGAGTTCGGCCTCGGAGTACGTATTGACGATGTCGGCCGCGGTAGGCTGCGACGATGAAGGATCCATCCGCATATCAAGCGGAGCATCCCCCTGGTAGGTAAAACCGCGACCGACAAGGTCGAGCTGGGGAGAAGAGACGCCTAGATCCATCAGGAGTCCGTCCACGTAAGGGACCCGTGCTTCGAGCAAGAGCTCGTCGAGACTCCCGAAGTTCCCCTTGAGAAGCACGATCATAGGAAGTTCCTGCTGGCCGAGGCGGAGTGTGTCTGCTGCTGCGGTGAGTGCGGCGTCATCTTGATCGATGCCCACCACGATTCCGGTGGGTGCTACAAGCTGTGTGATCCGCTTCGTGTGTCCTGCCCCGCCTAAGGTACAGTCAACGAAGATGGAGCCGTCATGTAGGGTCAGTTGCTGCGTGACCTCGGCCAGCAAAACTGGGGTGTGCCGGTATTCCATTCTCAAGGACCTACAGGATGCCGAGCTCGGCGAGCTTGCTCGTCATCTCTTCAATGCGGCCTTCCGCCTCGCTGTTATACGCGGCCCAGGCCACAGCATCCCAAATCTCGACGCGGTCTCCATTACCGATGACCGCTACATCCCGCTCGAGCTTCGCGTACTCGCGCTGCCCCACCGGGATGCTGATGCGCCCCGCAGAGTCGAGGTCGTCCTCTTTGGCGCCAGCAGTGAAGAACCGCCGAACGTCACGAATGTCCTTGCCGAAGTTGCCGCCCTCTTTGAGCTGGTTCAAGAACACCTCGTACTCCGTCGGCGAGAACACGTAGAGACACTTCTCGATGCCCTTTACGACGACGTAGCTTCCAGCCAGCTGATTGCGGAACTTGACGGGCAGCGACAGGCGCCCCTTGGCGTCCAGCGTGTGCTGGTACTCGCCGAGAAACATCCCGTCCCTCCCCACTTCCGAGTACATCGCGCCCCGTCGGGACGCTGGTATGTGCTAAATGTATGCCACTGCATCCCATATTGCAACATTTTTTGGGCATTTCCTCCACTCTCACGCTTTCTTCCCACACATCGGAGACAACTCACACGAACCGTACGCGAGAAAGATGCGTCTTAATGGGGACAGATAGGCAGGATTCGAACCCTGACAGTGGAAAAACAGGAGTGACGAGTGCAGTCCGGTCTGTTGCCCCCTGACGGAGGCAGCGTTAGAATCGGTGCAACACGCAGGTGCGATGGAGGTGAACAGCCCCTATGTATGGATGGTTCCTGCTCGGCCATAATGTTCCTGGCACCTACTACAACGTGCTCATGATCTCGTTCATCCTGGTGTGCGCGGTCGCGATCGGTTTCCTGACCTACGCTGCGAAGAAGATGAAGAAAGACGCAGAGGCAGTGGAGAAGATCGAGTCCAAGTAGTCGTACCAGCCACTGTTCGCATTCGAACGCCCTGCTGCCTGTCGATGACAGGCCAGAGGGCGTTCGCGCTTTCTGGATATGGATGCTGACGAGAGGAGTCTCATGATGTCACCGCTTCCCCGCTCTTCCCGCACCATCCTCATCGCACTTGCGCTTGCGCTCGTGGCAGCGGCTGCACCGGGATGTTCGGCCACCGAGGAGCTCTCACAAGACTCGGTCACCGAGGAGTACGGCATTGCAGATGATATGAGCAACGCCGCCCCTGCCCCGGGCGACGGTATCGCCGTACAAGACGCTACCCTTGAAAGCTCGGCTGAGAGCAGGCAGCCTGTTGATGCCGACCGCATGGTGATCAGGAACAAGACGCTGCGTCTTGAGGTCGAGAGCACCCCCGACACAGTGGAACGCATCCGTGCGCTTGTGAAGACTCACGGCGGCACCATCCAGGACCTGCAGGTGGCAACCGACACCGACGAGTGGCTTTACCGGTACGACGAGTACGGCTCTACAACCGTCGACGGCGCCGCACTGCGCGGCTGGGTCACCGTACGCGTCCCATCGACTTCCTTCGAAGCGTTCGTGAATGGGACGATGGAACTCGGCGAAGTTCGCTTCCAGGCCGAGGACTCCGAGGACGTCACGCAACAGCATGTGGATCTGACGGCCCGGCTTGCCAATCTCCGCGCGGAAGAAGAGCGGCTCCGCACCTTCTTCGATGCGGCCACAGATGTCGAGGATATGCTCGCCATCGAGACCGAACTCAACCGCGTACGTCAGGAGGTCGAGAGTCTTGACGCGCAAGTGAAGTACCTCGAACGCCAGGCAGCCATGGCCACCGTCACCATCGAGCTCACCGAACCCCGACCCGTGGTCCGACCCACCGGAGACGACTGGGGCTTCCGTGACGCGATCACCAACGGTTTCCGCGCCGCAGCAGATGTCCTTACGTTCCTGATAGCGCTCATCATCGGCACAGCGCCGCTATGGATCACCGGTATCGTCGTCTTCCTGGTCGTGCGAGCTATCCTACGAGCACGCCGCAAGAAGCGCGCCGCTCTCATCACCACACAAGCCGCTCCCCAGTACGTACCACAGGTACCTGAAGCTCCTGACGAAACGCAGGTGTGATCCACTGATGGCAGTGCGCCCACGCATATCTCTTGGGGCGGCAGTCGCGATCCCGGCTGCCGCCTACGCGGTACGATCGATCGTTCGCTCTTCGGTCGTCCCCGACCTACCGCAAGATGCGATCGTGTTCGGCGCGCTGCTCGGCCTACTGACTCTGAGCACGCTTGCGGGAACGACCGCGCAACACAGACGCAACGTACTGCCCGAGCAGATGTACGAGCATGACGAGCGCAGCGACACTGAGCGGAAGAACGATGAGGTCACCGCCGACGTCCAAACCTCCGACACCAGGGGCGCCCGATCCCCCCACGACGGTTAGCCACCCGCCAAGAGCAACACCACCACCGACGCCGATACCCCACGTAAGTGCCCAGAAGAGCGCCTCCGACAACCGGACGCGCTCTTCTTTATCGTGAGGGGTCACCGCTCACTCCTTCCGGCACGACACACTCCTAGCGGAGACGTGCGCGCGGATGTGTGGTGAGATACTCCTCAAGGACATGCGTGCGATCCACATGTGTATAGACCTGCGTCGTACTGATGTCTGCATGACCGAGCATCTCCTGCAGCGCGCGAAGATCGGCGCCTCCCTGCAGCATATGCGTAGCGAAGGAGTGACGCAGCGTATGGGGATGTAGCTGTAGCCCCACCTTGGCGCCGTGGTCACGCACGATACCGAAGACCGCCTGACGCGTGAGTCTTCCGCCACGCATGTTCAGGAACAGTGCGGCAGGATCCTGTCGGCTAGCCGCCTTCTTCGCACGCAGGAACGGACGACCGTGCTGGAGATACTCCTGGACAGCCTTCACGGCCTGTCCTGCTATCGGAACGAGCCGCTCCTTGCTGCCCTTACCGAACACCCGCACGAAGCCGGACTCGAGATCCACGGCAGCCAGGTCGAGTCCGGTGAGCTCACTGACGCGCAGTCCACACCCGTACAGCGTCTCGAGGACTGCCCGGTCACGGTACCCGACCGGGCCGTCCGCAAACGGCTGGGACAGCAGCCTGTTCGCATCGTCCACCGAGATCACATCGGGCAACCGTACCGGGACCTTGGGCAACGTCACGTCGACCGTCGGATGGACATCGGTAAGACCTTCACGGATAAGATACGCGTGGAAGCTCTTCACTGCCGCGATCTTGCGTTCGACCGTACTTGCCGCCATCCCCTTGGACTGCAGCAGGGACATGAACGCTATGACATCGTCACGCGTAGCCTGAAGCGGTGTGACAGACCGCTCTGCAAGATGTGCCGTATATGCGTTGAGGTCTCCCCGGTATGCGCTGATCGTATGAACCGATGCGCCACGCTCGATAGCGAGATAGCCGAGAAAGTCCTCCACAAGTGAGTTCTTCATGGGCGCAGAATACCATACTCCCAGAACGAACGGTCACAAACTCATGATAAGCGGCTTTGCGAAAGGGCAACGATGTTGGCCTATCCCCCTACATGAGACCGTACAGCGCTTCTGCACCGCAGTCACCCGACCGCAACCGTCCCCGCTGCCGCAGCAGCAAGAAAGAACGCCGGATCCAGATCGAACCCACGGCCCATCGTGCGGACGTCGATGCTTCGCGTATCAGGAAGCCCCTGGCCCGGCACATCGACCCGTCGATGATGCATCCAGAGTCCGGCCGCCTCCAGCGCTTCATCGACCAGCTCGGCTCTATGCGCCTCAAGCCCGGGGACGGGGACGATGGCTGGCGCGAGCGCTACAGATCCGAGGGCGGTAAGCGTCTGATGGCTGACCGGCACGTGGCGCGGACGGAGATCGGCGAACGAGAGCCGGAGAACGGCGATAGGCATGCCGCCGAGAGAGCCGACGGCGTTCACGGCCTGACCCTGTGCGACGCCACTATGTCCGTATGGCGTGGAAGTACCGGGGATACCGGGACCGATCGCAACGATAGCGATATCCGCATGTGTCACATGATGCGCTGCAAGGAGACCGGAGTACAGGTTCACCGCCTCGAGCGAACCACCGAACGCCTGCCCGCATGTGATCGTCTCATCGATAAGCCCCGCCTCGAGCATCCGCGGAACAAGATGCGAAAGCGCCATCGGTAGGGCAGACTCATCCGTCATCACGTATGCGATCCGAGCCCCTGGAGCACGTTCCTTGGCTGCCGCCGCGACGAGCGGTACCTGGCTATGAAGACCACAACAGACGACCGGTAACCCTTCGAGCGAACGAGCCTCGACCATGACGTCGTGGTACGGACTCACCGGCTCCTCGACCGTGGTGACATCTCGCTGAAGTGGGGTATAGCGCAGCTTCATGATATGGCCCGGGACCGGGTCGTCGAGCAT
>JAVERH010000051.1:0-14549 GCA_034007245.1 Coriobacteriia bacterium | reverse complement strand
GAGACCTGACTCGGCTGCGATCTCAGTGGTGAGTTCGTAGGGGAACCCATACGTGTCATGGAGCGTGAACGCCTCGGTGCCATCGAGCACCAACGTCCCGGCCTCGTGAGCCCGCTCCATCGCAGTGTTGAGATATGCGAGGCCCTGTCTGAGCGTCGCGGTGAACCGCTCCTCCTCGGAAGCCACGATCCCACGGATCAGCTCGGCGTTCTCGGTAAGCTCCGGGTAAGGCTTGCCCCAACGCTCGATCACCGTGTCGATCAGGCGCACCATGAACGCGTCCTCCATGCCCAACAGTCGAGCATGGCGGATAGCACGACGTAGCAGGCGACGCAGCACATAACCACGACCCTCGTTGCCGGGCAGGACGCCATCGGCGATGAGGAACGCGACCGCCCGCGAGTGGTCGGCAAGGATGCGCAGCGAGATATCGGTCTTGGCCGATGCGCCGAGCGCGACGCCCGACAGCTCCTCGCCTACCGTCATCAGCGCGCGCAGATCGTCGATCTCGAAGTTGGTGTGTACGCCCTGCATGATGGCCGCTACACGCTCCAGGCCCATACCCGTGTCGATGTTCTTCTTAGGCAACGGCAGCAGCGTGCCATCATCCTGGCGGTCGTACTGCATGAACACGAGGTTCCAGTACTCCACGTACCGGTCACAGTCGCAGCCGGGCGCACATGTATCGAGCCCGCAGCCGACCCCCGGACCCTGATCGTAGTACAACTCCGAACACGGACCGCAGGGACCGGTGGGACCGGCCGACCAGAAGTTATCCTCGGCACCCATGCGCACGATACGCTCCTGCGGGACGCCCACCTCGTCACGCCAGACCGCCTCGGCCTCGTCGTCATCCTCGTAGATCGAGATCCACAGTCGGTTCGGATCCATGCCGAGCACTGATGTAGAGAACTCGTACGCCCATGCACACGCCTCGCTCTTGAAGTAGTCGCCGAAGCTGAAGTTTCCGAGCATCTCGAAGAAGCTGTGATGGCGCCCGGTGGTACCGATGATGTCGATGTCGGTGGTGCGCGCACACTTCTGACACGTGGTGGCGCGCGTCACGCCGATACTCCGTGCACCGAGAAAGACCGGCTTGAACTGCACCATGCCCGCCGATGTGAGCAGCAGCGACGGATCATCTGGTACGAGGGAGGACGAGGGCAGTCGCTTGCAGCCCTTGCTCTCGAAGAACGACAGGAAGCTCTCTCGGATCTCGGCGGACTTCACTTATACACTCCTCGGTACGGGTCGGCGCCGCTCAGGCGCCAGTAGGTGTATCGGTCGTATCGGACGCCGCGTCTGTGGCGCACACATCGCTCTGCCCGGCGCCGTCCGTGGTGTCTTCATCGTCATCATCGTCAAATCGCGAACGGAACAGTGCGCCACCCTCGGACGCAAGCTTGGAGTCCGTATACTTCTCGAAGTAGTACACGAACAGGCCCTTGCCGATCGCAGCGACCGGGATCCCGAGCAACAGACCACCGAACCCGAAAAGTGCACCTCCGATAAGCAGGGAGAATATCACCAGCAACGGGTGCAGGTCGACATTCTCGGACATCACACGCGGTTGAATGAAGTACTCCGTGATCTGCTGTGCGCCCAGGCAGATGGCCGCAGCGCCCAGAATGTGGAGCGGGCTCACGAACGCCGCCGCGATGCCGGCGATGACGGCAGTGAGCGTCGGACCGATCCACGGGATGAAGTTGAGTATGAGCGCAAGAAGACCAATGACCAATGAGTATGGCACACCGATGATCGCAAGTCCGCTCGCCACGAGTACGCCGGTGATCAGCGAGATCGTGAACATACCGCGCAGATAGCCGCCGAGGACCCTGGAAACCGTACTGGTCACGATAGCGACCTCGTCCCGGCCCTTCGGGCCCGCAAGCAGGAGGACCTCCTTGCTCAGCGTCGGAAGATCCTTGAGTATCCAGAATCCGGCGACGAGTGAGATCACAGTGGTGATCAGCGCGGAAAGCGCCGAGCCGCCCACGCTGAATATCTCCTTTGCAAGCAGACTCGACCACTCGGCCGACTGACGCGTGATGGTGTCCTGTAGGTTGGCGATCGCATCTTCAAGCCATAGAGGGACGATGAGCGCCTCGTACCTGCCCTGCAGGTCGAGGACCATCTGGGTGGCACGCTCGTAGTACCCCGGGAAGGCCACGACGAACTCCCTGACCTGTTCGACCAGCGCCGGGATAAGGAAGCCGAGCGCAATGCCGACGACCACAAAACTGACGAGGTAGCAGATTCCGACCGCAAGCCCACGCTTGACTCCACGTCGCTCCAGCGAGGCGACAGGGCCACGGAATACGAACACCAGAATGATCGCGAGAACCAGAGGCACCAGCGCCGAGGTGATCTTGCCGAGGATCCAGCCGAACGCCACAAGGAGGACACCGATGCCAACGAGGGACCAGACGACCGTGAATATCCGCGACCACCGATCGCAGGGCTCAGAGCGGAGTAGAGCTGCCATCTAGATCTCCTCCACGAAAACGTGCTCGCGCATCGCCCTCAACGTGCGGCGCAGCAGCCGTGAGACCTGCATCTGCGAGATACCCAGCATCCCTGCTATCTCGGTCTGCGTCAGTCCCTGAAAGAAGCGCAGGTACAACACGTGCTGCTCAAGCGGCGCAAGTCGTTTAAGGCCCTCGGAGAGCGTTGTACGATCCTCCACAAGCGCCATCAGTTGGTCATCCTCACCCATGTACTCGAGGATGCTGAACGAGTCACTCCCATCAGAGCTGCGATCGGTCTCCAGCGACACGAAGTTGTATGCCTCCGAGGTCTCCATTGCCTCAAGGACTTCCTCGGACGTCACCTCGAGGTACTCGGCGATCTCGATGATCGTGGGTGAGCGCTGCTCGCGTTGGGTGAGCGCATCTACAGCCTGATTGACCCGGAACGAGAGCTCCTGCAAACGCCGGGGCACCTTGATCGCCCAGCCCTTGTCGCGGAAGTGCCGTTTCAGCTCCCCGACTATCGTCGGCGTGGCGTAGGTGGTGAACTCGACCTGCCGGTCGATGTCGAAACGATCGATGGCCTTGATGAGGCCGATCGTTCCAACCTGGATGAGGTCATCGATAGGCTCGCCACGATTTCGGAACCTGCTTGCGAGATACTTGACCAGGTTGAGGTACATGGTGATGAGTTCGTCACGCGACTCCTCATCAGCATGCTCTCGAAAGTACACGAACAGCTCCCGTGTGTGGACCTTGTCCCACACGAGCCGCCGCTCTGGTCGACGCTGCGATCTAGGCACCTGGCTCTCCTACCAGAGCTGCTGCACGGCGACACAACCGGAGTGTGCACCCTTCATCCGAACGTTCGATCTCGAACTCGTCGCAGACAGAGCGCAGAATGAACTCGGCATAGCCCTCGGGAATGCCTGGCCCGACCCCATCGTGGTGATCGGGCATTGGCCCGACAGCGACCTCGAGTGTGCCCGGACTCACCGTGAAGGCGAAGGTGACATTGCTCTCCTCGCCGAGGCAACCGCTCGCATAGACGAACGCCTCCTCGGCAGCGATGCGGACATCGTCCACTTCGTCGTAGGACATGCCAAGGCGGCTCGCCAACTCGGCGGCTGTCATTCGAACAGTCTTTGCGTACTCGCCACGGGCGGGCACGATGAGTGTGATACGGTCACTAGCCATACATCCTCCTCGGATGAACCTGCCTATGCGGGCTCATCGGCTGCCGAACGAGCGGATGATGCGTGCGATACCTTGCGCCGCCGTGTTGACCGGAGCGCGGATGAACCCACTTGCTACAGAGACCGCATCTCCGACATCTTCGGCCTGCGTGACGATCGCATCGAGACGCAGGAGCTCGGCGTTCGCGGCATCGATGGTGATGTCGGCCTTATCGAGCAACGGCACGAGCCGCACCCGTATCTCCTCCACGGTCGTGAGAAGTTCACGGACCGCTTTCACCGCGACGACGACACCGTAGAGTGCCGCCATACACAGTACGAACGCGACTACCGTGAGCGCAGTACTGAGAGCAGCCGATGTATCCACGTTGTGCCCCTTACGATGCTGTCGAAGGTACCCTTCCAGTGTAGCAAAGGGCGGAGTCACGACCTACTATGCGTCGGCCTCCGGCGCCAGAGGCCGCGGACGGTAGTATCGCTTGCCCACAAGACCATCGGGAAGGTACTGCTGATCCACCTGCGCATCCGGGAAATCGTGTGGATACAGATACGCCGGATACTCGTCAGAGCCGGGACGGTGTCGGTCGCGAAGATGGTCTGGCACGCGCTCGCCCGCCGCCTCGCGCAGGTCCTGTAGCGCCTCGTCGATCGCGAGATATGCGGCGTTACTCTTGGGCGCGAGCGCGAGGTAGACAGCCGCATGGGCCAGATTGATCCGCGCTTCCGGCCAGCCGATCGACTCGGCGGCTTTGAACGCAGCATGCGCGATGAGGAGCGCCTGCGAATCAGCCATCCCGATATCCTCGGAAGCGAAGATCAGCATCCGCCGCGCTATGAACTTAGGGTCCTCTCCCCCGGCCACCATACGTGCGAGCCAGTAGACGGCACCGTCCGGGTCACTTCCACGCATGGACTTGATGAACGCAGAGACCACATCGTAGTGCGCATCGCCTGCCTTGTCGTACGGGACCGCGCGAAGGGCTGTAGCCCGAGCGATGATATCGGAACCCACAACCGATACGCCAGGCGTGATACCCCCAGCCCCTTGCACCTTCGTTGCCTCGGCGTGAGCGATCTGTGCGGCCAACTCGAGTGTGGTGAGCGCGGCACGGGCGTCACCGCCCGCAAGCATGATGATGCTATCGAGTGCCTCCGGCTCAAGGACGACAGAGCCGCCGAGTCCACGCACCTCATCGGTAAGCGCTCGCTCCAGGATCGTACGGATATCGTCATCGGCAAGCGGGGTAAGCTCGACCACCCGCGAACGGCTGATGAGCGGAGCGTTCACCTCGAAGAAAGGGTTCTCGGTCGTAGCGCCGATGAGAACGACGAGACGGTCCTCCACTGCGTGCAGGAGTGCATCTTGCTGAGACTTGCTGAACCGGTGGATCTCATCGATGAACAACACCGTGCGGCGCCCGTTCATCTTCAGACGATCATGAGCCTCCTCGATGACCTGACGGACATCCTTCACTCCGGCGTTCACGGCTGAAAGCTCGGTGACATGCGCCTTCGTCATGCCCCCGATCACCCGCGCCAGACTCGTCTTGCCAGTCCCAGCGGGGCCGTAGAGGATGAGCGAGGAGAGCGCGTCTATCTCGATCGCAGTCCGCAACACTGTTCCAGGCCCGACAGCAGCGTGTTGGCCGACGAACTCATCGATGGTACGAGGACGCATGCGCGCAGCGAGAGGGGCCGCACCCTCCAGCCGGTCCTCGGCAGCATCATCGAACAGATCACGCATGATCAGCGGGTCGCGCGTTCGACCTCGCGCTTGAGCGTATCGCTGTCGACGTACCCACGCCACTGCCAGGTGATGAACGCATCACTGTCGACGATGATCGTGTGCGGCGTCGTCTGCACGCCCAGCTCCGCGGCATATGTCGTAGCAGCCACAGCAGCCACCGTATCGCCGCCACCACTCACATCGAAGGTCACCAGATCGATGAGACCGCGGTAGTCCGCAAGCACAGCATCGATCTCTCCACGCACATCCTTGGTCACGGTCTGTTCGCTGTCGTAGAACAAGATGAGCATCGGACGTCGTGCGTCGAGCTTCTCCTGGAACGTCGACGGTGTGGTGGTGCTGGTGAACGATGGGAAGACCGTCGGTGTCGCCTCATCGAGGTTTGCTGAGCGGTCTGTCACGTACTCCGGCACGTCTGCCTCGGATGCGGGCACTGCTGCGGCCGCATCGGGCTCTGTCGCTGCGGGATCAGCGGCAGGCTCTTCAGTCCCTCCGCCACACCCCACAAGCACGAATGCCATCGCTGCTATGACGAATGCTACGAATACTCTACGCATCTGTTTCCTCCACCCCTCAGGGTATACTCGAACCCCGCCCTGCGTGACCGGCCGGGTGAACCTGCCTAAGCAGGTGGGTGCCCGCACCACAAGTCCGCGCTTCCCCGAAGGGATACCACTCGCTTGCAGGATATAGGGCTCCCGGCAAAGAAGTGTTGGCTCAGCCGCTAACGCCGGATCCACGCAAGGCAAGGCAAGATCATCGTAGCATCACAGCGGCCCGCGCGCATCAAGCAGCGCGCGGATGATCATCATCGTTTCCGTCGGCATCAGCTACGGCAGACATATCGAACAGACGCCGACTGAGTAGTCGATGTGCCCAGATGAATCCCGCCGCGAGCGCACCTCCCACGAACACGGCAGCGAACGCCACCATCGGCTCGCTCAGGCGATCCCACACGGTGACAAGGGCGATACCCACGAGCGCCGCAGCACCAACGATCCGCGTCCAACGGCCATAACCGGGAGACATGAGGTCCCACCGATAGACCGTGCCTACGACGAGAAACACGATACAAGCAGCGGTCACCACGCCGGTCGCGTAGTAGATCGACAACACCTGTGCCCCTCCCTAGTCGGTCTTGAGGTGTACTTCTTTGAGCTGCCGGCCACTCACGACATCAGGTGCGCCGGTCAGCGGGTCAGCGCCCGATGATGTCTTCGGGAATGCGATCACATCGCGGATCGAGTGAGCGCCCGTGAGCAACATGACAAGCCGGTCGAGGCCGAGCGCGATGCCACCGTGTGGTGGCGCGCCGAAGGAAAGCGCCTCGAGCAGGAAGCCGAACTGACGGCGTGCCTCGTCGGCATCCAGACCGATGCGCTCGAGCACGCGACGCTGAAGGTCGGCGTCATGGATGCGGAGAGTTCCGCCGCCGACCTCGTACCCATTCATGATGAGGTCGTAGC
Organism: Coriobacteriia bacterium; assembly: GCA_034007245.1. GTDB lineage: Bacteria > Actinomycetota > Coriobacteriia > Anaerosomatales > Anaerosomataceae > Anaerosoma. Next base: position 7,672 of record JAVERH010000051.1, on the reverse strand, counting down.
TGTACGAACCCACGGAGAGAGGATCGGACTCGATCCGCTCGACATCCTCTTCGCGCGGCATCGTGAATGGATGGTGGTTGGCGGCGTACCGATCCTCCTCCGCGTCGTACTTGAACATCGGGAAGTCGACCACCCATAACACGTCGAAACCGCTGCGCTCGATGCCGAGCTCATCGGCCATCGTGAGTCGCAACACGCCCAGCACCTCTTCAGCGACCTCGCGCTTGTCGGCGATCATGAGTACGAGGTCTCCCGGGGCCACATCGAGTGTCGAGCGGAGTGCGACCATCTCGTCTGCGCTGAAGAACTTCGCGATCGGTGAGCGGACCTCACCCTCCGATGTGAACGCAACCCATGCAAGACCCTTTGCGCCCGCATCGAGAGCGACCTGGTTGAACGTGTCGATCCTGCTGCGACTCCAGTCGCCTGCACCCTTCGCATTGATGCCCTTGATGACACCGCCACCGCCGAGCGCGCCCGAGAAGACCTTGAACTCGCTTCCCGCAAAGACCTCCGACAGATCCTCGAGCTCCATCCCGAAGCGCGTGTCCGGTCGATCGGAGCCATACCGCGCCATAGCCTCAGCGTACGGCATCCGACGAAGCGGGATCTGTAGGTTGACTGCGGCCTCCTTCATCACATCGTGCATGACGGCCTCCATCATGGAGAGCACATCATCCTCCGTGACGAACGACATCTCGATATCGACCTGGGTGAACTCCGGCTGCCGATCGGCACGCAGGTCCTCATCGCGGAAACAGCGTGCGATCTGGTAGTAGCGCTCGATGCCCGCCACCATGAAGAGCTGCTTGAAGAGCTGCGGGGACTGCGGGAGCGCGTAGAACTTGCCCGGACTCATGCGGCTCGGAACGATAAAGTCGCGCGCGCCTTCTGGCGTCGACTTGCCGAGGATCGGCGTCTCGACCTCCATGAACCCGTGGCCCTCAAGAGACCGGCGGAACCGCTGCACGACCCGGTCGCGAAGTGCAAGGGCTCCAAAGACCTCCGGGCGCCGGATATCCAGGTAGCGATAGCGCATCCGGGTGACCTCATCGGTCTCGATCCCCGTCTCGATCTCAAAGGGCGGCGTCTCGCTCGTGTTGAGCACGGTCGCCTCAGTGATGACGACCTCGACCTCACCTGTGGCCATGTTTACGTTCTCGGTCCCCTCAGGCCGCAGGCGGACCGTACCGGTAAGCTTCACCACCCACTCAGGACGGACTCGCTCGGCGGTGACGAACGCTTCGCCGGAAGCATCGGGATCGAAGGTGCACTGCACTACGCCACTACGATCGCGAAGGTCAACGAAGATGAGACCGCCGTGGTCACGACGCCGGGCGACCCATCCGGCAAGAGTGACAGTAGAACCTGCATCAGCGGATGTGAGTGCCCCCGCAACATGCGATCGGATCGAATACTGTGCATCGAACATGAAGGCCGTCCCCTCTTAGCCGAGCGCAGCTGCGACATCGGCGGCTGCCGATACGAGCGCCACGCGCTTCTCTTCTTTGGTTGACATATTCCGGAGTGTGACCTCGCCGGAGGCGAGTTCATCCGGACCGACGACGAGCACATACCGCGCGCCGAGGCGATCGGCCTGTTTGAACTGCGACTTCAGGCTCCGTGCCTGATGGTCGAGCTCTGCCGCGATGCCCACATCACGCAACTGCTGCGCCAGCGCAAAGACCTCCCCGGTAACCGTGCTGTCCACACGCGCCACGAAGACCTGTGCGCGAGGAGGTACCGGAATCTCAACACCTGCAGCCTCGAGCGCGAGCAGCGTCCGCTCGAACCCAAGCGCAAAACCGAGACCCGGGGTAGCCGGACCGCCGTACTCCTCCATCAAACGGTCGTACCGGCCTCCCCCGCCGATGGCGTTCTGCGAGCCGAGACCTGCGTCGACCTGGATCTCGAATACCGTCCGCGTGTAGTAGTCGAGCCCACGCACGAGCGTCGAGTCCTCCATGTAGGGAATGCCCAGCGCATCGAGGTGCGCCTTGACTGCCGCATAGTGGCCCGCACACTCACTGCAGAGCTCGTCACGCAACAGCGGTGCCTCGGCCATCACTTCCCGACAAACCGGACGCTTGCAGTCGAACGCTCGAAGCGGGTTCGTCTCGGCCCGGCGCTGACACTCCTCGCACAGAACATCCGCATGCGCCCGAATGAACGCTGCGATCGAGTCACGATACGCAGGGCGGCACGCTTCATCGCCCATCGAGTTCAGTAGTAACCGCATATTGGCCACAGGGATGCCGAGCGCCTCGAAAAACCGCCACAGCACGGTGATGACCTCTGCGTCGGCGGTCGGCTCAGGCGCGCCAAGACACTCGATACCGATCTGCCAGAACTGACGCATGCGGCCTTTCTGAGGCCGCTCGTAGCGGAACATCGGGCCGGCGTAGTAAAGCTTGACCTGCGCACCGTTCGCGATGAGTTGATGCTCGAGTGACGACCGTACGACGCTCGCAGTACCCTCGGGGCGCAGCGTGATCGAACGTCCGCCCTTGTCTTCGAACGTGTACATCTCCTTCGAGACGATGTCGGTAGCCTCACCGATACCCCGGGTGAAGACGTCGGTATGCTCGAAGAGCGGCGTATAGACGGGCTCATAGCCATAGCGGGAGAAGAGCTCCTGCGCTACTCGTTGAAGGTGCTCCCACGCCCGTGCGGTATCGGGAAGCATGTCGGCGGTGCCTTTTGGTGCGCGTACGTTCACGTGGAGACCTTTCGGTGCTGGTTTGCGGCGATATACGAGTGTAGCCCATGGCGCCTGGAGCCGTCACGGCACACAACGTCACCGAGAGGTCCCGGAGGACGGACGACCATACGCTATGCGTCGTCCTCGGCTGCAGATGCGATGACGCGAGCTTTGACCCGCTGCCACAGGATCACGCCCGCTACTACCGCAGCCACCTCGAAGACGTGCTTCACCACGATGGCCGGAATGAGGTACGCCATGTCACTGTGAACGGCGCCAAGATCGTGAGTGTTGAAGGTAAGTGCGCGGGGGATACCACCGAGGATCACCCATACCAGCGCCCAGCGCGCGAAGGTGGACAGCGATGGATAGGCGTTCCTGAGTGCAAGCACCTGCTCGTGACCCCCTGTACGCGCACGACGGTACAACACCCACATGATCGCAGCAGCGGCCACAAGCACCGCGGTCGCCACGTCATGAAAGTAGTTGTTCATGATGATGAGAATGTCGAGCATGCATGGCTCCTTATGTCAGAGGTGTGCGAGTCACGAACCCTGTAGCAACTCCGGTGCTAGGCCCTCGGGAAGAACGGATTGACGCGACGCTCCCTACCGATCGTCGTCTCCGGGCCATGACCCGGATAGACGCGAACGTCGTCAGAAAGCGAGGCGAGCCTGCCGATGGAGCGACGCATCGCCGCCATGTCTCCACCCGGGAAGTCCGTGCGACCGATACTACCCGCGAACAGCGTATCACCGCTCAGTAGGTGGCCAGACTCGGAAAGACAGATCGAACCCGGCGTGTGCCCTGGCGTATGGATGACCACAAGCGTCAGGTCACCCGCTCTTACCGTGTCTCCGTCCTCGAGCACGCGGTCCGCCGGAGGAGCGGTGACGTCGAGCCCGAACATCGCGCCCCCGGTGCCGGCCGCGCTCGTCAAACCGGCTGCATCAGCCGCATGAACGAGCAGTGGCGCGCCTGTAGCCGCACACACCTCACGAGCAGCAGCGATGTGGTCGAAGTGACCGTGCGTGAGAACGACGGCCTCGACCGATGCGCCATCCACAGCGCTGAGGATCGCCTCCGCCTCATCGGCTGGATCGACCACGAGCGATGGACCGCCCGCACCGTCATCGACGAGCCAGCAGTTGGTATCCAGTGGGCCGAGCGTCAAGCGCGCTATCCGCATGCGGGACCTCCCCGCTTCTTAGAGTTGTCGGGCAGGGTACGCCGTGCGTCGAAGACACCATTGACGCCCCGCACGGTAGCGATCACCTTCTGGAGTTGGTCCATACTGCCGAGCTCGAAAAGGAAACGCAGGTAAGCGATACCCTGGCGATCGGTAGAGATCGACGCCGAGAGCACGTTCACGCCAGCATCAGCGAGCGCGATCGAGACATCCTGCAACAGACGGGTCCGGTCGAGCGCCTCGATGAGGATCTCTACCTGATAGGTCGTCTTGGCAGCGGCGTCCCACTCCACCTCGAGGATGCGCTCGGGACTGGATGAGACGAGTCCACGCGAGTTGGGACAGTCTTCCCGGTGCACGGACACGCCCCGGCCCCGTGTGACGAACCCGATAATCGGGTCGCCGGGCACCGGGTTGCAGCAGTGCGCAAGTCGGATGAGCAGATCATCGATACCCTTGACCTTGACACCGGTGCCGCTGCGGCGCTGGGACTGCGCCTTCATGATCGGCCTGGGCTCTGGCTCCACCTCTTCGGGTACCGCCGTATCACCGTCCTTGGCAAGCACCTTGATAAGCTTGGTCACGACTTGCTTCGGGCTCTGTTTACCCGAGCCGATCGCTGCGAGCAAGTCGTCGCTCCCCTGAAGGTTCATATCCTTGGCGATACCGTCGAGCGCCTTGGACACCGTACCGGCGTTCACACTCATCCCCTGCTTGCGGAGAATGCGCCCGAACTCATCCTTACCCCTCACGAGGTCATCCTCGCGACTCGCCCGCGAGAAGTAGTTACGGATCTTGCTCCGCGCCGACGATGTCCGCACGATAGAGAGCCAATCGCGGCTCGGCCATGAGTTCTTACTGGTCAACACTTCCACCCGATCGCCCATCTGCAACTCATGGTCGAGCGTGACGATCGAACCGTTGATCTTGGCACCCACGCAGTGGTGCCCCACCTCGGTGTGGATCGCGTACGCGAAGTCGATCGGCGTGGAACCACGGCGCAGAGAGACCACGTCTCCCTTCGGGGTGAAGACGAACACCTCATCCTCGAACAGGTCGATCTTTAGCGCCTCCATGAACTCGCGCGGGTCTTTGAGCTCGGTCTGCCACTCGAGCATCTGGCGAAGCCAGGCGAGCCGTTCGTCGAACGCCTCGTCTGCGCGGCCGCCCTCTTTGTAGCGCCAGTGGGCGGCAATGCCGTACTCGGCGGTGCGATGCATCTCCTCGGTACGGATCTGGATCTCGAGCGGTCGACCGGCAGGCCCGATGACCGTCGTGTGCAACGACTGGTACATGTTGAACTTGGGCATCGCCACGTAATCTTTGAACCTACCGGGCATCGGCTTCCAGATGGAATGCACGGTACCGAGCGCACCGTAGACGTCCTTCACCGAATCGACGATCACGCGAAGCGCGATGAGATCGTAGATCTCCGAGAAGTCTTTTCCGCGGTGCGTCATCTTCTGATAGATGCTGTACAGGTGCTTTGGGCGTCCGCCGATCTCGCTCGTGATCCCGATGTCCTCAAGCTCGCTCGAAAGCTGGTCGATCACCTGGTGTAGATACGCCTCACGGGCACTGCGACTCTCGGCCACCATCTTCTGGATCTGCGCGAACTTACGTGGCTCGAGGTAGTAGAACGCGAGGTCCTCGAGCTCCCACTTGATCGAACTGATGCCGAGCCGGTGTGCGAGCGGTGCGTAGATCTCCATAGTCTCGATCGCCTTGCGGTGACGCTTCTCCTCGGGCAGTGCAGCCAGCGTGCGCATGTTGTGAAGACGGTCGGCAAGCTTGATGAGGATCACGCGGATGTCTTTTGCCATGGCGATGAGCATCTTGCGGAGGTTGTTGGCCTGCGCCTCAGCAAGCGAGTCGAACTTGATCCGACCAAGCTTGGTGACACCATCGACGAGAACGGCGACTTCATCGCCGAACCGCTCCCGGACCTCTTTGAGGCTGACCGCGCTGTCCTCTACAACATCATGCAGCAGCGCAGCCTGGATGGTGGCGGTGTCGAGATTGAGCGACGCAAGGATCATCGCCACCTCGATCGGGTGCGTGATGAACGGCTCACCACTCTTACGCATCTGTCCCGCGTGATGTTCGAGCGCGAACGCGTACGCGTCCTCGACCCCCCGCAAGTCGGCCGAGGGGTTGTATGAGCGGATCTGGGCTTCGAGCCCCTCGAGCGTCACCGACACGTGCGGTCCTCCAGAATTGGTATGTGGCACCCGGCTATCGCGTCATGACCGTCCGGCCCGGATGCGTTCACTCTAGTGTAGGCAGGATAGGCCGGTCGAACGCGTGCAGCAACTCATCCGCCGCCGACCCGAGCGCTCTCACACGAAACGCCTCGAAACCCGCGATCTCGTCGAGCCCTTCTGCGTATCGTACTGAATCCGCGAGGTTCAGCTTGGCATCAGGTGCTGGAAGCATCGTCAGCCGTCGATATGCACCGGTACCCTCGCTGGCCACCAGACCGAGCTCGCGGAAGACGCCGATCCCCGTGGAGACACCCTTATCGTTCAGACCCGACTTCGATCGACGGCGCTTCACGCGCTCGGCCAGCTCGGCGTTGGTGGTCTCGATGAGGCCGTCGGCATCTCCAGATATCTCCTTGAGTGAGAGGTAGAGTGCGCCAAGATCCTCGCGTACCGGGGCCGATGACTCGAGGATCATGCGGTTCAGGCGCACGTCGCGTTCGCCGTAGAGCAGGTGGATGCAGGCCTCCTGCCCGTCTCGCCCACCGCGTCCGCAGAGCTGGTTGAACTCCACCTCGCCCATCGGCAGGTGGTACAGCATCACGTGACGCACGTCGCCGATGTTGACCCCCTCGCCGAACGCACTCGTGGCGACCACCACGGTGATATCGCCCTCACGGAAAGCACGCTCCACGGCATGCCTGGTCTCACGGGTCATACCACCGTTGTAGAAGACCGCGCGGTGAGTGAGGTCCGGGAGCCGCCTGCGGATCTGGCGGGCCAGCTTCACCGAGACATCCCGACTGTTCACGTACACGATGACCTTCTCGCCCCGCGCCGCGATACCCGCGATATACGCGACCTTGTCATCCACGCCGCGCCGATCGGCGATCGTCAGGTTATCGCGCACTGTGGGATCCAGTACCACGGAGGTGATGCCGAGGTCGGAGATGATGGCATCTGCGACATCGTCCGGCGCTGTGGCCGTGACCGCGAGAACCGTCGGCTCACCGAGCGTACGGGCAGCCTCGCCAAGCCGGCCATACGCCGGGCGATGGCCAGCACGCGAGAGACCCACATGATGAGCCTCATCGATGACAACGAAGCCGATGCGACCGGACGCCGCGAACCGCGCTGCGTGACGGTCGAGGAACTCCGGCGTGGTGAGCACCACATCGAGCGAACCATCGGCAAGAGCGGCAAACGCAACATCCCGTCCTGAGGCGGATGTCTCGCCGGTCACGGTCGCCACGGCACAGCCGAGCTCGCCAAAGCGATCCTCCAAGACGAACGCCTGGTCGGCCACAAGCGCACGAAGCGGGTACACGAACACCGACGCACGCCCGCGGGTGATCGCCTCACGCGCTGCATGCAGAAAGAAGATGAGCGACTTGCCCCGGCCGGTCGCCATGACGGCCAGCGTCGAGCGACCGGCGGCGAGGTGCACCAAAGCATCAGCCTGCGCTGTATGAAGCGCACGATCGCCGATGAAGTGGCGAACGAGTGCCGCATCGAGTTCGGGCGGCTGAAATGTCGCCAGCATCGCCCGGCGCTCCGCTGTGGCGCGGACCTCCTCTTCGT
>JAVERH010000050.1:0-14679 GCA_034007245.1 Coriobacteriia bacterium | reverse complement strand
AACAGCCCGATCCGCCGCAGAAGCTCGGTCTTCGATCGGTGGTAGCTCGAGTGCACGCTCGACGGGCATGCCGAGATCCTCCACGATGCGACGTACGGCAGCGGTCACCTGGACCTCAAGAGAGGCCTTTTCCACGCGGACGTCGGACATCACGTCCAACGCTGCCTGTACGGCCCCCTGTGCGGTCCGTACGGCCTCCTGCCCGTCATGGATGGTCTGGCGCAGAGACTCGGAGTCGGCCTGCTCGAACCGTGCACGATCACGCAGTTTGTCAGCCCAGTGCTCGGCCCGTTCGAGGAGGACCTGGTAGAGCTCGTACAGCGGCTCCACCCGGGCACGGAGTGACTCGAGCGCCTCGGCGGTCTCGCTCGAGTGCGCAACGGCATACTCGAGCTCGCGCAGCTCCGAAGTGAGTGCACCGTGACGGCGCTTCAGGTGGACCTCTCGCTCGGAGACCCCGGCGATCTCCACCTGACACGCACCGAGGCGACTCGTGACCTCGCTCTCCTCACGGAACCGAACGTCTCGGTCCTCACGCATGGCGACTGTGGCATCCTCGAGCTCCTCGATCGCACGAAGACCCGATTCGATCCGGTCGCTAAGCGCTCGCTGCGCCGGCCGGTCCTTCGTGGTGCGTTCCTCGATCTGACGGATACGGAGATCGATCGAAGCAGCTTCACTGTCCGACTCGGTCACGCTTTGCTCGAGTCGTCCGACTTCTTCACGGAGTGACGCCTCCTCACCCGTGAGTGCGGCGATCTCTTGCGACAGACCGAGAGCGTCTTGCTGCGCGGCGGCGAGCGCCTCTCCCTGCGCAACGAGACACGCCTCGGCTTCACCGAGCTCCGAGTCCTGCGACGCATAACGATCACGCAGGTCCACCAGTTGGCGCTTGCGCGTGAGCACGCCTGAATCCTCATCCAGGTTGGGGCCCACGCGGACGCGGCCACCAGCCCATGCCATATGACCCTCGCGAGTGACCATTCTCCAGGGACCGCCAGCTTCGGAGAGCGCGTCTTTCAGCGATTCGGCAACACACACATCGCCGATAAGCGCCTCCAGTCCAGGCCTGATATCAGCCGGACATTCGATGACGTCAAGCAGCCGCACCCCCGGACAGTCGGCGGGCATAACACGGGGCGCGACGGCGTCAACCGCCAGAAGCGAGAAGTCCGCTGCGCCGTTCTCCTCGAGAAGAGCGACAGTACGCTCGAGGTCATCACGCTCGCGCACCAGTACGCAGAAGACGTCAGCGCCAAGCACGCGCTCGACGACACCCTCGAACTCCTTCGGGACAGTGATGTGGTTGGTGACGGGACCGATCACACCAGGGAACTGCTCGTCCCGGGCAAGCAACGTCGCCAGTGCAGGCGATGCTGCCTCGAAGGCGCGATCGACCTCCTCGAGCGCCCGTATCTCGGCACGGACCTCCGATATATCGTTCCGGAGCCGATCGAGCGCCACACGCTTGGACTCGTTCAGTCTGACGTGCTTGTCGACCTCGGACGATGCGAGGTCGGCCTCCCTGCGAGTGCGCTCTATCCGCGCGGTGAGCTGCTCGAGTCGCGTGCGCTTGGCTGATAGCGTCTGCATCAGCGTGGAGCGACTGTCCCTGATAGCCTTCGCGCGATCGGCGAGTATCTCTGATTCCAGAGCAAAGCCCGAAAGTGCCTGCTGTATGTCGGTGAGCTCGAGGCGAGCATCGTCTACGTCCTTGCGAGCACGACGCGTGTCGGTCATGGTGCGCGTCAGCGACTCGTCAGCCGCAAGACGCTGCTTGCGCGCCGTCTCGGACTCCCTGCGCAACTCGCTCAGTTGCGTATAGAGCGCCTGCAGTCTGGCTTCCGTGACGGCACGTTCCTCGGCGATCTGCGTGAGCTCGGCAGAACGGGCCTCGAGTCGCGTCCCACTCTGGTGGAACTTCTGTCGAAGCTCGGATAGACGCTCGACGAGGTTCTTGCCCTTCTCTTCGAGCAAGAGCAGGCCCGAGTTCGTGCGCTCGAGAACAGACTGCAGACGCCTGCGCTGGTCGGACAGATCTCCAACGAAGAGACCCTTCTCCTCAAGCAGCGACTGAAAGGTCTGGAGCTCTCGCTCTTTCTCGGACAGCCGGTAGCGCGCAAGTTCGACCTCGGCATCATGCTCCCTCTCGCGGTGCTCCAGTACGTCCCACTGCCCTTGGAGTCCGCGAAGGTCCGATACCGCGAGTGACACCTCGAGGTCGCGCAGCTCTGCTTCGATCTCCCGGTACTCGCGAGCCTTGTCCGCTTGGCGCTGTAGCGGCTTGAGCTGGCGGTCTATCTCGGTGAGTACGTCACGGATGCGATCGAGATGCACGTCCATCGTGGTCAACTTCCGCACTGCGCGAACCTTGCGCTTCTTGTGCTTGAGCACACCAGCCGCATCCTCGATCAGTGCGCGCCGGTCTTCCGGCCTCGAGTTGAGTATCCCGTCAAGGCGACCCTGACTGATGATGGAGTGTGTGTCGCGCCCCAGGCCCGTATCGTGCAGCAGCTCATGGATGTCCAGTAGTCGTGCGGGGGACTGGTTGAGGAGGTACTCGCTTTCGCCGTTCCGGAACATACGGCGTGTGATCGTGACTTCGTTGAACTCCAGCGGGAGCGTCCCACAACTGTTATCCAGGACGAGGTCGACCTCGGCGATACCGACCGCCTGACGCGCGGACGAGCCCGCGAAGACGACGTCTTCCATCGAGTTACCGCGCAGCGACTTGGCCGACTGTTCGCCGAGCACCCACAAGACGGCGTCGGAGATATTCGACTTACCCGACCCATTGGGACCGACGACGACCGTCACTCCCGGCTCGAGTACGAGGCGGCTCTTATCAGCGAAGGATTTGAACCCTTTGAGGGTGAGCGACTTCAGGTACAAGTGACAGCCCATTCATCAGGTGTGCGGGAACGAAGCGGCGAGAACATCCAGCGCTGGACGTCCCGTATCCTACCACAGCACGACAGGACCTCAGGTGCCCTGATCTGCATCCTCCAGAACTGCGAGCGCCTGTGCAGCAGCCGCCTTTTCTGCAGCTTGTTTCGAGGGTCCCGTGCCGGTCCCCGTCACGCGTTCGTCGATCGACACCTCGACGGTGAACGTGCGCGCATGCGGAGGCCCCTCGGCCGCCACGACCCGATACACGGGCAGCGAGCCGCTATCCGCCTGGGTCCACTGCTGCAGGAGCGACTTCGCATCAGCGGCAGCACTCGCGTGCTGTGTGGGCAGAGCGGTCTCGAACCCCGCCACGAACTCACGCGCGGGCTCGAGGCCTCCGTCCAGATAAACAGCACCGACAAGTGCCTCGAGTGCATTCTCCAGCACCGATGGACGCTCTCTTTCGCCCGCCGCGTCGGCACCACGGCCGAGCCGGAGCAGATCCCCTACTCCAAGGGCCGTCGCAACAGGTGAGAGAGCCGCGCCGGACACGATGGAGTGCTTGCGCTTTGTGAGATCCCCCTCGGGCTCCTCCGGGAACGTCCGGAACATCCTGTCGGCCACTATGAATCCAAGCACTGCGTCCCCGAGGAACTCGAGCCGATCGTAAGATTCCATCCCACCATGCTCCGCGGCGTACGACGGGTGGGTCAGCGCCTCTGCCAGAAGACGGTCGTCAGAGAACCGGTAGCCGAGCAGCTCTTCAGCTCGCGTACGCAGGTCATCGGTCATGCCTCAGCCCTCCAGTGCCCTGAAGATCAACGTCGCGTTGTGGCCACCGAAGCCAAACGAGTTGCTCATAAGGGTACCTATGCGCGCCTCACGAGCCACGTTAGGAACGTAGTCCAGGTCGCACTCGGGATCGGGGGTCGCGTAGTTGATCGTGGGCGGCAACACGCCGTGATCCATGGCCATCAGGCAGATGACAGCCTCGAGCGCACCCGCACCACCGAGGAGGTGACCGGTCATGGACTTCGTCGACGACACCGGCGGTACATCCCTACCGAAGACCTGCTTGATCGCCCGGGTCTCAGCAGCGTCTCCGAGTCCCGTAGAGGTGCCATGGGCGTTGATGTAGTCCATGTCCGACGCATCGATCCGCGCCCGGGCAAGCGCCTGCAGCATGGCCCGACGCGCCCCATCGCCTGACGGATCCGGTGCCGTCAAGTGATACGCATCGGCCGACGCGCCGTAGCCGGCGAGTTCACCGTATATACGAGCATGCCGTGCGCGCGCATGCTCGAGCTCCTCGAGAACGATCACGCCGCCACCCTCACCCATCACGAACCCGTCGCGCTCCGCATCGAACGGACGCGATGCACCCTGCGGATCGTCGTTTCGCGTGGAGAGCGACCGCGCCGCCGAGAAGCCCGCGAGCCCGAGCGGCGTGACACCGCAGTCGAAACCACCGGCAAGCACTACGTCCGCATCACCACGGCGGATCACCTCGCCAGCCTCGCCGATGGAGTGGTTGCCTGTGGCGCATGCGGAGACAGGAGCGTAGTTGATGCCCTTTGCGCCGAGACGGATGGATATCTGTCCGGCCGCAAGGTCGACGATCATCATCGGCACCAAGAACGGGCTCACCCGCCCTGGCCCCTTCGCGTCAAGAATCGCCTTCTGCTCTTCCATCGTCCCGAGACCACCGATACCCGAACCAACGATGACACCGACGCGCTCCGCGTTATGCTCATCGATCTCCAGGCCCGAATCCTCGACGGCCATGAGCGCTGATGCGACGGCGAACTGCTGGAAGCGCGCCAGTCGACGAGCCTCCTTCGGCTCGAACCACGGGGAAGGATCCCAGTCGTTCAGATACGCCGCAAAGCGTGTGGAGTACTCCGACACGTCGAACGCAGTGATCGGCCCCACCCCGCTACGACCCGCGGCGATCGACTCCCAGATATCGCTGGCACCGATACCTACCGATGAAACCGCACCAAGCCCTGTGACGACTATACGTCTATCCACGCCTTACTCCTCCCCGCTCGCCACGAGCCACTCGGCTACGAGGCGGTCCATCAGATCCTGCACGGCTAGGATCTCGGTGATCCGTGCAGCCGAGGTCCCGGCGAAAACAAGGCCGTCAACGACATCACCGGACTGCGATCGTTGCAGAGCGTCCATGATGCAGTATTCCTTGCCGCACTGCTTGAGGCACGACACACATCGCTCGATACGTGGGTAGTCACCCGCAGCCAATCGCTCTGTAAACGGGTTGCGGATCGCCCGTCCAGGCAGACCAACCGGACTCTTGGTGAGAACGATCTCGTCTGCCGATGCATTCACATAGAGCTGCTTGAACACATCCGGGGCAGAGCACTCTACCGTCACTACGAACCGAGAGCCCATCTGGACTCCCGCTGCGCCAGCGTCAAGCATACGCTTGATATCCGCACCGGTGACGATGCCCCCCGCCGCGATCACAGGGATATCGACCGCTTCCAGGATCTCCGGGAGCAGGTCGTCGATAGACCGGTCGGTGCCGAGATGACCCCCAGCGTCGACACCTTCCACGACGACTGCCGAGGCGCCGAACTTCTCGGACAGACGTGCGACACGAGCTGAGCCGACGATCGGCACACACTCGACACCCGCATCACGACACCAGCCGAACATATCCCGGGAAAACCCAGCGCCGGCGACTATCAAGTCAGCACCACTATCGATCGCAGCGTGAACCAGCTCTTTGAACGAACGTACCGCAACCATGATGTTCACACCGATGACGCCATCGGTGACCTCTCGGGCGGCGCGGACCTCGGCCGCCAACTCATCAGCGGTGAGCCCCGTTCCGGCGATCAGTCCCACACCCCCCGCACGGGCGACCGCCGCCGCAAGCGGCGAGAGCGAGATCCGAACCGCCATCCCGCCCTGCACTACCGGGAGACGTGCGGTTCGCGATCCTATGGTGAGTGAAGGTATATCCACGGTGCATCCTCCAGTTACGTCGGCGGCACCACCCGCACAGGAGTGGTGCCGCCGCGAAGCGGCTGCGAGCACCGCACTAGTCCATGTTTGCTGCGATGTATTCGACCGCGTCGCCGACAGTCTTGATCGACTCGGCCTCTTCATCCGGAATGGAAACGCCGAACGAGTCCTCGAGTGCCATCACAAGCTCGACGATGTCGAGCGAGTCAGCGCCCAGGTCGTCAAAGAACGACGCCTCAATGGCAACGTCACCATCATCGACAGAGAGCTGGTCGATGATGACATCCTTGACCTTAGCGAAGATCTCCTCATGCTCCATACGAAACACCTCCTTCCAGCGCTACCGCGTTGGGTCCGGCTATGCGTAGGTCATGCCGCCATCGACGGCTATGACTTGACCGGTGATATATCCAGCGTCGTCGCTCGCCAAGAACGCAACGGTCGCAGCTATGTCTTCAGGCGTGCCCAGACGACCCATGGCGATAGAGGATACCGCACTCTCGCGTGCGGTATCGGAAAGGGCGTCTGTCATATCCGTGGTGATGAAACCCGGCGCTACAGCGTTGACGCGCACGCCTCTTCCGGCCAACTCGCGAGCGATACTCTTCGTCATGCCGATGAGGCCTGCTTTTGCGGCAGCATAGTTGACTTGCCCCGCATTGCCCATCATGCCCACTACTGACGCCATGTTGACGATCGAGCCAGAGCGCTGCTTCATCATCAGCTTGCCGACCGAGCGGGACAGGTAGAACGCTCCAGACAGGTTGGTGTCGATGACGGCTCGCCAGTCGTCGTCCGACATGCGGACGAGAAGGCCGTCACGCGTGATACCCGCGTTGTTCACCAGGATATCGATGCGCCCGAAGTGATCAACGGCCGCTTCGACGAGCGCCGCACATGCCGCCGGGTCGCTCACATCGGCCTGCACCGCGATCGCCGACCCGCCGGCGCCCACGATGGCGGCTACGATCTCGGCTGCAGCATCCGCACGACCCGCGTAGTTCACCACCACCGATGCACCTTCTACGCCGAGACGCCGCGCGACTGCCGCTCCGATGCCGCGGGATGCGCCCGTCACGAGCGCCACACGTGCTTCGAGACGTCTCATCGACCGATCACCTCCAGTACGCGATCTACCCCATCTGTCTCGGCAGATACCCCTTCGAGACCGTCGTAACGCTTGACGATACCGGTGAGCACCGAACCCGGACCACACTCCACGAGCACCTCCACGCCTGCATCACGAAGTACATCGAGCGTAGCCGTCCATCCGACGGGAGAGACGATCTGCCCGCTGAGCCGCTGGCGGATGCGCACAGCATCTGTGATCAGGGACGCATCGGTGTTCTGAGAAACCGGAATCCGCGCGTGCTCGAACACAGCAGATGAGAGGGTCGGTCCGAAGGCGTCTGCAGCCGGAGCCATCAGTGGTGTGTGGAACGGACCAGCGACATCGAGTGGGACCACCCTACGTGCCCCCACTGCTGCAAGCACCTGGATAGCTCTCTCGATACCTGCGTACGTGCCGGAGATGATCACCTGACCGGGGCCGTTATCGTTGGCGACCCACACTCCATCCAGATCACCGATCACCGCGTTGACCGACGCACGATCCATACCGAGAACAGCGGCCATGGTCCCGTCCGCCGACGATGCGACATCACCCATCACGCGTGACCGCTCGCACACCAACGTGAGCGCATCGATATCGTCCAACACACCTGCGAATGCCAGAGCCGCATACTCCCCGAGACTGTGCCCGGCCACCGCCACGACATCCACGCCCCTGCCCGCAAGATCGCGCGCCCAGGCCAAGCCTGCTATGAAGAGTAGCGGCTGCGCAACGCGAGTATCTGCAAGTGCCGGGGATGGCCCCTCGGTCGCGATCCGCTCGAGAGGCAACCCACAAAGCGACTCAGCGCGCGAAAGAAGATCGGAAACCACCTCCCGTGCGGGCAGCCGGTCCAACATACCGATACGCTGGGAACCCTGCCCCGGGAAGACGAATGCGACCTGGCGGCCCATCGTTATGCATCCCTCATGGAGGCAAGTCTACCCATCACTGCCTGAGCTTCGCGTACGAGTTCGGAAACGATATCCCCCGCCGGTTCGATCCTACATACCATCGCTGCCGACTGGCCCGCCATGAGGCTTCCCATGTCAGTGTCACCCTCACGCATCGCAAGCGCGAGTTTCCCGGCACCGAGCGCTTCGATCTCCTCGGCGCGGTTCTCGCGATCGAGCTCCATGATCTGGCGCGACAGCCGGTTCTTCAGCACACGCACGGGATGACCGGTCGAGCGACCGGTCACAACGGTGTCGCGGTCCTTGGCTTTGAGTACCTGCTGTTTGATGGAGGGGTGGATCGTGCACTCCTCGGCGCACATGAATCGCGTACCGAGCTGCACACCCTCCGCACCGAGTGCGAAGGCTGCAGCGACGCCGCGACCATCTGCGATACCACCTGCGGCGATCACCGGGATATCCACGGCGTCGACCAGTTGAGGAGTGAGAACCATGGTGGTCAGTTCGCCGATATGACCACCGGCTTCCATCCCCTCGCCGATGATAGCGTCGGCTCCGATGGACTCCATACGCCTGGCAAGCGCGACAGACGGGACGATCGGGATGACCTTGATACCGGCGTCCTTCAGGGCGGTCATGTACTTGCCGGGATTACCTGCGCCGGTGGTCACCATCGGTACGCGTTGATCGATGACCATCTGAACGATGCCGTCGATGTGTGGGGTTAGCAGCATCAGGTTGACGCCGAACGGCCGGTCGGTGAGCTCCTTGGCAAGCATGATCTGCTCACGAAGCACGTCGGTCGGCATATGCCCGGCACCGATCACACCGATGCCTCCCGCGTTACTCACTGCGGCGGAGAGCTCAGCTGTCGCTGTCCAGGCCATGCCGCCCTGGATGATCGGATAGTCGATACCAAGCAGTGCACTCACGCGTGTCGAAAGCGTCATTCGTTGGGCCCCTTCGTCCAGCGGACGACCGCTGCTCCCCAGGTGAGGCCAGCGCCGAATCCGACTAGTGCAACCACGTCACCGCAGTGCAAGTGGTGGTCAGTATACAGGTCATGTAAAGCAAGAGGAATCGACGCTGCGGATGTGTTGCCCAGCAGCTCGACGTTGGAGAACACCCGATCGGGGTCGATGCCGAGGCGCGGCGTCACGGCATCCAGGATGCGCTGATTGGCCTGATGCGGCACGAGCCACGCCAGGTCCTCCACGGTGAGTCCCGAGGACTCGAGGGCCCGCCGTGTCGTCTCAGGGATAATCCGAACGGCGAACTTGAACACTTCGCCTCCGGACATCTTCAGATAGTGCTCCCCCGCCTCCACGCGCCCGGCGGTGCACGGAGCGGCGGAACCACCAGCTGGAATACTGAGCACCCCGGCCCCGGAGCCGTCTGCACCGAGGTCGATACCGAGCACTCCAGCCTCGTCCGACGCTTCGAGGATCACCGCACCGGCGCCGTCGCCAAAGAGCACGCAGGTCCGCCGGTCGCTGAAGTCCACGTGGCGCGTGAGCGCATCGGCGCCTATCACGAGCACGCGCGCGGCACGTCCGGCCTCGATGAGCGAGGTACCGTGCTGAAGCGCAGCGATGAAGCTCGTGCACGCGGCCATCACATCGACTGCGCCGCAGCGCAGTCCGAGTAAGTCCTGCGTGAGAGCCGCCGTAGAGGGCATGATGTGGTCTGGACTACCCGTGCCGACCACGAGGAAGTCGATATCTGTAGCGCTCAGACCAGCATCGGCGATCGCGGCAGCACCGGCTGCAGCCGCCATCGTGCTCGTGGCCTCGTCTGGGCCAGCAAGACGTCGCTCCCGTATGCCGGTTCGACTCACGATCCATTCATCGTCGGTATCCACCATCCGTGACAGGTCATCGTTGGTGAGTATCCGCTCGGGAAGATATATCCCGATACCGGTGATGGCTGCATATGTCATCTGGACTGAAGCCCCTTCCCTCGTATCGCGGACTCAGAGGCCCGGGTGTCCGAGCAGTGTATCCGATGAGGGTCGTCATACCACTTCAGGACCTCACGACAGCTACACCACTTTGCCGGAGACGGCCGCAGAGATGATCGAAGGAAGGTCTCCGCGAACAGCCCGAGCCGTTGCCGCGATGCCACTGGCAACCCCGCGCGCACCGGAACTCCCATGACCGATCATACATACGCCGTCGACACCAAGAAGCGGAGCGCCACCGTACACTTCAGGATCCAGGCGCTCCTTGAGCGCACCGAGCGACGGCTGCACGACTGCACCGGCAAGCTTATTGATCATCGAAGAAGTGAGTGCTTCTTTCACCTCACCGAGCAGCATCTTCGACAGCCCCTCGAGCACCTTAAGGGTCACGTTCCCGGTGAACCCATCGGTCACGATGACATCCACGACACCCGAAGAGACTGCTCGACCCTCCACGTTGCCGATGAATCCCTGCAAGCCGCCCTCGAGGAGCCGGTACGCATCCTGGGCGAGCTGAGAGCCTTTCGTCGGCTCCTCACCGATGTTCAACAGACCGACCGTAGGCGACTCCACACCGAGCATCACCCGGGCATACGCCGCCCCCATGTGGCCGAACTGCAACAACATCTCAGGCTTCACGTCCGCGTTGGCGCCCACGTCCAATAAGACCGTAGGACGCCCTCCGCCAGGGATGATGGATGCCAGCGCAGGGCGCTGTACACCCTTGAGACGACCTACGACCAAAGTCGCTGCCGCCATACATGCTCCCGTGTTGCCGGCGCTGAAGAAGCCACCGGCCTGATGCTCGTGAACGAGTCGCGCACCAACCACGATCGAGGAGTCCTTCTTCGCCCGAACCGCCCCGGCAGGATGCTCGGCCATCGAGATGACCTCCGTGGCGACCACCGCGACACAGCGGTCCACCCCATCGAAGGAGTTCACGACTTCGGCGGGCCCTACAAGCATCACCCGGAGGTCAGGGTCAGCCATGAGAGCGGATGCGACCCCTTCCAGGACCACATCGGGTGCGTCGTCGCCACCCATCACGTCGACCACAATGGTCGCGGACACATCGCTCACGAGCACTCCTATCCGCCGGGTCAGTCGAGCTGCATTGCTCGCAACAGTCGCTCGAGATCGCACTCGCGCTCGAGCATGGCGCGTATTCTAGCAGCCTTAACGGGATCATGAAGGTGAACGCGACCCAACAGCGTATCCATGCGTTCCACGGCGGTGAGCGTGTCGGTGTCCACCATCAACATCGGGACACCTGACTCTTCGGCACGTGTGACTACGAACGGGTCCGGCAACAGGTTACCAGTGAGTACGATACAGCGTGTACTCGTCTCGAGTGCCGCCAGCTGTACATCAGCACGATCGCCGCCTGTGATGACCGCCTTGTTGGCCTTGCGCCTGAAGAACCGTAGTGCCTTTTCCTGCCCCATCGCGCCCACCATGAACGCCTCCACGGTGTTTTCGAGACGATCGGGCGCGGTCAGCACGACCGCATCGAGCGCATCGACGATCTCCTGGATCGTGACCGAACCAAGGCCCGGGTCGTACGGAATGACCCCCAGCGCAGGAACGCCCCGCGACTCGAGGAACGGCATGATGCGATCACGTGTCACAGGAAGGCGCGCTTCGTGCACACCGTTCATAAGCAGGCCGGCCAGTCGATCTCCGATGATGCGCGAGGCCCACACCGCATCCTCCGGCAGATCGGTGGAACGCGGACGATCGATCAACAGGACCGGCGCGTCGAACAGCGTCGCTACATCGGTGAGCGAGAGACCCGTGCACACGCCCTGACCGGGCTCGGTCGGGCCCTCGATGATCATCACATCCCGCCCATCGGCACAGCGCCTCCATGCTTCGAGGACGGTGGTCTCCATATCGGGGTTCGACCCGCCAAGGACACGCTCGATAAGTCCCTGTGTCCTGACGACAGGACACACGTCGGCGATGTCCGAGGGACGCACGAGCGTCTGGTTGACGTACAGGGCATCCTCATCAGTCGTGAGGTCGTCCACCAAGACAGGCATGGTCCCGTACGGCTTGAAGTACCCGACATCGAGTCCCCGGTCTGCGAACACCTGCGCAAGTGCGACGGCGATGCCGCTCTTGCCGGTGTACGGCTTGGTGGATGTGACGATGATGGATCGCATGATCACCCTCCGATCCCGATGCGGACATCGGCCGCTATGGCCCCACTGCCACGCTCACCGACGATGAGCGGATTGATGTCGAGCTCACTGATATCGCTGAACTCCATAGCAAGCGCGGATACGCGACAGATAGCGTCCACGATCGCGTCTATGTCCGCAGGTGCCTCACCACGCACACCACGCAGAAGAGCATGCGCCCGGATCTCATCGATCATCTCTCGCGCTTCGTTCGGCGTGACCGGGCACATCCTGAACGACACATCCTTCAGGACCTCCACGTAGATACCGCCGAGACCGAACATCAGGATCGGTCCGAAAGCCGCATCCCGGTTGACGCCGATGATGACCTCCCGACCCTGCGGGATCTGCTCCTGGATGGTGACGCCCCAAATCGTAGCGTCGGGCAGCCTGCGCAGCACGCGATCCATGATCACGTCGTAAGCGGTGCCCACCTCCTGCGATGATGCGATATCGAACACGATCCCGCCGATGTCCGACTTGTGCAGTACGTCGGGGCTTGCGATCTTCATGACGACTGGGAAGCCGATCCGTTCGGACAGGGCCACTGCCTCGCCAAGATCACGAGCAAGGCCCGAACCCGGCGTGCGTAACCCATAGGCGGAGGCGATCCGATCGGCCGACGACTCCGTGATGAACGTCCGGCCTGCGGTTCGCGCATGATCGATCGCGTCTCGTACGACCTGCCGGTCGGCCTCGATCACAAGAGGGGCAATCGGCTGCAGTCCGCGGCGATACCCGTGTCGCTGCATCGCAGCCAGCGTCGCGACTGCCCGCTCGGGAAACGCGTAGTTGGGAATATCGTCGGCGCGTAGAGCAGCAGCAGCCTCAGCGACGGTCTGGTCCCCCATAAATACCGCCAACGTCGTGATCCCGCTCTCGGCAGCCACCCGCGCGACGCCCTCCGCAGTCTCGAGCGGCTGAGTCATCGCCTGGGGCGTAAGGATCACGATCATCGAACGAACACCGGGGTCTTGCACGAGGATGCGAGCTGCAGCCTCAAACCGCTCGGCAGGCGCGTCACCGAGGATGTCGACAGGATTGTATACAGACGCCGCGCCGGGAAGCGCCTCGCGTAGTGCGCTCACGGTCGCAGCGTCCAAGCTCGCCAGAGAGACGCCCTCGCTATCGCACGCGTCCGTCGCAAGGATCGCGGGGCCACCCGCATTGGTCAGGATGACCGTACCCGGTCCCGCAGGCAGTGGTTGCCGGGCGAAGCCCTCAGCCAGATCGAACAACTCCTGGATCGTTCGAGCCTGTACAGCACCGGACTTACGGAATGCTGCTTCATACGCGACACCTGATCCCGCAAGACTCCCGGTGTGTGACGAGACAGCCTTCGCTCCAGCGTCCGAGCTGCCCGCCGTGAGGGCTATGAACGGAACCCTCGTAACGAGTGCACTCACCGCGTCGACGAACGCAGGACCATCGGTGACAGCCTCCAGATACGCTACAACGACGCTCGTACCCGGATCCCGCGACCATGCCTTGATGAGATCGACCTCGGAGATATCAGCCTTGTTGCCCAGGCTCACAAAGTGAGCAAGCCCGATACCCTCCCCGCGTGCCCAATCCAGGATGGCCGCGCCGAGTGCTCCCGACTGGGACAAAAAGGAGATGCCACCGCGCGCAGGCATGATCGGTGCGAAGGAAGCGTTCAGGTCGGTGTTCGTGGCGATGAGACCAAGACAGTTGGGCCCCAGGATACGGACGCCTCCGGCGCGGGCAGCAGCCAGGAGTTCCCGCTCCAGACTCGCGCCAGCAGGACCACTTTCCCGGAATCCCGCGGAGATGACTATCGCGGAGCCGATACCGCGCTCGCCGCACTCCCGGACCGCTGTGATCGCGGCCTGTGCCGGAACGACGATGATCGCAAGGTCCACGGGATCGGGGACGGCGCGAAGTGAGCCGTATACCGTAAGCCCCAGGATGTCGTCAGCGTGTGGGTTGATCGGATAGATGGCACCGGGAAAACCAGCTGCGAGCAGATTGTGAAGAACCGCTCCGCCAACCTTGACCGGACTGCGGGATGCACCGACGACAGCGATGCCCCGTGGCGCAAAAAAGCCCCCCAGCACGGTCCGACCGCCCCCTTCGTGGCACTACAGAAAACGGCGCCGTCTCCGGCGCCGTGTCGGCTTACTCGGTGTCGATGATCTCTTTGCCGTCGTAGTACCCGCAACTGGGGCACACGCGATGTGGCAGTTTGGGCTCATGGCACTGTGAGCACACAGAGCGCGAGGGCGCCTCGACATGATGTGTGGCACGACGCGCATCACGAGTCGCGCGGGTGGTCTTTCTCTTGGGCACCGCCATGAGTCGTACTCCCTTCGAGGCACCGCTACACAGAGCGGCACGGTGATATCTAATCACACGCTCGGCCGGGGCCGGCGCAAGGCGACATGATAGCACAGCCACCACTATCGAACACAAGAAGTTCCCGCAGATCGGTGAACCTACTCCTCGGCATCTGCCCGAAACATATCCCCCAACCCCGCAAACGGTGACCCTGAGAGGTCGGGTCCACACGAACAGGCTCCCTCAACGAGATCCTTTCCGCAGCGGGAACAGATTCCCGGACAGTTCTCATCATGCAAAGGCGCGAACGGCAGCTCGAGCGCGAGCGCGGCT
>JAVERH010000049.1:0-14856 GCA_034007245.1 Coriobacteriia bacterium | reverse complement strand
CTCAAACGGCCTCGGGTCTGTTTCGTTTTCGGGGGAGCTTGTAAGCGGCCTGCAGGCAGCCATGGCCGCATGATTGCGTGAGTTAGGCATGACCCTGCCGTACGGGGTCATGCCGTCCGCAGATCCGTACGCAGTACCGCTGAGTTCCTCGGTGTCGCTGTTGGTGATGGACGGGTCACTCACCACCAGAAGACGGGATAGCGTCGTTCGGCGAAGAGGTTGGTGTACAGCAGAGCGACGATGACCAGGAGCAGCGCCCCCACACCCACAGGTGCGAGCACCCAGGTGAACGAGGTGATCTCCTGCAGAACGGGTAGGAGGGCCGTGACCGCAGCCGGTGGGTGATACGTGTGCGTCATGGCCATAGCGACCATGGCCAGTCCAAGTGCCAGCCCCATCGTCCACCACGTGACCTGACCGCTGAGCGAGAAGACGATGATCCCGACAAGGGCGGAAAGTACGTGCCCGCCGATCACGTTGCGCGGTTGCGATATGGGAGAGCTCGGGAGGCCGAAGATCAAGGCGCAGGTTGCTGCGAGCGGAGCCATGAAGCAGGTGACGAACTCGAGGTCCACAGTGAGCGCGTAGAGGATGCCTATGCCGATCGCTCCACCAAGGCCGGAGATCACTGATTCGCGCCATACAGGAGAGGGTTCTTTGGATCGGATACTCACGCCCTTGAGCTTCTGCAGGTAAGGCAACCGAGGCTCGTCTTGCGGCATGCCGAAGAACCCCCCTTGTCATGCAGGCCTCGCAAGGCCTGGCGTGTCTCTGTGAAAGTCCGGGAGGCACTGCCGATCATCGGGCGGTGCCTCCCGGAGGCCAGGGGACCGGGTTTACTTGATGTAGAGGATGGACTCTTCGCTCAGATCAGCGATGATCGACCGACCTCGGTCGGCTGCTTTCTGCCGCAACAAGTCGACCTCACCAAAACTGATGGCGTCGGTGAGGCACGTCTCGACACATACGGGCACCTCGCCCTGGTGGATGCGGGACCAGCACAGATCGCACTTGTGGGCCTTGCCCTCCTGGTGATCGAACTGGATGACCCCGTAGGGGCAGGCCTGCAGGCAGCTACTACCGCACTTGAGACACCGCTCACCTTCCTGCACGACCATCTCTTCGGTCAGGCCTTGCTCGACCTCGGTGAAGCTCTGGGAGCGTGTCGCAGGCTCGGTGTGGGGCATGGGTGCTCGATCGGCTGGGTTGTACTTCTCCTTCTGCGCTTCGGTCACGGCCACCCATTCTCTGGCCCTGTCTTGACGTAGATCCAGCCCCTTCAGATAGCGATCGATCGATACCGCTGCCTGCTTGCCGTCGGCGATAGCTTCGATGACGGTGCTGGGGCCGCGAACAGCATCTCCCGCAGCGAAGATGTCGGGATCGTTGCTTTGCAGAGTCAGCGGGTCGACCTCCATCTCTCCCGCATCGGTCAACTGGCAGGCGCACTCGGACGTCAGACACGCCCAGTCTGCTTCTTCACCCAGTGCCACGATCACGGCGTCTATGTCAATCGTGAACCCGGAGTCGGGGACGGGTTCGGGATGTAGTCGACCTGAAGCATCTGGCTCGCCCAGTCGCATCTTGATGCAGTCGATGGTCGTCACAGCACCGTTGCTGCCACGGAAGCCGACAGGCTGGGTAAGGGTGTGGATAGGTATGCCCTCGTCCTGCGTATCCGCGATCGCTTCGGGTAGAGACGGCATCTCTTCCAGGCCACGTCGGTACAGGATGAAGACGTCTTCCGCTCCCAGCCGATGGGCCGTGCGGGCTGCGTCGAGGGCTACATTGCCGCCACCGATCACGGCTACCTTCTTGCCCAACGGGGCCGGCTCGCTCAGGTTGGTCTGGCGCAGATACTCCAGCCCCTCGTAGACACCCTCCAGCTCCTCGCCTTCGACACCCAACTGCTTGCAGTCCTGCGTGCCGATAGCCATCAGGAACGCCCCGAACCCTTCGTGGCGTAGCTGGGCGATGGTGGTGTCTTTGCCAAGCTCGATGCCGGTCTTCATGGTCACTCCCATGTCGCGAATGACCTGGATCTCAGCGTGTATCACATCGCGCGGCAGACGGTAGGCGGGTATGCCCAGAGTGAGCATTCCGCCGAGTATCGGGGCTTTCTCCAGGATGGTCACCTGGTAGCCATCGCGGGCCAGGTAGTAGGCACAGCTCAGACCTGCAGGGCCGGAGCCGATGACGGCCACCTTCTCCTCCCGGCGATCCCCCAGCTTTGGCATGTATCGCGTCTCGGCCTTGAGGTCCTGGTCGGCCACGAAGCGCTTGATCGCGTTGATGGCCACGGCCTGGTCGACATCAGCGCGCAGGCAGGCCGCCTCACAAGGGCGGTGGCACACACGTCCGCAGATGGCTGGCAGAGGGTTGGCCTCCTTTATGATCTTCAGGGCTTCCTGGTACTTCCCCTTGGCTGCGAGCCCGACATAGCTCTCCACGTTGATATGAGCGGGGCACTCGACCATGCACGGTGCGCAGTCGCGCTTATCGGCACCCGGGGTGCCCGGCACTGCGTTGCAGCCGTTGCACTTCTCCCGGTCGATCCGCACGATACCGGTCTCTGAGTCTCGGCTGATGGCGTCTTCCGGGCAGGAAGCTACGCATAGCGGATCGGCGCAGTGCTGGCAGGGGACGACCCAGGTGTCAACGGCTACATCGGGGAAGACGCCAGTACAATGGTCTTCCACGCGCAGGTAGTACGGGATCTCATTAGGCATCGCTTCGACATGGTCGACAAGCTCGTGGAAGTTCCTGCATGCCACGACGCACGTCTTGCAGCCGATGCAGCGGTTGAGATCTATCATCAGACCCAACTGTTTCATGGCGTCCTCCCTAGTTCCCGATTCGGACACGCGTTGAAACGTGTGCTTCGCCGCCGACCACGTCCTGCCATTCCAGCGTGGTGCTGGCATCTGGCACCAGGAGGTTGTCGCTGACACCCCCGCCTGTGGTGGCTACTCGGCCGACCGTCTGGCCGAAGCCGTGAGCCATGGCGACGCAATCGGGCCGGAGGCCCTCCGTCAATCGGGCCGGTAGGCTGACCTTCCCTCCGTTGGGTGCTTCGACCTGCACCGTCTGTCCTTCGGCGATACTCAACTCTTTCGCGACAGCACGGTTGATCAGTAGGAAGTTCTCGTACATGCCCGATGCCGAGTCTCGCAGTTGTGGATTGTTGTGCGACCAGTGTCCCGTGCCGGCGTGGTAGATGGTCCGGTAGGAGAGGAGGATGAACGGGTAATCCTTCACGTTGGCTTCGTACTCCGCTGGCAGTCCCGGCCGCGGTAGGGCCTGGTTGCCGGGGGCATCCTCCAGGTCTTCCCAGTACAGGTGGGCTTTCTTGCTCGGCGTGCCGAAACCACCGTTATGCTCGTACTTGCGGAAGCCGAGCGTGCCCGGCGACCAGATCCCGCCCATTTGCTGCAGTTTCTCGATCGAGAGGCCCAGGCCTGCCAACTGGATATCGTAGTACTCCACATCATCCTTGAACTGGAAGTACTCGGGTACCAGTCTCTTGCCGAGTTCGATGAACACTGAGTTGGAGTGTCGGCATTCGCCGGGCGCTTCGACCACAGGCTGGCGCAGTGTGATGCCATGTCCGAAGTTGTACCACCATGGCATGTACAGGAGATCCCATCGTTCGAAGTACGAACGGTCGGGCAGTACCAGGTCGGCGTATTTCGAGGTCTCCGAGATGGAGAGCTCGATGGAGACCAGGAGCTCCAGCTTATAGTCGCCGTTCTCATCGGTCTCGCAGACGGCATCCCGCCAGGCCTGTTGACCCATCTCCGTCAGTGCGGGGTTGGCTTCGGCCACTATCAGGGCCTTGAGTCCGCCATCCGAGATCGCCTTGGCTTCGTACCAGGTCGGCTCCATGATGAAGGAGTAGTGGTCGAAAGCGTTGTGATCGGGTCCGGTAGTGTGCCAGCCCAGCTCGCCGAGACTCGGTCCATCAGGGACGGGCAGTACCGGCGACAGAGGCGTGAGATCCGGCAGCGGCTGCCCGCCGGGGGCGTCGATATTGCCAGTGATGGCCGAGAAGATCGTCCACGCATGGCCGAAGTCCAGGGCTTGTCCCAGCATGATCCCCTTGAAGCTGTCCACGCCGACCGCCGGGGCGTTGGCGCACTCCTCGGCCAGTTGCTTGATCGTCTCGGGTGGCACGTCGCAGATCTTGCTCATCGCCTCGGGTGTCTTATCGGCGATGTACTCCTTGAGCTTATCGAAGTCGCCTTCGCGGACCCAGTTGTTCACGAACTCGTGGTCGTAGAGGTTCCCGGTGATGATGTGGTGGATCATCCCCAGGAAGAAGGCGGTATCGCCGCCAGGTCTGATCGGGATCCACCAGTCGGCCTTGGCGGCATCGGGCGTGAACATGGGGTCGATCACGACGAGCTTTGCGCCCCGCTCCTTGGCATCGAGGATGTCGCGCGGGACGGCGGCGTTATCCAGGGCACCAAAGGCGTGCCGGCCGACCAGGAGGACGATGCCGCCCTCGGGCATCGTGAACCAGGCCGGCGGGATGTGGTGGTTAGGTACTCCTCCCGCGGTCTTAAGCCACGCCACGATCTTCGCCGAATCGCAGTGTGGTAGGGCTGTGTTGATGAAGCCCCCGTAGGCGTTGAGGAAGCGCCACTTCGGGTCGGTGATGCTGTGGGGGAAGAAGCTGGCTGTGAGTTTGTGGGCTTGTCCCCGGTCCTTCAGATCACGGAGCTTGTCGGTGATGATATCGAGCGCTTCGTCCCAAGAGCATCGCTCGAACGCACCTTCGCCTCGCTTTCCCACTCGTTTCATGGGGTAGAGTAGCCGGTCCGGTGAGTACTCTGATGAGATGCCCGACATACCCTTGACGCACGCTTTTCCGTGCGCTTGCGGGTTGCCACGGATCTCCTTGATTTCACCGTCTTCAACCCGCGCCACAATGGCGCATCCGGCCTTGCACTGGTAGCACGCAGTCGGAATCCAAGCTGATACGCCCACAGTCCCTCCTCCCATTTCAGGTCCGGGGGTCCGGCCCTGCCTGACTATCGGAGTAGCCCTGTGAGCAGTTTCGTAGTCGCGTCGATGGCGCAACCCGAAAGAGCTCATCAAGCAAGAGTCTCCCCGTCGGAGGTCGTTGCTAAGCGGGGCAGGTCCGCCATTGACGGTGTGGACGTAGTGGCTTGCGTGTAGGTCGCCCTGGGAACGAACATGCTGTTACCGGTGCATGTTTGACTCGTTAGCCGTAGTATCGTGACTATGTGTTCGCAGCATTCGCTGGGACCTGTCGTAAGGATCCTCTGTGAAGACCCTTCGCCTCATCATCGTGTTGACCGTTACTCTCGCGCTCGCGATGTCAGGCGTCGCATTTGCTGCGGTAGGCGAGACCCCTGCGCCCGGGGGACGTGCGGCGGGGATCATCGTCAAGGCGAAGTCCGGTAGTGACGCCGCGGTGCGCTTGCTGTCCGATGGGATAGCGGGGGGCTCCCGCATCGGCCCCAGTGAGCTCTATCGCGTGCATGCTGGCGGTGATCCCGCCAGTACGCTTGCCACACTGCGAGCGAATCCCGCCGTGGAGTGGGCTGAGCCGGACTACGTACGCGAGCTACTCGTGGACTACACGGGCACCCCAGACGACCCGCACTTCACCGACCCGACTGCTATGGTTTCCGGTGAGGTGTCCCTCGACCATGTTCGCTCCTGGTACCTGCGAGGTCTGGGAAGCATCTCGGCAGACACGGTGTGGCCGTATCTTATGCCGTCTCCGGCACAGCAGTACGGGGCCCGAGCGTCAGCCTCGGCGTTCCCGGTGGCGGTCATCGATACCGGCTTTTACATGGATCACCCCGACAGGGGTGCCAACGTCGTTGCCGGGAAGGATTTCCTCAGTACCTACACCTATGCGACCGATGTCATCACGACCGACGATGACATCACCCCGGTGACGCCGGGGCCTCTGGTGACGGAGGGCAGCGCCGCTCACGGGACCTGCGTAGCCGGCGAGATCGCAGCTGCCACGAACAACGGCGTCGGTACGGCTGGGGTGGGCTACGACACAGCGGTGTACGTGTACAAGGTCCAGGGCATCTGTGTCGATGGTATTCCCGGGGATGATGATATTGCGCCTGGCACCCCGGTCATCCTCGACAGCGCGGTGATCGCCGCCATCCATCAGGCGACCGATGACGGATGCAAAGTGATCAGTATGAGTCTTGGCGGACCCAGCCCGAGCAACGCGCTTCAAGACGCGATCGACTACGCACATGCGCACGGTGTTCTGGTCGTGGCGGCCTCGGGCAACTATGCGGGGCAGTCCGTCCAGTACCCGGCAGCCTGCGATCACGTGGTCGCCGTTGGCTCGTACCGGGTCATCAGTAACACGACGACGATCCAGGTACTGCAGCGCTCGTCGTTCACGAGCTACGGTACCGGCCTGGACCTGCTGGCTCCCGGGGAGAGTGTGTGGGGTCTCACCAGGCCGGGTTACGATGAGGACGGTACATCCCAGATCGCGAAGCCGGGCTATACGTTCTGGCAGGGGACGAGTATGGCGGCACCGCTCGTGGCCGGCGGAGCGGCTGCTCTGTGGCGGCTCGCACCCGGGTTGAGCAGTACGCAGCTCGCCGAGGTGTTGTTCGGCTCTGCGCAGGACATGGGGGCGTGCGGGTACGACACGGAGACCGGTTGGGGCGCGTTCAACATGGACGCTGCGCGCTCGACGCTTGTGAGCACGTATCCAGAGCTTCTGGCCCCTGTACTTCTCACCGGGCCCGCGTCTGCGATCGCTACATCGACTGCCACGCTCACGTGGCAGTCGGTCGCCGGTCAGGGTGTGACGTACCGTGCATCGCTGGATGGGTCGGGGCAGGACCTCGCCGTGAGGAGTGTCTCGTATGCATCGCTTTCGGAGGGCTGGCACACGGTCACGATCACAGCCATGAGCCCGCTCAACTGGTGGGACCCGGTGCGATCCACGACCATCGTGGAGTTCCTCGTCGATATCACCGCGCCAGCCACACCAACAGTATCGACGAGCAATGGCACGCTCGTCTGGACTTCCACCGAGCCCGAGCTCAAGGAGAACCGTCTGCGCATAGACAGTGGTACCGAGGTCGTACTTCCGGGTGCCACATCAACGTATTCGATCTTCGGCCTGACCGCCGGCTCGCACTTCGCTGAAGTGAAGTGTATCGATCGTGCCGGTAACGAGAGCGGGTGGGGCAGGGTCGAGTTCGTTGTCGATGATCCGCCCGAGATACCCGGGATCGGCTCCTCCTATAGCACCGCTGACGGTTCGTTCTTCATCGACTGGCCGGATGCGGAGCGGGCGACGTCGTATCGCTACGTGTTCGATGGCGCGGCGCCAGTCGAGATCACCGACTCGGCGATCACACTCTCGGATCTCGGCGTGGGGCGTTACAGCTTCTGGGTGCGCGCGATCAGCGCCAGTGGGATGAGCAGCTGGGCAACGGCTAGGCTTCTCGTCGAGTCCTCGCCGGTGCAGTCGGAGTTGACGGTCACGAGGGTCGAGGGTACGGCCGAGACGGGGACCGACCGGATCGGCACAGCGATCGCCGCCTCCCGGCTCGCGTTTCCGCAAGATGGTTCGCCGTATGTGTTGATCGCCACGGCGCAGAAGTGGCCCGACGCCCTCGGAGGGAGTGCGCTTGCCGGCTCTCTTGAGGCTCCGGTCCTGCTCGTCCGACAGGACGAGCTTCCCGCTCCGGTGATCGCCGAGATCTCCCGTCTTGGTGCCCGGCATGTGATCGTGCTCGGCGGTGCGAACGCGGTATCGGACACGGTCTTCACCCGGCTCGCGCAGATTCCCGGCGTGGAGGAAGTGGAGCGGATCGAGGGTGGCACCCGCTACGAGACTGCCGCGGCTATCGCGAACCGCACCATAGAAGAGATGGACTCGTCCTGGGACCACCAAGGAGTCGTTGCGACCGGAGGTGCGTTTCCCGATGCGCTCGGTGGCGCTCCACTCTGTGTCGCGAACGGATGGCCGGTCTATCTCGTACACCCGGATCCGGCGCAGCAGGCGGAACTCGCGAGCCGGATGCAGGCCGATGGCGTGCAATCCGCTGTGATCTTTGGTGGCCCGACGGCGGTGCCGGTCAGCGTGGAGACGGGGCTGGAGGCGGCACTGGGCGAGGGGCACGTCAGGCGGCTCGGCGGGTCGACCCGCTACGACACTGCGGTGCAGGTCGCTCGCTATGGCGTCGATGAGGCCGGACTTTCCTGGGACGACTTGGCGATCGTCCGGGGAGACGAGTTTCCCGACGCGCTTGCCGGGGGTGTTCTGCAGGGGCACAGCGGCAGCGTCTTGCTGCTCACCCGTCCGATCTCACTTCCCGGTGTATCGGCTGCCGAGTTGCAGCTTCACGCGGATGTGATCCATGAGGTGCGATTCCTTGGCGGTGCAGGCGCACTCGGTCAGGAGGTGCGCTCGAGCGTGATCTCCATCCTTGCCAAGTAGGAAGTCCTCCTGCCCACGCTGCGCAGACGCTCCTACGTCTATTGCGTACGTTCGTCGCGAAAATGCGACCATTCGGCGCTCCAAAGATGCCGTTCGCGGCTTCGTGGTGGTCTGCATGGTGGCAGCGAGTTACAATCCCCCAACTAAGCCGATAGCGACGCTATCGCGATAGGTAAGGGGGTACGGCATGCTGCAGATGAGGATCAGCAGGCTCCTCGCAGTCACACTCGTTGTTGTGCTGGGGCTCGGCGCGTTCGGGCTGACGGGCTGTGCGACAGACGAGGGCGATGAGACCGGCGGGGAGATGTCAGGCGGTGTCGAGACGATCAAGATCGGCGTCCAGACCGCCCTCACGGGCCCGCTCCCGGACTACGGTTTGGCCGGCAAGAACGGCGCCGAGCTCGCGCTGGCGGACTTCGGTACGTTCGAGATGAACGGTAAGACCTACCAAGTCGAGCTCGTCATCCTCGACGACAAGGCGGAGCCGGCCGAGGCGGCGGTCGTCGCACAGACGATGGTGGACGAGGGTGTCGTGGGTGTCATCGGCAGTCTTACAACGGGCGCCACGCTCTCTGCCATCCCGATCTACTACGAGAATCGTATTCCGCAGATCAGTGGTTCGGTCACCGGCCCTCAGGCCAATGAGACAGGGGCGGACACTTTCTTCCGCACCTGCTGGAACGATGCTATCCAGGGCGAGGCGCTTGCCGTTTGGGCGATGGAGTTCGACGCCAAGAAGGTCGTCCTGATGGACGACAACGGTGCTTACTCGGTAGGTCTGGCCGACGTGGCTGAGACGACCCTTGGCGCTGAGGGTGTCGAGACCCTGCGTCAGAACTGCCAGTCGGGCGACAAGGATCTCTCCGCGCAGGTTGCCAACATCAAGGAGTTCGGCCCCGACGTGGTCATCTTCACGGGCTACCACCCTGAGGGCGGTCTTCTACGCAAGCAGATGGTGGAAGCGGGCATGGCCGACGTCATCTTCATGGGCGGCGACGGCATCCGCTCGGCTGAGTTCATCGCGGAGGCCGGTGGCGAGGAGAACGCCACAGGATGCTACGCGACCTTCGGTGGGTTCCCCGAGGAGCTGCAGCCTGGGTACGAGGCGTTTGCTGCCAAGTATCAGGAGGCTTACGGCGAGGATGTCGGTCCTTACTCGCAGAACAACTACGACGCTTTCGGCGCGCTGATCGAGGCCATCAAGACGGCCGGCTCGACGGACACCGAGGATATCATCGTCGCTCTGCAGGGCATCACCTACGAGGGTGTCACCGGGACGTTCGGTTTTGCAACCGAGGCCTCCGGTGCGGTCTCCAAGGGCGATATCGTCGTGGAGGGTCTCACTCCGGCCAATGTCCCGCGGTATGAGGTCTCCGGCCAGGCGTGGACGGCGGTCGAGTAGCGACGGTCCGTACTGACAACGACTATCCGGAGGTGTGGGGCCTTCTTGCCCTACACCTCCGGGGTACTATCAAGGCACGTTCCTTCGCGGGCGCGTGAAGTGTCGAGTGTTCGATCGGGAAGCGACCCCGGACCGGGAGTGGCGTGTGAGCTTCGATCACATCATGAGCGTGACTGTCGGCGGACTGACGGTGGGGATGATCTACGCCCTCATCGCACTCGGTTATACGATGGTCTACGGCGTTCTCAAGTTCATCAACTTCGCTCACGGTGAGGTGTTCACCGTCGGCGGTTACGTCGCGGCCTTCACCCTGCTGTCGCTGGGTATCGACCAGAACTCCTCGTGGACGCTGGTCGCGGGTGCCGTCGCTCTTGCTCTGCTCGCGGCGGTCCTGGTGCCGATGATGCTCGGTTTTCTGATCGAGCGCATCGCCTACCGGCCCCTTCGTGGCCGGTCGCGCATCATCCCGTTGCTCTCCGCGATCGGTGTCTCCATCGTCTTGCAGCAACTCATCATCATCGTGTTCGGCCCGAAGCCGGTGACGATCCCGACGCTTGCTTTGAGTTCGATGACCGTGAGTATCTTCGGTGTGAACGTCCGCGTGCTGGCACTCGTGATCATCGGGGTCTCGGCGGCACTGATGATCGGGCTCACGTACCTGGTGAAGTCGACACGCATCGGCAAGGCCATGCGCGCCACGTCTCAGGATATGGAAGCAGCCGAGATGATGGGCATCGACACCAACCGTACGATCGCGTTCACGTTCCTTGTCGGTTCCGCGCTCGCGGGTATCGGCGGCCTTCTTGTCGTGATGTACTACGGTTCGCTCAAGTATGACGCAGGTTTCCTGTATGGCCTGAAGGCGTTCACATCGGCGGTTCTCGGCGGTATCGGCAACATCCCCGGTGCCGTGGTGGGCGCGATAGTGCTCGGCATGACCGAGACGTACGGTGTCAGCGTCGATCTCGGGTTCCTCGCCTGGTTCGTGCTTGCGGGTCTCGTGTTTGGCCTGTACGTGCAGATGGTCCGGGCTCCCAGGCGGCGTCTTGCGCATGTCTCCGGCGATCGGAGAACGCCCGATTACGAGCGAAGCATCATGAACGTCTATCGTCTCGCGCCATACCATGGCATCAAGACGCTTCTTTCCGAGCGCACCGACGCGCTGGTGTCTGTATCGGCAGCGCACGGCGTGAGGCTCATGGCAGGCAACGTGTTTCTGGCGGTGGTCACTGCGGTGATGTTCGTCAACGGAAGCGTGCGTCTGGACACCCGGTGGCAGCCGGTCATCGCTTTCGTGGTGTTGATGGTGATCCTCATGTTCCGTCCTTCGGGCATCCTCGGCGAAGCCGTCACGGAGAAGGTGTAGTCATGGGAGACGCTCGGATGACCCGGAGCAGGGAGGCCGCATCGCGCGGACTGCGCAACGTTTTGGCGCGCGTACCGCGCCCGGTGCGATGGGGCGTTGCCATTGCCATCGGGGCGGGATTTCCGCTGCTCAATCTGGCAGGGGTGGTCGAGACCGCCTGGCTGCGGGTCGGCGTGGTCTCGCTCATCTTCGTCTTGCTCTCGCTCGGTCTGAATATCGTCATGGGTGAGACGGGGCTCCTGAACCTCGGCTATATCGCATTCTTCGCATTCGGTGCATACACGACCGCGCTGCTCTCATCGCCCAAATTCGATATCCGCTGGCCGTTTCTGGCAGTGATCGTAGCGAGTACGCTTGTAGCTATGGCGGCGGGCTTCCTCATCGGGCTTCCGACGCTCAGGCTGCGCGGTGACTACCTTGCTATCGTCACGCTCGCGTTTGGCGAGATCGTGCGTCTGACTATCATCAACCTCGTTCCGCTCACCAACGGCCCGAACGGCATCACCGGTATATATCCGCCGAGACTGTTCGCCGGGGCCGAGCCTGCGCTCGAGGGTGTCGGGGCCTGGTTCATCATCGACAAACCGATCGAGTACTACTATCTCGTGCTCGTCTGTGTGGTCGTTCTGGCGGCGCTGCTCACCAATCTCAAGAACTCCCGTATCGGCCGCGCGTGGAATGCTCTCCGGGAGGACGAACTCGCAGCGATATCGTGTGGCGTCACCGCAGTGCGTGCGAAGATGCTCTCCATGGTTCTCTCGGCCGGTATCGCGGGCTTTGCTGGATCGCTCTTCGCCTACTACAGCAACGTGATCAGCCCTGAGTCGTTCCTGTTCATGCAGTC
This sequence comes from Coriobacteriia bacterium, assembly GCA_034007245.1. Classification (GTDB taxonomy): domain Bacteria; phylum Actinomycetota; class Coriobacteriia; order Anaerosomatales; family Anaerosomataceae; genus Anaerosoma. Next base: position 2,777 of record JAVERH010000049.1, on the reverse strand, counting down.
GGTGATCGTGGTGTGTATGGTGGTTCTTGGCGGTATGGGCTCGATACCCGGTGTCGTCCTCGGCGCTATCGTTCTCCAGGCGCTTCCGCAGCTCATCCGTGAGGTGGCTGGTGCTGCGCGTAGTGACTTCGAGGTCTACCGCATGCTCATCTACGGTGTCCTGATCGTTGTCATGGTGATCTTCCGTCCCGAGGGACTGCTACCGGACAGGATCTTCCGGCGCGAGGCGCACGAGCAGGACCCGCGTGAGCTCGAGATGACCCGCCAGTCCCTCTTCGATATCGAAGAGGGACAGAAGGACCTGGAGGTGTAGCCGATGGGCGCGATCCTCGAACTCCAGGACATCTCGATGAGCTTCGGTGGCCTCAGGGCCGTCGACGGGCTTTCGTTCACGGTCGGCGAGAACGAGATCGTGTCGATCATCGGCCCGAACGGCTCGGGTAAGACGACTACCTTCAATCTCGTTAGCGGTCTCTATGAGCCAGACTCGGGCGATATCCTGCTCAAGGGCGAGAGCGTGGCCGGGCTCCGGCCTGACCTCGTGCACGTGAAGGGCATCTCGCGTACGTTCCAGTCGCTCAGGCTGTTCACCAACATGAGCGTGCTGGAGAACGTGCTCGTCGGGATGCACTCGATCACAAGCGTGGGACCGATCGCGTCTATGCTTCGCCTCCCCAGTGTTCGTCGCGAAGAGAAGGCGATGTACGATAAGGCTCAGGATATCCTCGGCATGTTCCCGGGTCGTTTCTCTGGTCCGCGGCAGCATCAGCCGGCGTATTCGCTCAGCTATGCCAATCGACGTCGTCTCGAGATCGCTCGCGCGCTTGCTTCAGACCCGACGCTGCTGCTTCTGGACGAGCCGGTGGCAGGCATGAATCCTGCCGAGTCCCACGAGGTCATGGAGCAGATAAAGATGCTTCGGGAGACGGGCTACACGATCCTGATGATCGAGCATGATATGCATGTGGTCGAAGGTGTCTCGGACCGCGTCATCGCGATGGACCACGGCGTGATGATCGCGGAGGGCACCTACGATGAAGTGGCGAACGACCCCCAGGTTGTGGAGGCTTACCTTGGCAAGCAAGCAGCGGACGCCACTGCTTGAGTTCCGGGACGTCCAGACCTACTACGGACGGATCCAGATACTCAAGGGCGTGAACTACACGGTGTATCCGAGTGAGATCGTGTGTCTTCTCGGAGGCAACGCCTCGGGTAAGTCGACGACGATGAAGACCATCCTCGGCATTGTGAAGCCTGCCAAGGGTGAGGTGCTGTGGGAGGGTGAGGCGATCAACAACCTGCGCACGGCGGAGCGCATCCGACGCGGCATCGCGACCGTGCCGGAGAATCGTCGCCTGTTCCCCAACCTCACCGTACTCGAGAATCTCGAGATGGGTGCGTACACGAGGAACGACACGGCGGAGGTGGCCGCAGACCTCGAACGCGTATACGGGTTCTTTCCTAAGCTCGCCGAGCGCCGCAAACAGCGCGCGGGTACGCTCTCGGGTGGAGAGCAGCAGATGGTGGCGTTCGGCCGCGCGCTCATGAGCCGCCCTAAGCTCATCTGTATGGACGAGCCATCGATGGGGCTCTCCCCGGCCCTTGTCGACCAGAACTTCGAGCTCATCCAGCAGGTCAACGAGCAGGGTGTAGCGATCTTTGTGGTGGAGCAGAACGCCAACGCGGCACTATCGATCGCTGATCGCGGCTATGTGTTGCAGGGTGGCCGTGTGTTCACGGAGGGTAGCGCCGCCGACCTTCTTGAGAACCCCGAGCTTAAGCGTGCATACCTCGGGGGGTAAACAGTCGCGGTTCGATCGGAGAAAACCCTCAAGAGCAGGTCGAATCTGGCATTGGATTCGCGTACCATACGCTCGTGGATATAGGTGTATCGGACACCGTTGTGCCATGATGATCAGAATACTCACGAGTCGCACACGCAGGAATCGGCGGGACTGATGACAGCGAGCACCAAGAACCGTATGTCAATGGTTGCGGGGACTATGATCCTCCTCGCCATCCTGGGCATTATCGCCGGGCTGGTGGTCGTTCAGTACGACCACTACGGGCAAGAGTCCGCGCTCGTATCGGATCACCCTGAAGTCGGTTCGAATCCGTGCACTTCCTGCAAGGAGCCACAGCACGACTACGTCCACGATGAGCCGTACACAGGCGCGTGCGATCAGTGCCACACGACCTCATCGTGGCTTGTGACCCACTACACGCACGAGAACGCTGAGTTCAACGTCTCGTTCCATGGCGTCATCGGGTGCGAGCGATGTCATACGACAGAACAGCCGGTCCCATCGCCTGAGTGTGAGACATGCCACGAGGCTCGCTCTCCGCACAGTGCAGGTCCCGTCGCCTGCGCACCGTGTCATACGGTCATCGCATGGTCGTTGCAGCGGCCGGTTCCCGGGGATCACCTGTCGCTCAAGGGTGGGCACGAGGACGTCTCGTGCTTCGAGTGTCATACATCCGGGGTCGACACCGATGCTCCGACGTCGCGCGGGTGTGTCGACTGCCACGGGCAGAACCATGGGATCATCGAGGGCTGCGAGCGCTGCCATGATGCGGCGCTCGGCTGGGATCCACTGCCCGGTTTCGACCACTCACCGTTCTTCAAGCTCGAGGGCAAGCACGCGGAGATAGACTGTACCGACTGCCACAAGAAGGGCCAGTTCGTCGACACGCCGTCTACCTGTGTCGGATGCCACGGGCCGAAGCACGGTGGGCTCACGCAGTGCCAGTCGTGTCACGACCCGTCACGCGGATGG
>JAVERH010000048.1:0-14981 GCA_034007245.1 Coriobacteriia bacterium | reverse complement strand
GGTCACCGCCGGTCAGAACACAAGGGCCCGTTACGCTCAGCGTTGCCACGCCCTCTTCCTCGCCTACACCCTCATCCCTGAAGGTCAGACCTTTGACGTTCAGGACGATATCGCTGACGTCCTCGCGAACGCCTTCGATGGTCGCAAACTCGTGCTGCACGCCCTCGACGCGGATCGACGTAGCAGCAGCGCCCTGGAGCGACGACAGCAGAACGCGACGCATCGAGTTGCCGAGGGTGTATCCGTAGCCGCGCTCGAGCGGCTCGACGATATATCGCGCGGTACGCGCGTCGATCTCCTCGACGGTCACTTTCGGCCTCATGAACTCGGTCATGCTCTAAGCCTCCTTGGCTGGCAAGGCGTGGTTACTTCGAGTACAGCTCGACGATGAGCTGCTCGCGGATGGGTGCTTCGATCTGCTCGCGTGACGGGAGCGCCAGGACTCTGCCCTGAAGCTTCTCGACATCAACCTCGAGCCATCCCGGGACCTCGATCTTCGAAGACGAGATGAGCGCGGACTTGATGACCGTCATCTCCTTCGCCTTTTCAGAGACTGCGATCACTGCACCCGGACGAACACGGAACGATGGAATGTCCACTCTGTGGGCGTCGACGGTGAAGTGACCGTGACGAACCAACTGGCGAGCCTCGTCGCGAGACGCAGCAAAGCCAAGACGGTAGACAGCGTTGTCCAGTCGGCTCTCCAGCACGCGCAGCAGATTCTCACCTGTGATGCCCGGCTGACGGGTCGCGATCTGGTAGTACGTCCTGAACTGTTTCTCCAGCACACCGTAGATGCGCTTCGCCTTCTGCTTCTCGCGAAGCTGCATACGATATTCGGAGTCACGAGGACGCTTCTTGCCCGCCATGCCTGGCGGATACGGGCGCTTTTCCATGCCACACTTGTCCGTGTAGCAACGGTCACCCTTCAAAAAAAGCTTTTCACCTTCGCGGCGGCACTGCCTGCAGTCCGCCCCTGTGTAACGTGCCATAGAGGTCGATCCTCCCAGTGTGAGCTACACGCGACGGCGCTTGCGCGGCCGACAGCCGTTGTGCGGGACAGGGGTACGATCCTGGATGCTCGATACCTCGAGGCCAGCAGCCTGGAGTGAGCGGATCGCGGTCTCACGGCCGGAGCCGGGACCCTTCACAAACACCGAGACCTTGCGAACACCGTGCTCCTGCGCCGTCTTCGCACACTGCTCGGCTGCGAGCTGTGCGGCGAAAGGCGTGGACTTACGGGAGCCCTTGAAGCCGACCTGGCCGGCTGACTTCCAGGCGATGACGTTGCCCTGAGGGTCTGTGATGCTGATGATCGTGTTGTTGAACGTACTCTTGATGAAGGCCTGGCCTACAGCGATGTTCTTGCGTTCGCTGCGCCGAACCCTGCTCTTAACGGTCTTCTTCTTGGCGGCCATATGCTACTTGCCCTTCTTCTTCGCGCCGATCTGGCGACGCGGGCCCTTACGGGTACGCGCATTAGTGTGCGTGCGCTGCCCGCGCACCGGGAGACCCTTGCGATGGCGAAGGCCGCGATAGCAGCCGATCTCCATCAGCCGTTTGATGTTCTGGCTGGTCTCGCGGCGGAGGTCTCCTTCGACCTTGAGGTTCTGATCGATGTACTCACGCAGCCGGACTACCTCTTCTTCCGTGAGGTTCCGAACACGCGTGTCAGGGCTGATACCAGTCTCGCGAAGAATAAGCTGCGATGTGGTGAGCCCGATACCGTAAATGTAGGTCAAGCCGATCTCTACGCGCTTTTCGCGCGGAAGGTCGACACCTGTGATGCGTGCCAAAGCCCGCTCCCTCCTAGCCCTGCCGCTGCTTGTGGCGGGGGTTCTCGCAAATCACGAGCACCCTGCCGTGACGGCGGATGACCTTGCACTTTTCACACATCTTCTTAACAGAAGGTCTGACTTTCATACTGAGATTCCCTTTTCAGTTGTGCTCAATACCCTATCTATCGGATCGCCCAGCCGCAGGCGTGATATTTCGTAAATGACTAACACGGTGCCGGGTGTCTCTATGACCCCTGCTGAGCGGTTCACTACTTGAACCGATATGTGATGCGTCCCCGTGAGAGGTCGTACGGCGACAGGTCAACGACCACTTTATCGCCGGGAAGGATACGGATGTAGTGCATCCGCATCTTACCCGAGATGTGGGCAAGCATCTTGTGACCGTTATCGAGTTCTACCCTGAACATCGCGTTGGGTAGAGCCTCAAGAACGGTACCCTCCATCTCGATGGCGTCATCGCGCTTTGCCAAGTTGCTTTTATCCCTTCAAGAGCTACGAAATCACGAAAAGTGAGTATATCCAATACAGAGCCACGCGTCCAGCACCAGGTCCCGTTAGCTACGCCACCGTAAGGATATGTGGCCCGTCTTCGGTAACCGCGACAGTGTGTTCGAAGTGTGCTGACATCGCTCCATCAACGGTCACAACGGTCCAACCGTCTTCGAGCGAGCGCACTTCCGGTCCTCCAGCATTGATCATCGGCTCGATCGCGAGTACCATGCCCTCCTTGAGTGTCGGGCCGGTACCGGCCTTACCATAGTTCGGAATCTGCGGATCCTCATGCATGGCACGGCCTATTCCATGGCCAACGTACTCCCGTACCACCGAGAAGCCCGCTGCCTCGGCGACCTCCTGCACGGCTGCCGAGATGTCGTAGAGTCGCATACCGGGAACGCACCGTGCTATACCCGCTTCAAGCGAGCGGCGCGTGATATCCATCAGCCGATGTGCTTCGGCAGACACCACCCCGACCGGGAACGTACGTGCAGAGTCGCCATAGTACCCGTCGACGATCGCGCCACAGTCCACGGAGATGATCTCACCCTCGTGCAGGACTCGCCGACCCGGGATACCGTGAACCACCTGGTCGTTCACCGAGGTGCATAGGGTCGCCGGGAATCCTGCATAACCCTTGAACGCAGGACGCGCACCCGCACGAACGATCGTTGCCTCCGCAACAGCGTCTAGATCTGCGGTCGTCATGCCGGGACGCACCGCCTCCGCAACGGCGTCAAGCGCAGCTGCGGTGATCCGCCCCGCCTCTCGCATGACCTCGAGCTCAGTTACTGACTTCGTGATAATCATTCAGCTACCCTACCGATCGTAGTGTCTTGGCGATCGCCGTGTACACATCCGCAGGTGCCTTATTCCCATCCACCGCGCGAAGCGTGCCATGTTCGGCATAGTACGGGATCAGCTGACTCGTCTGAGCATCGTACGCCTCGAGGCGCTTGCGCACCGTCGCCTCTGTGTCGTCATCCCTCTGGTACACCTCGCCACCGCACTCCGTGCAAGTGTCGATGTCACCATCGACAACAACGTTGAAGATCGCACCACACGCACGGCACTGCCGCCGGGCGGTGATGCGAGCAACGATCGCCTCGGGATCCACCTCGATGCTGATTACTGCGTCGAGTGCAAGAGCGCTCTCAGCCAGTGCAGCGCCGAGCGCCTCCGCCTGCGGGATGGTACGAGGAAATCCGTCGAACAGGACACCCTTCTCGATCGCGTCGGGTCGGGTGATGCGCTCCTGCACAAGACCGATCACAACCTCATCGGGAACAAGTCCGCCGGAGTCCATATGACGCTTGGCTTCGATGCCGAGTGGCGTGCCATCGGCAACCGCCTTGCGTAGGATGTCACCCGTTGAAAGATGGACGAGACCGAACTCCTCCACGATACGAGCAGCCTGTGTACCCTTACCGGCACCCGGGGCGCCCAGAAGCATGATATTCATCCAACCCCTGCCCTTCCCCATCGCGCATGCCCTGGTGCGGCCTTCAGATGGCCTGTACCGGGGCACTCGCGATCACATTGGTTCCACTACGAGCGTGACCGCCCGTCGATCATTTGAAGAAACCGTCGTAGTGACGCATCTGCAGTTGGCTCTCCAGCTGACGCATAGTCTCGAGCGCAACGCCGACCATGATAAGGATCGACGTACCACCGAACGCTGCGACGAGCTGATCACCCGTCTGCTGGAAGATTGCCTGAGGCACCACTGCTATCAGCGCCAGGAAGACAGCACCAGGCAGCGTGATGCGGTTCAGTACGTTGGTTATGTACTGCGCCGTGGGGTTACCGGGACGCACTCCCGGGATAAACCCACCGTTCTTGCGCAGATTGTCCGCCGTCTCGATCGGGTTGAACACGAGTGCGGTGTAGAAGTACGCGAAGAACATGATCAATATGGCGAACAGGATGATGTACGTCCACCCGCTCGAAAGCCATGCCGCTACCTGCTGAAGCCACGCGACATTGGTGAAGAACTTCGCCACGGTGGCTGGGAAGAGCAGTACTGACGAAGCAAAGATGATCGGGATGACGTTGGCACCGTTAACCTTCAGCGGGATATAGGTACCCACACCCCCGTACACCCGGCGCCCCACGACACGCTTCGCATACTGGACCGGTATACGACGCTGGCCACCCTCCATGAAGACGACCGCTGCTACCACCGCAAGCGAGATCACGACCACCAGCACCATGAACCACGGGTGCACACGGAACGACGCGACGATCGTTTGCGGAAAACGCGAGACGATACTCGCGAAGATCATCAATGACATACCGTTACCGATACCGCGCTGAGTGATGAGCTCGCCCATCCACATGATCGCCGCAGTACCGGAGATCAAGCTGATGATGATCACGATCTCGGTCAGAAGGTTGAAGTCCACACCGAGGCCACCACTCGAGGGCGGTGCCTGGAAGAGCGTCAATAGGCCGAGGGACTCCATCAGCGCGATACCAAGGGTCATGTAGCGTGCCGTCTGTGTGATTTTCCGCTGACCAGACTCGCCCTCCTTGGCCCACCGCTCAAGAGTCGGGATGACCGCCTGCAGGAGTTGCATGATGATCGTTGCCGTGATGTACGGCATGATGCCCAGGGCGAAGATCGCGAAGTTCTCGAGTGCGCCACCGGCGAAGAGGTTGAGCAGCCCGAGTGCACTGCCCGCCCCAGTCGCAAAATCCTTCATCGCAGTGGGATCGACACCCGGGACCGGGATATGTGCCCCGACACGGTACAAGGCAAGGATGCCTAGCGTGAAGAGGATCTTCTTGCGAAGATCCGGGATACGCAGAGCGTTACGAATGGCATCGATCACGAGAGATCGACCGTCCCTCCAGCCGCCTCGATCTTGGCGCGAGCAGGACCAGAGACCTTGTCGATCTTGATCGTCAACACCTTGGTGAGATCGCCATCGCCCAACACCTTGACCGGCAAGGTCTTGCTTTTGATGACACCCTTTTGGAACAGGCTGTCCACATCGACGGTCTCACCGGCAGCGTAGAGCTCATCAAGACGACCAACGTTCACGATAGCGAACTCAACACGATTGCGGTTCTTGAATCCACCGAGTTTCGGCAGGCGCATAGCCAGCGGCGTCTGGCCACCCTCGAATCCAGGGCCCTTGCCGCCTCCTGCGCGGGAGTTCTGACCATTGTCGCCGCGACCGGAAGTCGAACCGTGGCCGCTTCCGTTGCCGCGACCGACGCGCTTACGGCTCGTGCGTGAACCCGGTGCCGGGCTGAGATCGTGCAACTGCATTATATCTCCTCTGTCGCTGACTCCCGGTATCCCCCGGGGTTGCCGGCCGCTCGCCGCCGACTGACTTCACTACAGGCTATTCGCCCCTACTGCACCTCGTCTACCTGCACGAGATGCTTGACCTTGAAGATCATACCGCGAATCACAGGTGTATCAGCCTGCTCCACGGTGTGGTTCATTCGCTTGAGCCCAAGTGCGCGAACAGTAGCCTTCTGATCCTTACAAAGGCCTATCGCGCTCCGGACCTGCTTGATCCTGAGTGTCTTCTCTGATGCCATGTCGCACTACCCCTTTTTGCCGTAGATCTCGGCGACCGTCTTGCCACGACTGCGGGCTACCTCACTCGGGCTCTTGAGCTCCTGTAGCCCTGCGGCGGCAGCCTTCACGATGTTGAGTGCATTGGTCGAACCCAGCGACTTGGACAGCACGTCCTGCACGCCACCAAGCTCGAGCAGGGCACGGACCGGACCACCCGCGATAACACCGGTACCAGCAGCAGCCGGCTTGAGTAGGACCTTACCGGCACAGAACTCACCGGTGACCGCATGCGGAATGGTCGTGCCGATCAGCGGGAACGTGAACATGTTCTTCTTCGCGTCCTCAATACCCTTCTTGATCGCGATCGGCACCTCGGCGGCCTTACCCATTCCGACACCGACGCGGCCATGGCCGTCACCGACGACGACCAGAGCAGTCAGCGAAAAACGACGACCACCTTTAACGACCTTGGACACACGGTTGATGTAGACCACGCGCTCCTGGATCTCGGAGACCGGAGCGTTGCTTTCATACGCCATTACTGGATCCTCCTAGTCTCTAAAACTTCAGGCCGGCTTCGCGGGCACCCTCGGCGAGCGCGGCAACACGTCCATGATATAGGCGCCCGCCACGGTCGAAGACCGCCTCGGTGATTCCGGCTTCAAGAGCACGCCTGCCGAGCGCGTCGCCAACGGCCTTCGCCGCGTCGATGTTCGCGCCTGACTTCAGTGCCTTCCTGAGTTCGGGGTCGATCGATGAGGCGGATGCAAGTGTTACACCGGCAACATCATCGATGAGCTGTGCGGAGATATGTAGATTGCTGCGGCTGACCCGCAGGCGTGGCCTCTCGGCCGTGCCGCTGATCTTCCCGCGGACCCGGCGCCGCCGGCGGGCGAGACCTGCTGCCTTCGCTTTTGACTTATTCATGATCCGTCCTGACTCCTTCGTTACGCACCACATCGGTGCGGTCTCGAGTGACTACTTCGCGGCCTTACCGACCTTGCGGCGGACATGCTCGCCCGCATAGCGGATACCTTTGCCCTTGTAGGGCTCAGGCGGACGAATCGCCCTGATCTCTGCAGCAGTCTGACCCACACGCTGCTTGTCGATACCGCTCACTGATATTTTCGTAGGCGCGGGAACCTCGAAGGTGATGCCCTCGGGAGCCTTGACCACCATCGGGTGACTCAAGCCGAGCGACAGATCAAGATCGCTACCCGTGAGCACGGCGCGGTAGCCGACACCCACGATCTCCATATCCTTCCGAAAACCCTCGGAGACGCCAACGACCATATTCGAGATCAGTGTACGCGTCAGCCCGTGAAGACTGCGATGGCGTCGCTCGTCAGATGGACGGCGAACCCACACTGAACCCTCCTCGAGGGTGATCTGCATAGCAGGGTCGAACGACTGCGACAGGGTGCCCTTCGGACCCTTGACGACAACGCTCGATCCTTCGATCGTCACATCCACACCGGCCGGAACCGGGATGGGCTGCTTGCCGATACGAGACACGGCTTGCTCCTTTCTCTCCGGTTCGACTACCAGACGTAGGCGAGCACTTCGCCACCGACACCGGCGGCACGTGCCTGCTTCTCGGTCATTACGCCCTGCGACGTGGAGATGATCGCGATTCCAAGACCACCAAGAACGCGGGGAAGCTCATCCTTCTTCGCGTACACGCGTAGACCAGGCTTGCTGATGCGGCGCAGACCGGTGATGGTGCGCTGCTTCTTCGGCCCGTACTTCAGAGTGATCGTGAGCGTCGCCTGCGGCTCGGCCGGGACCACCCCGAATTCCTCGATGTAACCCTCGCTCTTCAGGATCTTTGCGATCGCGACGAGCTTGTTTGATGACGGCATCGACGTGGATATCTGGAACGCGTTGTTCGCATTCCTCACACGCGTCAGCATGTCAGCGATGGGATCGGTCATGCTCATGTTCTCGACTACCTCCTATGATTCGGGACTGCTCGTGCCCGCCGGTTCGCTCTGACCCTTGACCGGAGCGCCTCTCGGACCCGTCTGCCCGGGTCTGGTAAGGCCTACCAGCTCGCCTTACGGATACCGGGTAGCTCGCCGCGGCTTGCCAGCTCGCGCACACAGACTCGGCACAGGCCGAACTTCCGGTAGTACGCGCGCGGACGGCCGCAGCGGTTGCAGCGGTTGACGGCGCGCACTGAGAACTTCGGTGTGCGCTTGGCTTTGGCGATCATTGACTTCTTTGCCACGTGTCGAACCTCCTCGAAGAGGGCGATCCGGATGCCCGGACGACCCGCGTCTTCTCTACCGCTTGAACGGAAAACCGAACTGGTCGAGCAGTGCACGGCACTCCTCGTCCGTATTGGCACTCGTGACAAAGGTGATATCCATGCCACGGATCTTGTCAATCTGATCGTAGTCGATCTCCGGGAAGATCAACTGCTCGGTGATGCCGAGGGAGTAATTGCCCCGGCCGTCGAACGCCTTGTTGCTCACCCCGCGGAAGTCGCGCATGCGCGGCAGCGCGGTGGAGAGCAGTCGATCGAAGAACTCCCACATGCGGTCGCCGCGAAGGGTCACCTTCGCACCGATCGGCATGCCCTCACGAAGCTTGAAGCTCGCGATGGACTTCTTCGCACGGGTTATCGCCGGCTTCTGACCGGTGATGATCGTCAGGTCACGCACCGCGCTATCGAGAAGCTTCGCGTCTTGGGTCGCCGCACCGACGCCCATGTTGACGACGATCTTCTCCAGATCGGGGACCTGATGCACGTTCGCGTACTTGAAGCGCTCCATGAGCGCCGGTACGACGTCCGCGCGGTACTTCTCCTTCATCCTGGGTGCCACTCGTCTACCTCCGATGTGGTTTCATGCCCGACAGATTGCCGACCCGGCGGGACTTCTTGCTCGGTCGCTGTGCGGCCGCTGCCTACTACTTGTCGATATCCCTGCCACATGCCTTGCAGACACGCACACGAACGCCTTCTTCACGCCGACGGCTGATGCGCGTGGGCTGACTACAGTTCGGGCACACGAGCATCACGTTCGAGACATGAATCGTACCCTCCATCTCGATGATGCCACCCTGCGGGTTCTTCTGGCTGGGGCGTGTGTGCTTCTTTATCATATGGACGTTCTCGACGACGATGCGCTCCTTCTCCGGCATAGAGCGAAGGACCTTGCCTTCTTTGCCCTTATCCTTGCCGGCGATAACGTGCACGCGGTCGCCCTTGCGGATCGTAAGTGACTTTGCCATAGCTATTCAGGCCCTCCCTACAGGACTTCCGGTGCGAGGGACACGATCTTCATGTACTTGCGGTCACGCAGCTCGCGCGCCACCGGCCCGAAGATACGCGTACCCCGGGGGTTGCCCTGGGCGTCGATGATGACGGCGGCGTTCTCGTCGAACTTGATGTAGCTGCCGTCGGGACGACGCACCTCTTTCTTCGTACGAACGACGACCGCCTTTACGACATCGCCCTTCTTGACCGCCCCGTTCGGGGTAACCTCCTTCACGGCACATACGATGGTATCTCCCACGTATGCATAACGCCGCTTGGAGCCGCCGAGGACTTTGATACAAGCCACTCGCCGTGCCCCGGAGTTGTCGGCCACCTTCAGCCGGGTCTCCGCCTGGATCATGCTCTTCCTCCATCACTCGCCGGTCATCGGGTCACTCGTACGCCCGAGAGGACCGTCGTCTCACCTGCACCTGTGTGTGCTACTTGGCCTTCTCGATGATCTCGACAAGACGCCAACGCTTGAGCTTGGAGACCGGCCGCGTTTCCATGATGCGAACCGTATCCCCCACACCGCACTCGTTGTTCTCGTCGTGGGCGTGGAAGTTCGTCGACCTGGTGATCATCTTGCCATAGAGCGGGTGACGCTTGCGGGCCTGGACCTTGACGACACAGGTCTTTTCCCCGGCGGTCGAAACGACCACGCCCTGACGCTCCTTGCGGCTGTTACGCTCGGTGCTCATGTACCGTCCTCCTACTGCGCCTGTGACTTAGCGGCCGCGATCTCACGGCTGCGCAACTCGGTGTGCAGGCGCGCGATATCTCTCTTGACCGTCGTGATGCGATGCGGGTTATCGAGCTGCCCTGTAGCAAGCTGGAACCGGAGATTGAACAGCTCCGTTCGAGTCTCCTTCAGCTTCTCGGCGATCTCGTTCTCCGCAAGGTCCTTGATGTCCGTCGTCTTCATTTATGCTTCACCGCCACTATCAGCACGGGCTACGAACTTGCACTTGATCGGAAGCTTCTGCGCTGCGAGACGCATGGCCTCCTTGGCGACATCCTCGCTCACACCGGCCACCTCGAACATGATGCGACCAGGCTTGACGACAGCCACCCACTTCTCTGGGTTACCCTTACCGGAGCCCATACGGGTCTCGGCGGGTTTCTGCGTCACAGGCTTGTCCGGGAAGATGTTGATCCAGACCTTACCGCCACGCTTCATGTGACGAGTCATCGCGACACGAGCCGCCTCGATCTGCCGGTTGGTGATCCAGGCCGGCTCGAGTGCCTTGAGACCGTACTCGCCAAAGGCGATCTCTGTACCGCCCTTCGCGATGCCCTTGCGGGAACCTCGCATCACCTTACGGTGTTTGACGCGCTTGGGAAGCAGCATCTAGCTCCTCCTTCCATTACCGGCACCGCGGCGACCGCGACCCCGATCGCGCTCAGGACGTGAGCGCTCCAACAGCGCGGCTTCTTCCGCTGCAGTCAAGTTCTGACCGGGGAGCTTATCACCACGATAGACCCAGACCTTCACACCCACGACACCAAAGGTGGTGACGGCGTCGGCAGTGCCATAGTCGATCTTGGCACGCAGTGTGTGGAGCGGTACGCGACCTTCGCGATACCACTCGCGACGGCCCATCTCTGCGCCGCCAAGGCGGCCAGAGCACTGAATCCGTACACCAAGAGCACCGCTCTTCATAGCGCTCGTAACGGCCTTCTTCATCGCGCGGCGAAAACCGACACGCGCTACGAGCTGATCCGACACGCTCTGTGCGACGAGCGTAGCATCGATCTCAGGACGCTTAATCTCGATGATATTGACCGCAACCGGATGACCGACGAGCTGTTCGAGATCCTTCCGGAGCGTATCGACCTCAGCGCCCTTCTTGCCGATGACGATACCCGGACGAGCAGTCCATATCTCAACGAACACCTTATCGCCCTTGCGCTCGATATCGATGCGCGACACAGCTGCACGACGCAACTTCGCCTTAAGGTACTTCCGGAGCGCGAGGTCCTCCGCCAAAGTCTGGCTGTATCCCTTGTCCTGGTACCAGCGACTCCGCCACTCCTCGGTGATACCGAGACGGAACCCGGTGGGAGAGACTTTCTGACCCATGCGCCTACGCCTCCTCTCGCTGCTTCACGACCACGGTGATGTGGCTCGTGCGCTTATTGATGCGAAACGCACGGCCCATGGCGCGAGGGCGGATGCGCTTGATCGTCGGACCTTCGTTGACGAACGCCTCGGACACATACAGCGTATCCGTCTTGATGCGGTGCTGCTTCTCGGCGTTGGCGGCCGCACTATGAACGACCTTGCCGACGACTTCCGCTGCAGCACGCGGGGTGAACTTAAGGATCGCCTCAGCGTCGGGCACAGACTTGCCGCGGACGAGATCCACGACCTCACGCGCCTTACGCGGACTCACCCTCACGTATTTTGCCGTAGCTCTTGCTTCCATCTCGAGAAAACCTCCGACCGTCATCCGGCATGCCCCAGCGGCATTCCGGCGTCAGTGATACGCGACTGCGTCCTAGCGCTTACCCTTCTTGCGATCATCCGCATGGCCGCGGAACGTGCGCGTCGGCGAGAACTCACCGAACTTGTGACCCACCATGGACTCAGTCACGTACACCGGAACATGCTTCCGGCCGTCGTGCACAGCCACCGTGTGCCCAACCATCTCTGGGAAGATGGTGGAGGCGCGCGACCAGGTCTTGATGACCTTCTTCTCGCCAGCATCGTTCATATCCTGAATACGCTTCAGGAGACGCGGCTCGACGTAGGGTCCCTTCTTCAAGCTTCTGCTCATCGATTGCTCCCTCTCCCGCTACTTCTTGCGGCGGCGAATGATCATCCGGTCGGATGCCTTGTGCTTCGCACGCGTACGGTGACCCTTGGTGGGAACACCCCACGGCGTCACCGGGTGACGTCCGGCGGTCTTGTTCTTACCCTCGCCACCGCCGTGCGGGTGGTCGACCGGGTTCATCGCAGTACCACGCACTGTCGGCCGGATACCAAGGTGACGACTCCGACCAGCCTTTCCCATCGAGATGTTGGCGTGCTCGCTGTTGCCGACCTCGCCGATAGTGGCGCGACAGGTCAACGGCACCATACGCATCTCAGAAGAGGGCATACGCAAGATCGCGTTGGAGCCCTCTTTGCCGATCAGCTGAGCAGAGGTGCCGGCCGAGCGGGCGATAGCTGCTCCCTTGCCCGGCTGCAACTCGATAGCGTGCACCACGGTACCGGTGGGAATGCTTTCCATCGGCAGCGTATTCCCAGGTCTGATATCCGAACCAGGACCGGACATGATCGGATCGCCAACACGAAGCTTCTCGGGGGCGAGGATGTAACGCTTCTCGCCGTCCGCGTAGTGCAGCAGCGCGATGCGGGCGGAGCGGTTCGGGTCGTACTCGATCGTAGCGACCTTGGCCGGGACACCATCCTTGTTGCGCTTGAAGTCGATCTTGCGGTACTGGCGCTTATGACCACCACCCTGGTGACGGGTCGTGATACGCCCGTTGTTGTTGCGACCGCCCTTCCGGGGCAGCGGCTCGAGCAGCGACTTCTCCGGCGTCGTCGATGTGACCTCCGCAAAATCGGCGACCGTTTGGAATCGACGACCCGGTGAGGTCGGCTTGTACTTCTTCAGTCCCATCATCTCTCCTTCGTTCCGATTGCCAAGCCGCTTGGGACTCGGGGCTCACTCGCTCCGAACGGCCAGACGCCGGACTTTCCACCTACCACGGTGCCGGGCGGCTCCATCAGCCGCTATGCTCCCATGCGCTCAGGAGCGTCCGAGCCTATCTTCCAGCGAACAGATCGATCGTGTCCCCGTCCTTCAGGGTGACGATCGCTTTCTTCCATGTACGCGACAGCCCCTTATTGTACCGGAGTCTGCGCGGTTTACCAGAGACATTCATGGTATTGACCTTGGTAACCGTCACACCGAATACCTCAGTCACTGCCTGGGCGATCTGTTCCTTCTTAGCAGTTCTCGCGACCTCAAACGTGTAGCGGTTCTGCTCCATCAGGTCGTAGCTCTTCTCCGACACGATAGGCCGGATGATGACGTCATGCGCCTGCATCAGCTCAGCACCCCCTCAAGCCACGTAAGAGCGGGCTTTGTGAACAGCAGTGACGTGTTATCCACAAGATCATATGTATTGGCCTCTGCAGCGGCGATCACACGTACGCGATCGAGGTTGCGGAGTGAGAGCATCGTAGTGATGTCTTCATTCTCGACCACCACGGTGACCCTACGATCGATACCCAGCGCCTTGAGTACGGCGGCGGCGTTCTTAGTCGACGGCTCATCGAGTCCGAAGCTTTCGATCACATAGAGCTCGCCATCGGCATTCTTTGCCGAAAGGACACTGCGCATCGCAAGCTTGACGACCTTGTTCGGAACCTTAAACGCATAACTACGCGGCGTCGGCCCGAAGATCACGCCGCCGCCCTTCCACTGGCCGGCCCGGATCGAACCTTGACGAGCACGGCCGGTTCCCTTCTGGCGCCACGGCTTGGCACCACCGCCAGACACGTCACTGCGCCCCTTGACGCTATGCGTGCCCTGTCGGCGGGCAGCCATCTGGCTGCGGACCACCTGATGCACGGCAAAAGTGTTGGGCTCGATCGCAAACACCGCATCTGCGACGTCGGCCTGCCCCACCTTCTTGCCCGTGCTGTCCTTCACTTCCACAGTTGCCATCGTATCTGCTCCTTATTGCGAACCGACGGACCGCCTATGCGAGGCGGATGGTCAGCAGGCTGTCCTTGCCACCGGGAACCGCGCCCTTTACGAGCATCAGGTTCTGCTCCCCATCAATACGAACCACCTCGACGTTACGAACCGTAACGGTGTCTCCACCCATACGACCCGGCATGCCCACACCCTTGAAAACACGTGCCGGTGTCGCACACTGACCAACCGACCCTGGCACACGATGCGAATGAGAACCGTGGCCACCGGGGCCGCCGTGGAAGTTGTGCCGCTTCATGACGCCGGCAAAACCTTTGCCCTTACTCGTGCCGGTGATATGCACGCTCTGGCCTGCCACGAAACCATCCACGGTCACAGTCTGACCGAGTTTAACGCTCTCACCCTCGCCCATCGGCACTTCTGAGACAAAGCGCTTCGGGGTCGTGCCAGCCTTAGCGAAATGCCCGGTCATAGGCTTGTTCGCCCGGGACTCCTTGACGTCTCCGAACGCGAGCTGAACGGCACTGTAGCCGTCACGAGCGTCGGTCCGGACCTGGGAGACCACGCATGGGCCAGCCTCGATGACGGTGACCGGAATAAGCCGGTCGTCATCGGACCAGACCTGGGTCATACCCAGCTTCCTTCCGAGAATCGCAGTTGCCATCTCCTTGCCTTTCTTCCGAGCGGTCTATAGGACCCTGAACGCCGCCATATGCGGCGTCTCCCAGAGGACCGCGCTTCGTGAACCGGGACATATACGCCCGGGAGATACCCTAGAGCTTGATCTCGATGTCCACACCGGCCGGCAGATCGAGACGCATCAGCGAATCGACCGTCTTGGCGGTTGGCTCGAGGATATCGATGAGCCGCTTATGCGTCCGCATCTCGAAGTGCTCACGGCTATCCTTGTTCACGTGCGGCGAGCGGATAACGCAGTACAGGTTGCGCTCGGTCGGGAGCGGAATAGGACCCGCCACCTTGGCACCGGTCTTCTGCGCGGTCTCAACGATCAACTTCGTGGACTTGTCCACGATCTCGTGATCGTACGCCTTGAGCCGAATGCGGATCTTCTGGTTCGCCAACTCACTTACCTCCGTCTTGTACGGCCTACAAGAAGCCTACTTGATGATCTCGGTGACACGACCCGAGCCTACGGTGCGGCCACCCTCGCGGATTGCGAAACGCAGGCCCTCCTCCATAGCGATGGGGCCGATAAG
>JAVERH010000047.1:0-15393 GCA_034007245.1 Coriobacteriia bacterium | reverse complement strand
CGCATGCCCATGCATCTCGGTACGCATCTCGGCGGTTTCATCATCACGCGTGAACCCATCGAGAGCTGGATGCCGCTTCAGTGGGCTGCCAAGGGTGTGGTGGTCTCACAGTACGATAAGGACGATATCGAGGCGCTCGGCCTCGTGAAGATGGACATCCTGGGGCTTCGTACCCACTCGGCGATCAGCGACACGGTGCGGATGGTGCGCGAGCGACTCGGGGATGACGCCGTACCCGAGCCGTTCGAGCTACCGCACGACGACCCGCGCGTGTACGCCACGATCGCTGCCGCTGATACCGTGGGGATGTTCCAGCTCGAATCGAGCGGTCAGCGCAATCTCGCGCTACGTCTCGAGCAACGCGAGTTCGAAGACATCATCGCCGCGATCTCACTCTTCCGTCCCGGCCCACTCGAAGCCGAGATGATCACACCGTTCATCCGCCGTCGGCATGGGCTCGAGCCGGTCACGGTGCCGCATCCTGCGATGGGCGAGGTCCTGCGTTCGAGTTACGGGGTGATCGTCTATCAGGAGCAGGTACTGCAGGTGGCTAAGGCCGTGGCGGGCTTCACGCTCGCCGAGGCCGATAGCCTGCGTCGTGCGATGACCAAAGGTCGCAGCCGTGAGGCGATGGAGGCTGTCAGGCTGCACTTCATAGAGCGCGCGTGTGGTCTGGGTGTGGAGCACCCTGTGGCCGGTGAGGTCTTTCGGCAGCTCGAAGGGTTTGCCGCCTACGGGTTCTGTAAGGCGCACGCGGCGTGCTTCGCGGTGGTCAGCTACGCCACAGCGTGGCTCAAGACATACTACCCGGCCGAGTTTGCGGCGGCCATCCTCAACAACGAGCCGATGGGTTTCTATAGTCCGCGACTCGTGCTCGACGACGTGCGGCGTCACGGTATAGCGGTGCTGCCGCCACACATCGATGTCTCTTCGGCTGAGTTCACCGTAGAGCAGGACGGGGGCGCTGTGCGCGTCGGTCTCGGGGGCCTGCATCATATGACCTTGCGCCTGCTTCAGGTACTGGAAGCTGAGCGAGCGGTGCGTCCCTTCGCCGACCTCGCCGACTTCCTCAAGCGGACACGCGCCGAAGAGTCGGCCACACGGAGCCTCATATGCGTTGGAGCTCTCGATGGTCTCGGGGTGACCGATGTCGGACGTCCGCCGACGCGCGACGAGATGCTCGCGCTGCTGCCGGAACTCAAGGCGGTCATCGCCAAACAGGGTGTGACTGGTGACGACACGCTGCTGATCGCACCTGCATGTGCGCGGGAGCCTGTCGATATCGGTCACGTCTCGGGCTGGACACCCGCGATGAGACTCTCATCGGAGCTCGAGTGTCTCGGGTTGGCGATCACCGCTCATCCGCTCTCACTGGCCCGAGTCGACCTCGAGCGCCGGGGTGTCACCTGGGCGCGCGACCTGCCCGCGTGTGAGGACCGTGCGCGCATCCGGGTGTGCGGCGTGCGGGAGCGTGCGCAGACGCCACGAACCCGGTCAGGCAAGCGGACGTGTTTCCTCACGATGGAGGACCCCACCGGTCTTATCGACGTGGTGGTCTTCGAGGACGCGCTCGACCGTTATGGCAACGTGATCGTGAAGAACCGTGCGTACCTTGTGGAAGGCGTGCTGCAGAACAACAGCGAACGCGGCATCGCCCTCATAGCCGAGAGGATCGAACCGTATACCGTACGGGACGATGAGCAGCAGCGCGTCCGGCTCAGACGAGGGGTCGGCAGCGGCCCTCTCGGGCCGACGCTCGGTGGTCCCGGAGCTGAAGAGGGTGAGGACGGGTGTCAGTCGGCCCGCGCGACGAACTCGGCGATCATCGGCTGACCGGGGAGCGTTCCATCATCGTCGGCGAGCTTGCCTTCGGCATAGGCGAGTGCGCCGGCCGTGCTGCACGCGGCATCGAGGTCCGCCATGTTGGCGATGACGACGATGACGGGAGCGTCTGCGGGCGGTTCTACGCCCGGAGTGCCCTCGACGAGACACCAGCTCGCACCTTCGGCGGCGCGATACTGGATGAGCCCGACGACGCGGACGCGGCCGTCATCAAGGTCGTGGATGCCGATGACGCGGTTCGTCTCGGCCAGCGGCGGGTGGCTGACGATGGTCTCCTCGACGCCGAGGACGTCATCGTCGGTGTCGGTTTCGGGTGCAGCTTCCGAGCAGCCCGTGGCAAGTAGCATGAGTGCAGCAAGCGTCAGGGTGGCGGTGACTCGAAGCAGGTGCATACGTTCTTTGCTCCTGGTCATGCGATCACTCCTTCTCTGGTGGACTTTCGGGCACATCGCTCCCGATGCGGATCGCACCGTCACCAAAGCGAGCACGAACAGCATCGATGCTCTCGATGAGTGCTCGTTGCTGGATATCTCCATTCTCGTTCGTCGTGCCAAAGATGTCGAGTTGGGTCGCACGCTCGCCGAACCCCGAGATGCCGAATCCTAAGAGCCGCAGCCCGGCACCCGGTGTCCACGCGGTCCGCAACAACTCAAGGGCTACCGGTAACAGGTCGGCGCTGAGGTCGGCGGCGAACGCGCACGTGTGCTGTACCGTGCGTGTCGTGAAGTCGGCGTAGCGGAGCTTCACTGTGAGCGTTCTGCCCTGCAGGCCTTTTCGACGTAGCCTGCCCGAGACGTGTTCCACTAGTCTGCGCAGCTCGGCCTCCACTTCCTCGCGTTCACGCACATCTTTGCTGAAGGTGTGTTCGTTGGAGACGGACTTGACCTTGTCCGGGTCGCGGACGGGTCGGTCATCGATACCCTGGGCCCGTTTGGCGAGCTGCGGGCCGAAGGAACCCAGTAGCTGGGTCGCACTTGCATCGTCCAGTGCGGCGAGCTGACCGAGTGTCCGAATGCCAGCGGTCCGGAGGTTCTCCGCCGTAGTAGCGCCAACGCCCGGCAGTGTCCGTACCGGGAGCGGGGCAAGGAAGGCGGCTTCGTCACAGGGTCGGACGATAGTGATGCCGTGTGGCTTGTCGATATCCGAGGCGATCTTCGCGACCGTCTTGCATGTGGCGATCCCCACCGAGCATGACAGACCCACGTCGTCGATGGCTGTCTGGATACGGTGGGCGATCCGTATGGGGTCTTCGACGCGGTGCGGCGTCGGCGTGACATCGAGGTATGCCTCATCGATGGAGACCTGTTGTACCACCGGTGTGATGGAGCGGAAGATATCCTGGATCGCGCCCGAAAGCTCCCTGTAGCGATCGAAGCGGGCGGGTGCCCAGATAGCGTTGGGGCACAGGCGCGTCGCCTGTGCCGACGGCATCGCCGAGCGTACGCCAAAACGGCGGGCCTCATACGAGGCTGCCGCCACAACGCCTCTCCGATCCGCCGAGCCGCCTACGATCACCGGACGACCGCGCCACGCAGGGTTGTCGAGCTGCTCGACGGAGGCGAAGAATGCATCCATGTCCACGTGCAGTATCGCACGGTCGTTCCATGATGGATTATCCATAGGCCGAGTGTAGGTCGGTCGCGATGGGAACGGTAGACTGATCCGAGGAGGTGCGCAGATGATCTTTGGAGCACATGTCGGTATAGCCGGAGGTTACCCCGCAGCGGTGGACTACGCGGTGTCGGTCGGATGCGAGTGCATGCAGGTCTTCGCCAAGAGTCCCCGGCAGTGGAGTGCGAAGTCTCTCGACGTCGCGGTGGCCGAGGCGTTCAGATCCCGCATCGCCGAGGTCGGCATGGGGCCGGTGTTCGTTCATACGGCATATCTCATCAACCTTGGCAGTGATGACGATGCGCTATGGGAGCGGTCGTGGCAAGCACTTGCCGATGAGATCGCACGTGGCGAACTGCTGGGTGCCGTGGGTATCGTCACGCACGTCGGCACGAGGTATAAGAGCGTGCCGGAGAAGACGGCAGCACGCATCGCGAGGGGTGTCGATCTGGCCTGGGCTGCATCGGGGGCCGGGCAGACACGACTGCTCTTGGAGAACACTGCGGCAGCGGGCACGACATACGGCAATGGACCCGATGAACTCGGCTCCATTCTTCATGCGCTCGATGTCGCGGCAGGACATGTGGGTGTGTGTCTGGACACGTGTCACGCTCACGCGGCGGGCTGGGATCTGGCCGATCCCGGGGGCTGGGATCGTCTGCTGGGCGCGTTCGACTCGTGCTGTGGCATGCCGATCGAGGTCATCCATGCGAACGACTCTGCATTCGGCGTCGGAGAGCACAAGGACCGTCATGCGTGGATAGGTGACGGCACCATCGGTCTCGATGGCTTTCGGCGTATGGTGGAAGAGCCGAGGCTGGCTACAGTGCCTGTGATCACGGAGATGCCTGGTGAGACACCCGGGAAGGACTTGGAGAATCTCAGACGACTGAAGTCGTTGCGTGACGCCTGCGTGGGATGTGGAACAGACGCCGCACTGCGAGCATGACGGCTGCGGTGCCGATCTGAGCGTCGCCGTCGACTGCGATCACGAGGGGTGCATGCTGCTGGATGTACGCATCCACAACGGCCATCTCTTCAAGACGCAGAGGCGTCACCGGGGGGTTGGTGGTGGCCCGGCGCAACGCTCGCGACAGAGCTCGCCAGACGCGTGACTCGAGTGCGGCACGGTCCAGTCCGTCGCGCTGGGCACGGATGGTGGTGAAGCGCCAACCATCGATAAGGACTGAAAGCGCGATCGAGTGAGGGTCGCCCTCTACGAGTACCGATACGGATAGAGCTCGCAGGCGTGCAGCCATGGCCAGACCCGCGACCGTTCTGTCGTACGCCCGAAGCGCGTCGCGATAGTACGCGGCGTGCTCGAACTCCTGGTTACGCGCGAGACGATCCTGCATCTGCTGCAGGTAGGAGCGCATCGGATCGGGTGGACCGGTGAGTGCGGTGAGCGCCTCGGCAAGACGTTCGTGGTATCGATCGCTGCCGGCCAGGTACGCGGCGTCGGCAGCACACGTCCCACGTTCGCGGCGGGTGCACCGATGTGTGCGGCATGCATCGATCGTTCGCCTGCAGCGGCGGAGACCATAGATGCGTGATAGAGCGTCGGCGGTCGTCGTGGCGGCCCAGCGGTTAGTGAATGGACCGAAGAGGAGTCCGGACTTGAGTCTTCGGCGGGTGACCTGGATGGTCGGGTAGGGGGATCGGTGATCCACGTGCAGGTAGATCGGTGATCGTAGCGTCGAGGTGCTGTGGTTGTACTCGGGTTGATAGCGGTAGCGGAGGTGCGCCTCAAGGAGCTGTGCATCCAGGCCGGATGCACACTCGATGTACTGGACCGCTTCGGTCACTGCGGCGGGCGAGTCTCCGGCAGCCGAGGCCGCGTAGAAGTGCGATCGGACCTTCGTGCGCAGACTTCGTGCCCGGCCGACATAGATGACTTCCCCGGATAGGCCTCTGAAGAGGTAGACGCCGGGTTCGTCGGAGATGTTGGTGGCTAGTGTGAGTTTGACCGAGAGATCGCTGGCAACGGCGATCCCGCAGAGTCGGGCTGTGTCGCCTGCGGTGGTGATCCCGCGTTCAGCGAGTTCGGGAACCATGCGGATGAGTATCTCGGCGGTCGCGAGGGCATCCGGAAACGCACGGTGGTTAGGAACGGTCGAGACACCGTAGAAGGCGGCGAGTTCCCTAAGGTTGTTGCGTTCGTTCTCAGGGTGGAGGGTCCGTGCGAGGCAGAGGGTGTCGAGCACGGGACGGGGAAACGGTGTCCCACAGATGAGTTCGCACTGGTAGTCGAGGAAGCCGAGATCGAAGCGATGGTTATGAGCGACGAGAACCGCACCGGATGCGAAAGAGATGAATGCTCGCACGACATCCTCGACCGACGGTGCACGGGCGACCATCGCATCGGTGATCCCGGTGAGTCGCTCGATGGCTACAGGGATCGGCTCGGTGGGGCGGGCGAGCATGGAGAGAGTGTCGATGACGACGCCGTGTTCGATCCGCGCGGCCCCGAGTTCGATGATCGATGATGTGCCGGGGTGACAGCCTGTCGTTTCGATGTCTACGGTGACGAACGGCCCCTCGGCGAGTGTTGTAGGCGCGAGCATGCAGCTTCCGTCGTGTCGTTGTATTCCGCGCAATCCTACCACGGGTGTGAGGATTCGACCGCGCGCAGGGTCGCCGCATGTCCTATCATGGATGCGTGCATGCCCTGCTGCGATGCGATCATGCGAGGTGCAAGGATGGCGTTCTTCATTCTGGATAAAGATGTGGCCAGTGGGTCCCTCCGGCTTCCGGTCGACGGAACGTACGGTACACGCGAGGAGGCGTTAGCTGCGCTATCGGCCGCGGTTGCGGCCGGGGAGACCGTCGTGCGTGGCCAGGTGTTCGTGCTCGATCTTGATACCGGACAGCCGGTCCTCATGATGCCGGCGCCGGTTGTGACCGCGGCTCAGCCGCAGGAGCCGGTCGTCGAGACACCTCCCGTCATCGAATCAGAGCCCGAACTCGAGCCAGGACCAGAGCCACAGTCGGAATCCGTGCTCGAACCAGAGCCCGAGGTCAGACCAGAGCCCGTGGTGATCGCGGAGAGCGATGTCGTTGAGTTGGAGGATACGCCTGTCGATGATGGTGACGTCTTTGCTCCTGCGCTCGCCGGAGTGTCCCTTGCCGATGCCCTTAAGCGAGCGACGACCACTCTCGAGGATGAGGGGATCGTCGCGCCCGACTCCATCAGCGCGGAGGAGTCCTCCTTCAGAGACGACTTCATGGAGGAGGTCGAAACTCAGGGCAAGCCCCGGGCTTGTGCCGAGGTGGTGTCTTCCGATAGCACGATCAAGACCCAGATCGCAGAACCCATGAGTGCATTCACGGTGGAGTCGCCCGAGGTTCTCGAAGCACCAGCAGAGTGGCCATGGGCTAACGTGGAAGCCCTGCCGGATTCACTCCTAGTCGAGCCAGAGTTCGAAAACGTACCGAAGCCGGAGTCGGTCGATGTCCCGGCCGCCGGGGACTTCGGGATCTCGGAAACGCTCATCACGTCGGCACCGCCGATAGGTGAGGACGCCTACGTGCCACGACCGGTCATCCTCGGGGACTATATGGACGGTACTCCGGGGGTCATAGCTCCTCCGGCAGCGCCGGCTGGTGATCCGGAGGGTGTGGTGGCCCCGGCTGCTCCCGAGGTTCCCGCGGTCGAGATGGCGTATGAGCCGACGGGCGAGCTGGACCTGGGCTCTTACACCTGTGATGACTGTGTGTACTCCAACACATGTCCTAAGGTCGGAGAGGTAACGCCAGCGGAGTGTGGGACATTCCAGTGGCGATCTTTCTGACCACAATGACTTGGTGGCATGTACGGCCCGTCTACCATATAGTGTAGACGGGCCGTACTTTTGTCGGGAGGGTTCATGGGACGTGACGACCGTTCGACGTATCCGTTCTCTGCGATCGTCGGACAAGAGTCTCTCAAGACCGCACTTCTGATCAATGCTGTCGATCCACGCGTTGGCGGCGTGCTCATCCGGGGCCAGAAGGGGACAGCCAAGTCGACGGCTGTGCGAGGGCTAAGATGGGTGCTTCCTGAGGTGGACGTGGTCGAGGGATGTCGTTTCGGCTGTCATCCGCACGGGCGTGCAGATCTGTGCGATGAGTGTCGCGAGCGTCGCGCTGCGGGTCCGCTTCCGTCGATCAAGCGACGGCCGATGTTGGTCGATCTGCCGGTGTCTGCAACAGAGGATCGGGTCGTGGGTACGATCGATCTCGAGCACGCTCTCAAGCACGGCGAGCGCCGCTTCGAGCCTGGCCTGCTCGCCGATGCGAACCGAGGACTCCTGTATGTCGATGAAGTGAACCTACTCGACGATCATCTCGTCGATACACTGCTGGACTCGGCGGCCATGGGCGTGAACGTGGTCGAACGCGAGGGGGTGCGGTTCCAGCATCCCGCGCGGTTCGTGCTCGTTGGTACGATGAACCCCGAGGAGGGGGAGATCCGCCCGCAGCTGTTGGACCGTTTCGGACTCTGTGTGGATATACAGGGGATCACAGACCCTACTGCGCGCGTGGATATCCTGAAGCGCCGTCGCGCTTTCGAAGACGATCCGGATGGGTTCGGCCGTGCATGGCAGCCCGAACAGCAGGCGTTGCAGGAACGGCTCGGGAGGGCATCCCGGGCCCTGGCCGATGTCGAGCTCGACGACGATCTCCTCTTCCTG
This sequence comes from Coriobacteriia bacterium, assembly GCA_034007245.1. Classification (GTDB taxonomy): domain Bacteria; phylum Actinomycetota; class Coriobacteriia; order Anaerosomatales; family Anaerosomataceae; genus Anaerosoma. The sequence goes on along the minus strand of JAVERH010000047.1, from coordinate 7,267 downwards.
ATCGCGTCGGTCTGCGCATCGATGGGCGTCGACGGACATCGAGCGGACCTTGTCATGGGACGGGCCGCCGCCGCATATGCCGTGCTCGAAGGGCGTCGTGAAGTGACGGCGGCCGATATCAGGGCGATTGCTCCGATGGTCCTCGCACACCGGATGCGTAAGACACCGTTCGAGGAGCGGTCGTACGATGAGAACCGACTCGAGCAGCTGCTCAGCGCTTCATCGCCAGCAGTGGGACAGAGTGACGTCGATGACCAGCAGTCCCCGGGTGGGATGAGCGATGGACTCGCGGTGCTCGAGGGCGCGCGTGACGAGGGTAGTACTGAGCCCGCCCGTGGAGACCGTGTCTCGGCGGAGCTTGTCGCTGGAATGGACAGTGTGCGACGTTCGCATGGCGGACGTAGGCAGGAGACGGCGACCGACGACCACACCGGCCGATACGTCCGTGCCGAGATCGCGCGTCCGGGCGCGCCGGTGGACCTTGCGTTGGATGCTACGATCCGAGCCGCGGCGCCGTACCAGAGAGGACGCGTGAGTGATCTGGCGGTTGCGATCGAGCCGCAGGACCTTCGTTCGAAGGTACGGAAGCGTCGCGTTGGAGCGTCCATCGTCTTTTGTGTGGACGCGAGCGGATCGATGGGCGCCACCAATCGGATGGAGGCGGCGAAGTCCGCCGTACTCGGGCTGCTGGTCGATGCATACCAGAGGCGTGACCGGGTCGGTCTTGTGGCGTTTCGTGGCGAGTCCGCCGAGGTGGTCTTGCAGCCGACTGCGAGCGTGGAGCTTGCACAGATGAAGCTGCGCACTTTGCCCACGGGTGGGGCGACTCCGATCGCTCACGGGATACTGAAGTCGCTCGACGTGCTTGCCGCAGAGATCCGGCGCGACGACAGTATCGTGCCATGGCTCGTGCTACTGACCGATGGTCGGGCCAACGTCGGTATCGGTGATGGGCTCGGCAGTGATGACGCCCGCAGGGCGGCTGCGCAGCTTCACGGCACCGCGATCCACACCCTGGTGATCGATACCTCCGGACCTGGCGCAGGGATGGCGGCCCGTGAACTTGCTCGAGCGGCCGGTGGCGAGTACGTACGGATCGGTGATGCCAAAGGCGGGGTTGTCGCGGGTGCCGTACGCGAGCGGCTGACCGCGTAGTATCGGGTGTAAAAGCCCCGACCGACGAACCCGTCAGCCCTCTTTCGCTCAGGGAGTACTCCGTGCATCGCGTTCGTGACTTCTTCCACATCCCTGTGGCCGACAACGATTACCACCCCGCTCTGAGGATCGTGCTCGGGGTAGGTATCCCGCTCCTGGTCCTGCTCGCTGCAGATCGAATGGATGTCGCGGTCTTTGCGACGCTCGGGGCGTTCACGGGTGTGTACGGACGAGGTCTTGCGCATCGTGTGCGGTTCTCACAGCAGTGGCGTGCGGGACTGATGATGCTCGCTGCGATCACAGCCGGTCTTGTCGTCTCTGGCCTGGGGTTGGGGTACGGAGCCCTCGTTGCCGGCACAGCGGTCGTGGGCGCTCTGGGGTCGGCGGCAGCACGCCTGAGGCGACTCAAACCTGCGGGATCGCTGTTCTTCGTATTCGGCTTCTCCGTAAGTGCGTTCATGACTCCGCCTGCAGCGTTTGCGGAGGCTGTGGGTATCGCGACGGCGACGGTCGTTTTATCTCTGGTGATCGGAGTGATCGGTTGGGTGGTGCCGGGTCACCGGACGCCATGGGTACGGGTGCGGCCGCCGCAGCTCGATCGTGAAGAGCGTCGGGCGGTGTACGTGGCGGCGCTGCTACATCTTGCGGCGATCTGGACTGCGGGTACGGTCGCAGGGTGGAGCGGGTTCGGCCGCGGCTACTGGGCGATGGTCGCCGCTTCGGTGCCTCTGCAGGGCGCTGTCACCGGCCACGGTGTGAGTCGCGGGATCCACCGCATCATCGGGACTCTGAGCGGCCTCGTCCTGGCCGGTGTGTTGCTGGGACTCGACTTTCAAGGAGTGCAGTTCGCTGCAGTCGTCTTGCTGTTGCAGTTCTTCGTGCAACTCTTCGTGACACGCCACTACGCGCTTGCACAGACGTTTGTCACACCGCTTGCGTTGCTCATGACCGAGGCTGTCCATCCCACGAATCCCTGGTCGCTGATGTCCGAGCGTCTCGTGGAGACGGTGATCGGGGCATCCGTGGGGATCGCGTTCGTGCTGGCGATGGAGTGGCTGCGTCGAGTGCGTGGAGTGGGAGTGGGCCTGTAAGCCGGATTCTGTCGTGTGCGACCATCTATCTGGGACCGTCGTCGCCGACGGCCTCAAGCGGGCGTACCCGAGCGATAGCCGGGCCAGCTGTAGCCGCTCCTATTCGCCCTTGCTCCGGATGGGGTTTACCAAGCCGCCACGTCGCCGTGACGCTGGTGCGCTCTTACCGCACCGTTTCAGCTCTCCTCGGGACTACTCCCGGGGGTCTTCTTTTCTGTGGCACTTTCCATCGCGTCGCCGCGTCCTGCCGTTAGCAGGCATCCTGCCCTGTGGAGTCCGGACTTTCCTCACACCCGAAGGTGCGCGGCCGCCCAGCCCACTCCCGCGATCATTCTAGCAGGGAGTGGGATTCGCTGTCGGGCGAGGTGCCGGAGGCTCAGGCGACGTATCGCAGGGCGATGAGTGCTGCAGTAAGCAGCCCGAGGGCAGCGGCAGCCGTCCAATCGGCCGTTCCAGGGGTCAGGATCTTCACCCGGGTACGACCTTCTTTGCCGTGGTAACAGCGGCTCTCCATGGCCGTTGCCAGGTCCTCGGCATGGCGGAACGCGCTCATGAACAGAGGTGTGAGGACGGGGATGAGCGCACGGCCACGCGCGATGAGGTTGCCCGATTCGAAGTCGGCCCCACGGGCGGTCTGCGCCCGGACGATGCGTTCCTTCTCGATGACGAGTATCGGGATGAACCGCAGCGCGATGCTCATCATCATCGAGAGCTCGTGAGCTGGGACACCGAATCGCTCGAAGGGGGAGAGGAGCCCTTCCATGCCATCGGCCAGGTCGACCGGGGACGTCGTGAAGCCGAGCAGGGCAGTCGAGACGAAGAGCGCCAGAAGCCGGATGGTCATGAACGACGCTGTGGAGAGTCCGCCGGTGGTGAGGGTAAGCGGACCGACGGTCATCAACACATCGCCACTGCGGATGAAGACCAGGTTCACGATGAATGTGAAGACCACGAACACGATCACCGGCCGCAGGCTCGTGATCAGCATGCGGAGTGGGATGCCCGATAAAGCGATCGCACCCGCGAGGAATGCGAGGACGAGGGTCAGGCTCACAGCATCGCGCGCAATGAAGATGACCAGCATGTAGACGACGGCGATCAACATCTTGAAGCGTGGGTCCATGCGGTGCAGCACAGAGTCTGCCTTGTGATACTGCCCGAGCGCCATGTCAGATCACCTTGCCCTGGGCAGGGTGGCCGAGTGCGAGCGCGACGGAGTCGGCAAGCGTCTCGGGGGTGAAGATCGTGTCATCCGGCAGCACTCCGCACTCCGTGAGGCGTGCCGCGAAGCGTGTGGCGTGCGGTACACCGAGTCCGATCTCCCGAAGTTCTGTCGACCGAGAGAAGACCTCTGCGGGTGTCCCGTGTGCGAAGACGCTGCCGTCCCGCAGTACGAGTATCCGTTCGGCGAGTATCGCGATATCGTCCATGTCGTGCGAGATCATGACGATGGTGAGTCCTTGCCGGTGCAGGCGCCCGAGCAGGGCGGCGGTCTCGGTCCGGCCTACGGGGTCGAGGCCTGCCATCGGCTCATCGAGGATCAGGATCGAAGGCTCGGCGGCGAGGACACCGGCGATAGCGACGCGCCGCATCTGGCCGCCGGAGAGTTCGAAAGGACTCCGATGGCCACAGGTGCATATGTCGAGATCCACACGCGCCAGCGCCTCGGTCACGCGCCGTTCGATATCGTGCTGCTCGATCCCGAGCGCACGTGGACCGAAGCCGACGTCGTCGGCGACGGTATCGGCAAAGAGCTGGTGTTCGGGATACTGGAACACCATGCCGATTCGGTGGCGGAGCATCTTGCGCGATGAACGATCCGCAAGGTCTCTGCCATCCACCATCACGCGGCCCGTCACGGGTTGTATCAATCCGCCCATGAGCTGGACGAGGGTGGACTTCCCGCTGCCGGTGTGTCCTATGACGCCGAGGAACTCGCCGTCAGGAACCTGGAGTGAGACGTCGAGCAGGGCGGGATCGGTATCATCGGGCTCACTGTAACGGTACGTCACATGCTCGAGTAGGATCGGCATATCGCCTCCTCGAGGACGTCTTCGTCCAGTGTCACAGGAACATTCACGCCCCGGGCGCGGAGTGCATCGGCGAGGGACGCGGCGAATGGTATGTCGAGTCCGAGCGAGTGTAGAAGTCCTGTCTGCGTGAGCACCTCGCGTGTGAGGCCGTCGCGGGCGATAGATCCACGGTCCATGACGATCACACGGTCAGCGCGGAGCGCTTCTTCCATGTGTTGGGTGATGACGATGACCGTCATCCCTGCCTGATGCAGTTCGCGCGAGACCCGGCGGATGCCGCGGCGTCCGCGTGGATCGAGCATTGCGCCAGGCTCGTCGAGTAGGAGGATCGCGGGACGCATGGCGAGGATTCCGGCGATTGCCACGCGCTGCCGTTCGCCCCCGGAAAGCCGAGCGACCTCGTCCTCGGCCGCTGCTGCAAGACCGACGGTGGCAAGTGAGTCGTCCACGCGCACGACGATCTCAGCAGCCGGGACGCCGAGATTCTCCGGGCCGAACGCGACGTCGTCACGAACGATCGATGCGACCATCTGATCGTCCGGATTCTGGAAGACGAGACCCGCATGGGCGCGGAGCGCATAGGTGTTGGCAGGGTCTGCCGTGTCTAGCCCGGCGACGGTGACGGTCCCGGAGTCGGGGACATGCAGTGCGTTGATGTGTCGAGCAAGGGTCGACTTCCCGCTGCCGTTGGCGCCGATGATCGCGACATGCTCACCGGGCATGATGTCGAGTGTGATCGCCGAGAGCGCATCGGGGTCGTCCGGATGATACCTGAAGTTGACGTCGCGGAACGATACGGCCGGCGTCGTCACAGGTATCCGTTCGGATGAGGTGCTCATGGCTAGTGAGTACCGTTCACGGCCGTGTCGCACAACGGCCGCTTGCGTACAGGCTTGATCATGCGCGAGATGCTCTTGTACACGAGAAGGGTGATGACGCTGTTGAGGACTGCCTTGATCGCGTTGAAAGGAAGCAGGGCGGGAAGGATGAGTCCTGCGATCACCTCGACCGGCATGCCGGTGTAGATAGGCGTCACCACGAGGTTAGCGAGTAGGTTCACGATGACCATCACCACCGAGGCGACAGCAAGGCCGATGACGGCGCTCTTGTGGGTCTTACGGCGGCGATAGATGAGTCCTGCGGGTACGCCCATGGCTACCATCGAGATGATGTTCATGACGACGCCCCAGACACCTGCCGAGCTCCAGTGGAGGAGCGCGATCAGCGTGCCGATCACCACGCCTGCAAGAGGGCCGTACACGAAAGTGCCGATGAGCATGGCGACCGATGAGGGGTCGTACTTCAGGAAGTCGACACCCGGGATGATCGGGATGTCGATAAAGCTGATGAGGGTGCCGAGGGCGACGAGTATCGCCATCGTGACCATCTGCCGGGTCTCCCAGCGGTTGGTATTGACATGGACCGGACCGTGCGTCGTCTCTGCGCTCATGTGGCACATCCCATCTGCATCGGGGCGGGCACACAAAGAGCCCGCCATCTGACATCTGCGGGCTCAAGCGCATCCAACTACCGTGATGTGCTCTGTTCTTTCATCCGGACTATGACCGTCGGTCCCGGGATCTCACCGGGTCTGCCGCACCCGAAGGATTGGCTCGCGGACTCATGGCTTGCGCCAAACACCGCCGGTGGGGATTCGCACCCCGCCCTGAACAGACTTCGATCGTACTGTAATGCCGACACGGCGCTACGTAAAGCGCGGTGTCGGCATCCGGTGTTTCCGATATGGAAGGGGGAAGAGGCTAGGAGGACTTCGCCTGTAGCCGTGCCCAGGCGTCTTTGAGAGTGAGCGTGCGGTTGAAGACCGGTGCACCGGGTACCGAGTCGGGGTCTGGACAGAAGTAGCCGAGCCGTTCGAACTGGACCGTGGTGCCGATAGGCGCATCTGCCAGCGCGGGCTCTACGAGCGCCGATGTGATGATGGTCTCCGAGTCCGGGTTCAGGTCCTCGAAGAGGTCCCGTCCCTCGGAGCCCGGGAACGGGTTCGTGAAGAGATGTCCGTAGAGACGTACCTCAGCAGGCACTGCGTGTGCGGCAGACACCCAGTGGAGGGTGGCTTTCACTTTACGACCGTCGGGCGCACTGCCGCCGCGCGTCCGGGGGTCGTACGTACAGCGCAGCTCCGCGATACGACCATCGGTGTCTTTGACCACGTCCGTACAGGTGATGAAGTACGCGGAGCGCAGGCGGACCTCCCGACCCGGAGCGAGCCGGAAGAACTTCTTGGGTGGATCCTCCATGAAGTCATCGCGCTCGATCCACAGCTCCCGCGAAAATGGAACCATACGGGTGCCAGCATCCGGATCCTCCGGGCTGTTGGCGACCTCGAGGTGCTCGACTTCGCCCTCGGGAAAGTTGTCGATGACGACCTTGATGGGGTCGAGGACGGCCATACGGCGCAGTGTCGTGCGATTGAGGACGTTGCGCACGGCATGCTCGAGCATCTCGATCTCGACGACACTGTCGGCGCGAGCGACCCCGATCATCCCTGCGAAGTCACGGAGGCCCTCGGCGGGAAAGCCTCGGCGCTTGATACCCGAGAGCGTGGGCATACGCGGGTCGTCCCAGCCCCGGACGTACTCCTCTTTGACAAGCTTGAGGAGCACCCGCTTGGAGAGGACGGTATGCGTGAGGTTGAGACGCGCGAACTCGTACTGGTGGGGGGTCGAAGGAACGGGAAGATTCTTGATGAACCAGTCGTAGAGCGGGCGGTGGTCCTGGAACTCCAGTGTGCAGACCGAGTGGGTGACGCCCTCGATCGCATCGGACTGTCCGTGCGCGAAGTCGTACGACGGGTAGATACACCACGCGTCGCCCGTGCGGGGGTGGGTGGCGTGCAGGATGCGGTAGATGATCGGGTCCCGGAAGTTGATGTTGCCGGAGGTCATATCGATCTTCGCACGTAGGACCCGCGAGCCGTCGGGGAACTCTCCTGCGCGCATGCGCCGGAAGAGGTCGAGGTTCTCCTCG
>JAVERH010000046.1:0-15457 GCA_034007245.1 Coriobacteriia bacterium | reverse complement strand
GCGAGTCGTACTCGGGTCCGTGCTCGAAGACCATCCGCACCGCACGTTCACGCACTTCGACTGGGTAACGCGTTCGTCTGTCCATGACCCCATCCTCTCGAACGATGGAGTCTCCGGGAAACCCGGGGCGATTCACTCAGCGAGTTGCTACTCAAGTTGAACGCGGGCAACGGATCCGCCGCTCGTCGAACTAAGGTGAGCAGCAGGGGGGCAGTTCTGTCGAAAATGGCCTGCAAAGTGTCAATAGATGGCACAATACGTGTAGGAATTGACAATTGCCCTGTCAATACGGACAATCTTCGTGTCAAACCACGACACGATAGGTGTGCGAAATGACAGCCAAGCGGAACGTAACAAAGCAGATGGCTCCGCTGGTTCAGCAATTGGAGCTCGAGCAGCCGAGAGTTGTGACTCGAGAACAGCTCGAATCATGGTCGACGAGCGTCGGCCTGGATTGGCCGGTCCAAGTCACCGTTAGGCGGCTGCGGGAAGCTGGTTGGTTGCTGGACCTCAAGACCCGTGGAGTATGGGAGTTCGCTCCCGGCGCCCGAGCCGGGGCATTCGGTTCGGGAGATCCCCTCATCGAACTGCGGGCAACATTGGCCCATCGACCTTCTTTGCCGCTTTCGGTCGGCGCCGAGTCGGCAGCCTACCTCCTGGGTCTTGTAAGTCGACGCCCCGACGTGGAGGTGATCGGTGCGCCTGATGGTGTGAGGCTTCCGAAAGCGCTGTCCGAAATGAGACTGGTGCGATGGGTCCCCAAGGAGAGCCGCGTGGTCAAGGGGGGTTTGCCGGTCTGGTCGGTGGACACGCTTCTTGCCTTCATGGGGGCGAAGCCGGCTGCCTATCGTGACTGGCCCAACGTTGGCGAATGGCTTCTACAGGGTGTGGGACGGGCGAACCCACAGTCTATCGAAGAGGAACTCCAAGGACGGTCGCGCAGCGCCTGGGCGCGTGTCGCCTATCTTCTCTCCAAGGGCGGCAAAGAACTTGAGGCGCAGCAGCTTCTGGACTCGGCGCCTCCGGGAACGGGTCCGTTCTATCTGGGAAGAAGACGCGGTTCAGGGCGCTATGACGCCCGATTCGACGTCGTGGACACCTTCGGAGTGGAGGTGTCGGCCGAGTGATTACCGAGGGATACCTAGTTCGCCACTACCAGGGACGCAAAGGAGGACGCGGGCCTGCGATCATCGATATTGCCCAAGATCATCTGCTGGCCCATCTCTCTGAAGCCGGAATCTTCGAGTTGGGTGTCTCTCTGAAAGGCGGAACCGCCATCCGCAAGTTCCGCGCGGGCAATGCCGGTCGCTTTTCGACCGATCTTGACTTCGCCGGTATGGGCGACGCGACTGCCGACCTGCTCATCGAGATCGTTCAGGGTGCCCAGGTCGGCCCGTTTACGTTTGAACTCGAGCCGTTGAATGGCACGCAACGGATGTTGTTGCATATCGCCAGCGAGTTCGGGGACACGGAGGTGCCCGCTCGGCTCGACCTCGGACGACGTGGACTCTGGTTGTCGCCCGAACGGCTTCCAGCGCTGCCACTTCCCATCCACGCACAGTACGACGTCCTGCTGCCGGCGATTCCTACGGCCCGAATCGAAGAGGTGATCGCCGAGAAGCTGGCGCGATATCGCCGCACCAGCCTTGCGCGAGACCTGTACGACCTCGCGTGGTTGTCGCATCGTCCTTTCGACGAGCCGCTTGTCAGGCGAATGACGGCTCTCAAGGTTTGGTCGGATGTCGTCGACGACGGTCTGGGCGAGAGGCCGTGGGACCCTGAGGACATACTTCGGCCCCGGAGCGAGGCCGAGTTCGAGCCTGAGGCTATCGGCTATCTGACCACGCCCGTTGACATCATTCGCTGGATCGATGACGTGCGAAATCGCTTCGTCTTCCTTCGTGACCTTGACGAGGAAGAGGGGCGACTCCTGCGGTGCAGCCGTGCCGAAGAGTGGGAGGCTCGGAAGATGATTGAGGCGTTCTAAACCTCTCAAGCAGGGCCCACCACGGATGGCAGAAGCCCCTTTGAGGTCTCTTCGGAGACACTCGAAGGGGCGTTTCATCGTCACCGCGGAGCACAAATGCGGTATGCAGTCAAGAATAGTAAATATGCATGTACGTCGTATGCTTGCAGGTGGTGGGTTTGCAGCGCTGCGCAAACCCATGATCTTCTCGCGAGAGTGCTTGTTTAACGAGGGGGAGGGACAAGAATGCTCGGTAGAAGATGGAAGTCCATCACAACAGTGGTCCTGGCGGTGGCGATGCTCGTCGCGCCGGTGCAGGTTGCACGGGCCGACAGCTCCGGAGGCTTCGAGTACACGATCACCGCAGGAACCGCCACGATCACCGGTTACACCGGTTCCGGTGGCGCAGTGACCATCCCCTCGACTCTGGGCGGCAATCCGGTCACCACCATCGGGTTCGAAGCGTTCAAGAACCAGGCGGTTATCACGAGCGTGGCCATTCCCAACAGTGTGACGCGGGTTAACGGGAGTGCGTTTCAAAACTGCGACGGCCTCACGAGCGTGGTCATTCCCAACAGCGTGACGTACTTCGGCGATAGCGCGTTTGCCGGTTGCAGCAACCTCGCGAGTGCAGTGCTCTCAAGCAATGCGAAGGAAATCGGACAGAGTGCATTCGAGGGCTGCAAGAAACTGACAAGCGTGACCATTCCCTATGGCGTGGAGCTGATCGGGGCGGGTTGCTTCCAGTTCTGCGGTGCCCTCACAAGCGTGACTCTCCCGAACAGCGTATCGCGTATTGGCTTCCAGGCGTTCGCGTTTTGTAAGAACCTCACGAGCGCGAATATCCCAAGCAGCGTGACGTCATTAAAGCAAGGTGTGTTCGCCGATTGTTACAGTCTCACCAGCATGACTGTCCCTGGTAGCGTGACATACATGGAGCCCGGTCTGTTCATTGGCTGCAGGGGCCTCAAGAGCGTGACCATAGGTGAAGGTGTGACAGAAATCCCCTGCGGCATGTTCGAGAGCTGCCCCAGTCTTACAGACGTGAGCATCCCAAACAGCGTGACGGAAGTGGGGAGCTTCGCTTTCTTTGAATGCACGAGCCTGAAGCGCATAGCGTTGCCTGAAAGCGCGGCGATTATAGGGACGCCGTCGAGCAGCATCGACTACGGTGGTAGGGTCTTCGAAGGCTGCACCAGCCTCACGGACGTGACTTTGCCGAGCAGCGTTACAAACATGTACTCCACCGGTATGTTCAAGGGCTGTACCAGCCTCGAGAGTGTGATCCTGCCCGAGGGCACGAATAACTGCAACAAGGAGACGTTTGCCGGCTGCACCAGCCTCACGGATGTGACGATTCCCGATAGCCTGACAGTCTTCGGCGAAGATACGTTCAACGGTTGCACCGCCCTTAAGAACATAACCATCCCTGATAGCGTGCAGTGGTGGGGCGATAGGGTCTTCCAAGACTGCACCAGTCTTGAGAGTGTGGTCATCCCCATGGGCGTGAAGACGCTCGGCAGTGACGCGTTCGCTGGCTGCACCTCACTCACGAGCGTGGCCGTCCCGAGCAGTGTGACGATTATCGGGTACCGGGTCTTCAAGGGTTGCAGCAAGCTTGTCTCTGCGTATTTTTCGGGGAATTCCCCTACGCTTACGCTTCCGGGGTCCGGGACTACCGTCTTCGATGGCTGCCCCACCAGCTTCAAGGTCTACTTCGAGAGTACTGCCACCGGCTGGCCTACTCCTCCCGCGACGTGGTATGGCTACAACACAGCCTACTTCCAGAACACTGATCCGTACCTCTCAGTGATCGGGTCGAGGCCGGTGTCGGTCCGTTCGCCCGTTACCTTCACTGCGAGCGCCTATGACAACGACGGTGATACGCGTACCTATACGCTCGCCTCGGGTGCTCCCGTGGGTGCGAAGATGAACCCGACCACCGGTGTCTTCACCTGGACGCCCACCAAGGCACAAGCCGGCAGAGTCTACGACATCAAAGTCAAGGTGACCGATGGCAGGGGAGGGGTGGACTACGACACGCCGAGGTTCACGGTCGCCCCATTCGTGCCTACCACCATCGCCATCGAAGGCGGAAATCGCTATGCGACTGCCGTTGCAGCGTCGAAAAAGGCCTTCCCGTCAGGCGGCTCCAATTACGTGGTGATCGCCACGGGCGAGAACTGGCCCGACGCCCTTGGTGGCGCGGCATTGGCAGGTGCCCTTGACTGTCCGATCCTGCTTACGAAAAAGGCGTCGCTGCCCGCAGAGACCAGGGCTGAGATCATCCGTCTTGGTGCTACGAAGGCCATCGTCTTGGGCGGCACTGGCGCAGTCTCAAGTATGGTCGACGGCCAGATCCGCGCGATCGCGGGTGTGAGCGTAGAGCGCATCGACGGCTCGAGCCGCTACGACACCGCGGACCAGGTTGCCGAGCGCACCATAGACGAGCAAGGCATCGCCTACGACGGCACTGCATTTATCGCCACCGGCAAAAAGTTCCCCGACGCGCTTGGTGCGTCGCCGCTTGCTGCTGCTACAGGTTCGCCGATCTACCTTTCAAACCCGGCAAAGGGTGATAACGCAGCGCTCATCGCGACGATGAAGGCCAAGGGCGTGAATGCCGCGCTTGTCCTGGGTGGGAAGAGCGCGGTAGCCTCCTCGATCGAGACCAAGGCACGCGCTACGCTCGGTCAGGTGACGCGTCTCGCGGGAGACGACCGCTACAAGACAGCGGTTGCCATCGCCACTTACGGCGTCAACAGCGCAGGTCTTAGCTGGGACAAGCTTGCCATCGCCACCGGTACGAACTTTCCTGACGCGCTCTCTGGCGGAGCACTCCAGGGGAAGAGCGGCTCGGTCATGCTCCTTACCCCCGGCGCGGCGCTCAATGGCTCGGTCCGCGCCGCTCTCGTCGCCAACACGGCGACCGTCTACGAGGTTCGCTTTCTCGGCGGCCTGAGCGCGGTCTCGCAGCCGGTCAGGACGGACGTTACCGCAAGCCTGAAGTAGCAAAGACATTCCACTCATCATCGACCCCCGGCAGGAGCGATCCTGTCGGGGGTTTTGTCTTACAAGGGATGGAGTCGCTGCCTTTGGCACAATGGCTTGATGTGGATGGTCTGTACACGCGAGTGGGGGGTACATCCCGTGCCGTGAGTCTGCCGTAATCCACAGGCGAACGCGGACGAGACGCCCGGGAGTTTCCGCAAGCATGACATCCTGCCCTTCCTAGGAGGCATGACGCCCCCGACGCACCCACTTGTCTCGGCAGGTGTCACGTCCTGGGTGGATGAGGTGAACGGGTTCGGCAGGGCGATGAGCGCAGGCACCCTCGAACTCGCCGGCGTACCCGAGGCGCTCGCCCGCATACACGTGGACTTCGAGCGCCTTCATCCCTTCATCGACGGCAACGGGCGAACGGGCCGGCTGCTGTTCAACCTGATCCTGGTCCGTCTGGGCTGGCCGCCGATCGTCATCTTCAAAGAACAGCGCCGCCGCTACCTGGACGGACTCGATCGTGCCGACAACGGCGACCTCGGGCCGCTCGCGGAGCTCATTGCGAGGTCTGTCGTGGACAACCTGCACCGGCTCATCCCCAACATCGCTGGCCCGGCCAAGTACGTGCCGCTTGGGGCGCTCGCTGACAAGGAGTTCAGCCTCGCGGCGCTGAAGCAGGCGGCTGGGCGCGGTCGGCTCGATGCGGTCATGGGGCCAGACGGGCGCTACCGATCCAGTCGAGCCGCCGTTGAAGCGTACAGGGCATCAAAGTACTCGAGGGGCGGCAAGGCCTGATGGCCCTCTCCGGGAGCGCTCGGATGTGGTGCCCGATTTGGTGCCCAAATACATGGTGACTGTTGGTACTCGTTGGTACCTATTGGGACTCACCGCAGCTCCGCCATACCAACGAGTCCCAACGAGTCCCAATAGTCACAAGCACAATCAGGATTCGAATTCCCTTGGGGGCACCACATTTTCGCAGGTCAGAGTGCCTGAGTAGCCCGATTTCGAGATTGAAATCGGGCTACAAATTTCTTTCGACTGGGAGCGGGTGTGGAGCAAAAGCGCAGCTCAGAGGGGGGTGGCGATGCCTCTATGCCGCCCGATCGCAGTCCCTTTGGCTGAAATTGGCGTCGTTCTAAGTTGTTGCCCGATTTGTTGCCCGATTGCGTGGTGGAATGTCGGGGCGTGATCTTCGACATCCCCTTCTCACTCCAGGTGGTTCTGGGAGAACGAAACAGCAGCTCAGAGTGTTAAGTGGGGTTTCGTCCAGACTGCTCAGGAGCGGCCACTTGCGGCATGTGTTGTCTAGAAGTACTATGTTGTGCATGATGCGCAACACGGACATATCAAACAACACCATCTTTGCCCGAGCGCTCGACGAACTTCGCTCACGCCTTCCTCGGACGTGGCGGGTGGAGGTCATCGATCGGCAGGCGTATGTCCCCGGACCGGATGCGGTGGTGCGGGTCGTGGGGCCGGATGACAGGGCGTCATTCCTGTTGATAGAGGTGAGGAGTCGGCTCGACCCGAAAGACGTCGAGCCGCTCGTGTCTCGATTCGCGATGCGTCAGTGGCAGAACCGTGAGGCGACCCCGGTCGTGGTGGCTCGCTACCTCAGCGAGCGGACCCGCGAGAGTCTGCGCGCGCGTGAGGCCGGCTACATCGATCTGACCGGCAACATGTACTTGCGGCTGAACGATCCGGCCGTGGCGATCGAGCGGGTCGGCGCCGAGAAGGATCCCGAGCCGGCGCAGCGTCCTGCACGCTCCCTCAAAGGGGCCAAGGCCGGTCGGCTCGTAAGGACTCTCGTTGACTTCACTCCGCCGCTCGGAACACGAGAGATCGCGAAGATCGCGGAGATCGATCCGGGGTACGTATCGCGGCTGCTCGCGATGCTTGAGCGAGACGACCTCATCGGACGTGAACCTCGCGGTCCGGTCACCAGCGCAGATTGGCCCAATCTCCTGCGCGCGTGGACACGGGACTACTCCCTCGGTTCCTCCAACCTCGCCACAGCCTACCTGCAGCCTCGCGGTCTTCCGGCCTTGCTCGACGCTTTGCGCGGACAGGAGGGCGAGGCTGGTGTGACCTATGCGATCTCAGGTTCGCTCGCCGCCACGCGGCGGGCTCCGATCGCTCCGGCGCGTCTCGCGGTCGTCTACGTCGAGCGCTTGGACGAGGCCGCACAGATGCTCGGCCTGCTCCCCGCCGAGACGGGGGCGAACGTGCTTCTCGTCGAGCCGTTCGATGGCGTCGTATTCGAGCGCACGGTTCTCGATGAGGGCCTTCGGTACGTGGCGCCCTCGCAGGCCGCTGCCGACCTGCTCACGTCTTCCGGCCGTGGGCCGGAAGAGGCGGAAGCGCTCATCGAGTGGATGCTCTCCCACGAGCAGGTGTGGCGTGTATAGCGAGGAGTACATCGTCGCGCGCAGAACTCTGCTTGACGCGCTTGAGGCACTCGAGGGCCATCGCGACGCGCTCGTGCTCGTCGGCGCGCAGGCGATCTATCTCCACACCGGTGCGGCCCAGTTCGCCGTCGCCGAGTTCACCACTGATGGCGATGTCGCAATCGACCCGCGCCTCCTCTCGGCCGAGCCCGAGATCGCTTCGGCGATGCGCGAGGCCAAGTTCTTTCTCGATATGCGCGACGGCCGGGAGCTCGTGGGTGTTTGGGCATCCATGCGCGAGATCGCCGGCGTGCCCGCCAAGGTGACCGTCGATCTGCTCGTGCCCGACGCTCTGGGAGGCGCTGGCCGGCGCGCTGCCCGGGTGCCGCAGCACGAGAAGGGTTCGATGCTCAAAGTCCACGGGCTGGAGGCGGCACTGGTGGACAACAGAGCCATGCGCATCGGTGCGCTCGAAGCGACGGATGCCCGGAACTTCACGATGAAGGTTGCCGGTCCCACGGCGCTGCTGATCTCCAAGACAATCAAGCTGTCCGAGAGAGTCGCTGCCGGCGCACTCGAGCGGGGCCGTCGCGACAGGGTGAAGCCCAAAGACGCGCTTGACGTGCTCCGCTTGCTCCAGGCAATTCCGAGCGCGCAGCTGGCTCAGGGCTTCGAAGGGTTGCTGAAGGACGGGATTGCCGGGCCAGTCACCGCAGAGGCACTCGCCAACGTGTCTGGCCTCTTCGGTAACGTCAGCTCCCCGGGCAGTCAGCTCGCGGCTGAGGCAGCGGCACCAGAGCCGCCCGACGTGATCGCGTCGTCGTGCGCCGCGTTGTGCGCAGAACTGCTTGCCGCACTCCACGCGATGGGAGTCGACGTCTGATCCACGGCGCTCACGTGCAGTCTGGGGGCCTCCGTGGTGGGCGAGGCGAGCATCAGGCGCGACCCTCGAATTGTTGCCCGATTTGTTGCCCAAATACCTGGTACTCGTTGGTACCTATTGAGATTCACCGCAGCTCGTGAGTACCAACGAGTGCCAACGAGTCCCAACAGTCACAAGCACAATCAGGATTCGAATTCCCTTGGGGGCACCACAAAACCGCAGGTCAAAGGCCTGAGAATTTCTATTGCGTGGCCGAAATCGGGCGACAAATCGCGGGGTCTTGGAGCTTCGCAGAAGACAAAACCCCAGCTCAGGGTGTGTGTCGCCCCCGCTCAACCGCCTCTCAGTAGTCCCTGTTGCTCAAGAACGCCGTTGTCGCCCGATTTGTCGCCCAAACTGCCACGAATCGATCCGAAGGGGTGACGCAGCCCGTGCCGGAGTGCATAGAAAGCGGCGTTTGCCTCGGATGTTTCCAAAGAGTATAGTGTTTCCTGATTGGGAAACAGATACGTCGGAGGAAACATGGGCACGGCCAGCGCAGACGACGAATATCGTGACTTGGAGCACGCCCTTCGGGATATCTTCCCGGACGCCGCACTCGAGGTGAGTCCGAGTCAGTCGCGAGGGCGCAGATCAACGGCTCAAGTGGATGTGCACCTCGCCAGCGGGGACGTGCGTCTCCAAGTCGTGCTGCAGTGCGGCGCCAGTCGGGCGCAGCTGATCGATGCTGTCGAGCTCGCGCGCATGGCTCCGCCGCAGGGCGACTCCTTGATTCCCGTCATCGCCTCCCCGTACCTCAGCCCAGCCAGCCAGCAGTTGCTGCGCGACTCAAACGCCGCCTTCATCGACTATGCGGGCAATGCGTGGCTCGCGGCGCCGGGGATCCACATCGACCGGCGTGGTTTCGCGAATCCGGCAAAGGAGGAGCGGGGGCACAGAGACCCCTTTTCGGACAAGGCATCGCTCGTCTTGCGCACCCTCCTCGTCGCGCGCGCACCGATGGGCGTACGTGAGATAGCGAGCGGGGTCAGCTCGACAGACGAGCGAATCAAACTCACCCCGGGCTACGTGTCCAAGGTGATCGGAGAGCTGGAGAGACGCGGCTACGTGTCCAGGCGCGACAAGAAGATCGTGCTTCGCCACGCAGAGGAGCTGCTGCGCGACTGGACCTCGGCGTATCGGGGCCGCAGGCGACCGGCCACACACAGCTACTTCATCCTTGCGCCGAGCGCCGAAGAGCTCTTGCCCCGGATCGCTGAGGCGTTCGACGCCGCGGGCACGGACTACGCTTTCACGGGTCACGCCGGTGCGGCACTCGTGGACCGCTTTTCCGCCTTCGACGTCGCGGACGTCTACGTGAAGGATCTCGACGACACGGCGCCAGCGCTCGCCAGTCTCAGCGCGCGGCGGGTCGAGCGCGGCGGCAATGTCAACATGTCTGTGCCCTACTACCGTGAATCAGCGTTCTACGACCAGCAGCTGTCGAAAGGGGGGATGAGGGTGGTCTCCGACCTCCAGCTCTATCTGGACCTCTACGACTATCCCGTTCGTGGCCGGGAGCAGGCCGAGCACCTCTACGAACGACGCCTGCGCGCGCTCGTCGAGCGAGAAGATCGATCGTGAACCGCCTCGATCCGGTGCTCGTGCGCGGGCTTGCCGCCATCGAGCCTTACCTCGACGTGGTCGTCGTCGCCGGGGGATGGGTGCCGCACATCTACGAGCTCCTCTACGATGTGACGGCGGCCGGACGATCGCCCCGGACCCGCGACATCGATCTGGCAGTGCCCCGCTCGGTGCCGGTCAGGGATCGGAGTATCGATGAGCTACTCAAAGGAGCCGACTTCCGCTGTGAGTTCCACTCACTGGATTCGCCGCCGGTCACGAAGTACGTCGCGACCCTAAGTGAAGACGAGATAGAGATCGAGTTCATCACTGATGCGCCCGGCTCCTCCGAGGCCGCGGTGATGGTGCAGCCGGATCTCACGGCTCAGGAGCTGCACTACGTGGGGCTCATGCTCGATGGCCCGTGGCCGGTCGATCTCGCGGGGCTTACTGATGGGGACGTCGGCTGGACGATCCTCGTTCCGCAGCCGGGTGCCTTCGTCTTCCATAAGTCGCTGGTGTTCAGAAATCGCCGGGACCGGCTCAAAGCGGGGAAGGACCTCTACTACATCTTCTTCGTGCTCGATACCTTCCCGGAGTGGCGAGGTGCGATCGACGCGCAACTCGAGCGCCTTGCCGCGCAGAAGCCAGCCTGGTTCAAGAAGAGCGTCAAGAACCTGAGTGCGATGTTCCACGGTGCGGAGTCCAGCGGTGTCGATGCGCTCCTCAACCAGAAGCCGCCCACAGCGTTCCCCGGCCTTGGCGAAGAGCAGTTCAGGCAGTATGCCTTTTCGGTGATGTCGGACTTGATTGAGACGATGGAGTCGGCGGTCGACCGCTAGCCTGATGGATCGCGGCGCTCCGAATTTGTTGCCCAAATACCTGGTGCTTATTGGTACTCGTTGGGACTCACCGCAGCTCTTGAGTACCAACGAGTCCCAACGAGTACCAATAGTCACAAGCACAATCAGGATTCGAATTCCCTTGGGGGCACCAAGATTTCTGTAGGCCTCTCTGTGCAAGCAGGGGGGCCTACCTGCATCTTTACGCCTGTGTGCTTCTGCTCACGAACGGTCGCGGGCCCGGGAGTGTGCTATATGTGCACTATTAATGCCACGGATGCAGGATCGCGTACGCTCAAAGCGTACAAAATAGATGTACGAGCGTACAAGAATATGGTATATAACGACTTGCACGAATGACATCAAGAGACAGGACGGTAGAGAGCAGATGAACCCAGTGCTGGAATCGGTGTTTGGAAGCCGCTCCGCCGCCCAGGTGCTCTTGTTCTTGCAGGCATACGGCTCCGGCTACGCACGCGGTATCGCCGGGACATATGATGTGCCGCTCACGGGCGTATACAACCAACTCAAGCGCCTCGAGGCCAGTGATGTGCTCGTCAGTAGGTCGGTAGGCAACACTCGGATGTTCGAGTTCAATATGCGGAACCCCACTGTGCGCAATCTCCGTACGTTCTTGGAGGCCGAGCTCGAGCTACTTTCTGAAGAGGACGTGAAGGCCTACTACCGACAGAGACAACGTCCTCGGCGCACCGGGAAGAGGTTGTAGGCGATGAGTGTCATCGGCCCAAGTACCTCCCTTGAGGAGCTCGCTGCCTTGGTAAGCAGCGCGCTTGATAATGCCGGGATCATTGCAACTCTCTCCGGGGGCGGCGCAGTCTCTATCTACACGGACAATGAGTACGAGAGCTACGATTTGGATTTCATCACTTCGCAGCGAAACGATGTGATCGCGGTGGCGTTGGAGCCACTTGGGTTCTGCTATCAGCCGGGGAAAAAGGAGCTCGAGCACCCAGATACGGATTACTACGTGGAGTTCCCCTCCGGGCCACTGTCCTTTGGCAGCACCCTCGTGGTTTCTCACCAGGACACGACCACGGTAGGGACCTGCTACGGCCCGATCAAGATAGTCACACCGACCCAAAGCGCGATGGATCGCCTCACGCACTACTTTGCATGGGGGGACAGGCAGGCACTGGATCAGGTGGTCATGATTGCTCGCCGCCATTCGCTCGACTGGGGCGAACTGAGCCGGTGGATCATGCAAGAGGGAGAAGATCCGGGCGTCTTGGACGCCATCCGCAAGAAGATCGGCCTGGCCTGAGCCTCTGGGCAGGCTCACGAAGACGCCGAAATAGATAAGCCTGGGGTGGTCAGCTTTTCGATGGACAAGCACGCTGTCTTGTCGCTTCCGCCAACGTTACGCGCAGGCTGCGATCGCGCCCAGGCCTGGTGGCGTGATGCCGCGTAACTCGAAAGGGCGATGCGCCGTGGTTCTGGAATGTGTGCTCGAGAGGCGTATCGAGAGGGGTGTGACCCATTCCGAGCTGCACGACCTTCTCGAAGGACGTGTGGAGCGCCCCGGGTTTGACAGAGGTTCTTTGGCCGGGATCGCGCTCCGGATTTGTCGCCCAAGTACCAATAGTCACAAGCACAATCAGGATTCGAATTCCCTTGGGGGCACCAACAGATAAGCAGCCCGCCTGGTACAACACAGGCGGGCTGACCTGCGTAAAGAGGTCAGGAAGGTCCTGGAGGCGAGGTGGGGAGGGCCGGTTCTTGACTGATTCGTGGATGCACGCTAGCGTGACAATAAGGGTGAGTTTAGTGGCACGCCCAGGGGGGCGGGGATACGAAATGCGTATTCGTTTGTGGGTATGCGTAGTGGTTGCCATGGCCCTGCTGATGCTCGCACCAAGCAGCGCCTATGGTGCATTGGCGTACTCTCTCAGCGAAGGAAAGTACACGGTTGAAGCTATGGACGCGGGAGTTGATCGCGTGCAGTGGCTGCACTTCGGGCTCACCGGCAACTATGATTCGTGGCGGTACTGGGGCAGTAACATCCGGGTGAATTAGGGGTGCACAATGAAGTACACGGGAAAGTACCTTCTGGTGTTGGCCCTGGCGGGCATGGCACTGCTTGCACACCTGACCAGCGCGAGCGCGACTGCGAAGAGTGGCGGCGTAGATATCGATCAACTTGCTCTCAAGGCAGCGGCATTCTCTGGACGAAGCTCGGTGCGCCTTGCGCCTTCTGAGTCTGAGGTGTGGGTGGGCCTGGGCCCACTCATGGCTTACGACGATGTGGATAGTGGTGACGAATACCTGGTCGATACATCTTCCGGAGTCATCAGACGGTATGCAAGCGCCTCAGGCTACGCGGGATTCGGTGCCGGCGGGGACTTCATGCCTTGGGACGGACTGCTTCAGAAAGCACAGAGGCTCGCCGAATCGACGTATGAGGGCGGGCAAGGCCAGGTCGCAGCAATGGACTGCACGACTGAACAGGTTGTGGTGAGCGAGGTTCCCGTACTAGCGGCCAAGTTCATTGTCGAGTACAGGGAATCCAAGAACGGTGTGTCAACGTTCAACCATGTTCGAGTTGAACTAGATGCTTCAACGGGTGCTGTTCTTTCGGTGGAGCAGGACTACGCGACTCTCGACGTCGAACTCGTTCCAACTGTCGGTGAGGCGGAAGCGATACAGCTCAGCCTCGCCGAATGCAACGGGGTTCCTGAATCATGTGTGAAGGACATCCGCCTTGTAGCGGTCCGCGCGCTGGATGGCACACAGCATCTTGCCTGGCATGCCGTGGTGGAGACTGGCACAGAGGAGTTCGGCGCTCACATGGATGTGCTCGTCGACGCAATGACCGGCGAGTCGCTGCTTGACGACGAAGGCTAGATCATGAGCGATCATCCCCGCCGCGCAGCATCTGTAGCGACTGCGCTACCTGTACTACTTGCCATGTCTGTTCTCTGCGGCTGCAGCATGCCAACGACTTCCTCAAATGTCGCGATGGACACTGAGAACACAATCGAATCGCGGGTCACGGAAGCAGCACGTGAGGCGTTCGGGGATTCTCTGGTGTCCGCTGAGACCTTCGCGTCGGAGGGCTCACTGCAGGCCAAGGTGGAGCTTTCGGTAACCGAAGTCAGTGACACACGCGCATTCGTCTTCCTGGACAGGATGGTGGAGCTCGCTGGTGACAGCGATGATGTCTTCATTGACCTCATGCTGCACCAGAACGATGGAACAGCTGACGTGGCTGGCTTGATTTGGTATCGGGACGAAGGACTTCTCTACCGGCAGCAGACTCGGCTCGAGACCTGGGACTGGCCTGTGGAGTATGAATCCTATGTCCAATCGATGGCCAAGGGCATGACAGAGAGCGCAATCTCTGCCGTTGTGGCGGGCGAAAGCGCGATTCCGGAGTTTGTCGCGCCTGAATGGCCGCCTCAGGAGTGAGCGGTCCTACCCCCTCCACCCCAACGAGGGCGATGGCCGGGCACTCACTCAACTTCATGATGGCGGAGCGTTCAGCCGGTGTTATCGCTATGCGCCAACTATCTCGCCACATGGTGAGCGAGTGCTCCGAACGATTGCGCGTGAAGCGCTCTAATCAGAGGAGTATCGCCCTTCAGACTTGAAGAGCAGCACAGCCTTGGGAGCGAGTCTGGCGCATGATGCCCGGCTGCGGTGCAGGCGGCTGCTGAGTATCCGGAGACCCCGAGCCACGCGAGGCAAGGGCACTCGAACTGGCGCAGCGATACGCAGATGTTGGCGGTCCGATCGACATGGCGATTAGGATGCCCATTCGACTCTGCCCAACTCACCATCCGAAGACTTGCCATCGGCACGCCCATTGGCAGCGAAAAAGCCCGGGACGCTCGGTCCACGCCCTAACGCTTCGGAACAGGAACAGACTGTTACCTGCGAAAACGCTGAGTCCTCTGAATCGGTCCAGTACGCGCCCGAAGCTGTAGCTATGATTCGAATTCCCTTGGGGGCACCATATTCTATGTAGACCTCTCTGTGGAAACAGGGGGGTCTACCTGCGTTTTTGCACCTAAACGCTTCCGTCGACGAACGGTCAAGTGGCCAAAAGTGTGCCATTTGCGTGCCATGTGTGCCATAGACGCGATGAAACAGGGTGCGACGAACGGGCATCAGGCGGTGCTAGGCGGCATAGCCAAGGGGGAAGACCGTCACTTCGCGGACCACAATGAGCTAGTGTGCGCTGATTGCAGCAGCAAACCCATCAGCGGCGGCTCGCTGTTGGCCCGGGAGCACCCAGCTGTAGACATCCAGGGTGAACGCGACGGATGCATGACCAAGTCGCTGGGAAACCACATGCGGAGCAACGCCGGTCTTCGGAAGGATCGTGGCGTGCGTATGGCGGCAGTCATGGAACCGCAGACGATCGAATCCCAGCGAGTGAGCCACGGTCCGGAACTGTGTTGATGCGCTTGCCGGTGGTGTGCTTGCTGGCAAGAACGGCTCGGTCATGCTGCTCACCAAGCGTCTCGAACTCCCGGGGAGCGTGAGCGCGAGACTCGCCTTCGAGCGCGACTGGATCGCAGATGTCTACTACCTGGGCGACGACAGTGCCATCTCGCAAGACATGCGAGACGCGGTGGTCGCGATACTGCACTAGTTAGCACCCGTTCTAAACCTCTCAAGCAGGGTCCACCACGGATGGCAGAAGCCCCTTTGAGGTCTCTTCGGAGACACTCGAAGGGGCGTTTCATCGTCACCGCGGAGCACAAATGCGGTATGCAGTCAAGAATAGTAAATATGCATGTACGTCGTATGC
>JAVERH010000045.1:0-15510 GCA_034007245.1 Coriobacteriia bacterium | reverse complement strand
CATCGCGCCGAACGTCGGTGCGGTCGCCAGCTATCTTGCGCGTGTCCGCCTCGACCGACGCTATCGCCGCATACGCGATGATGTCGAGTCGGTCCTCGCACGCACCAAGGTGGGTGCTGCGATGGTGGCAGCGGGAGAGGCCGCCAAGGAGTCGGTCAAGCAGCTCATCGTGCCGGGCATGCTCTTTGAAGAGCTCGGCATCCAGTACATCGGGCCGATCGATGGTCACGATATCGGACAGGTACAGAATGCGATCACGTGGGCCAAGAGCGCTGACGGCCCCGTGATCGTCCACGCGGTGACGCGTAAGGGGATGGGCTACACCCATGCCGAGGATCATCCGGATGAGTTCCACGGTCTGGGTCCGTTCTCCATCGAGACCGGGAAGGCCAATGGCAGCGGTCCCAAACCCCTCACGTACACGCAGGTGTTCGGTTCGTCGCTCGTGCGTGAGGCCGAGCGTGATGAGCGCATCGTCGCGATCACGGCCGCGATGCCGGGTGGAACGGGTCTTGCACACTTCGCAGAGCGTTTCCCGGATCGATTCTTCGATGTAGGTATCGCCGAGCAGCATGCGGTCGGCTTTGCAGCGGGTTTAGCACATGGCGGCCGGATACCGGTCGTTGCGATCTACTCGACGTTCTTGCAGCGTGCTTACGACCAGGTGATCATGGATGTTGCGCTCCAGGGGCTCCCGGTAGTCTTCTGTCTCGATCGTGCGGGTCTGGTAGGGGAGGATGGCCCCACACATCACGGAGTGTTCGATCTGACGTACCTGCGTGCGGTTCCGGGTCTTACGGTCATGGCTCCGGCTGATGAGAAGGAGCTTGCGGACATGCTCCACACCGCACTCGCCTTGAACGCTCCGGTCGCTATCCGGTACCCGCGCGGCGCCGGCAGAGGTGTTGCACTCTCACCCGAGCCGCAGACGCTCACGCCTGCGGTCTCGGAGCGCAGACGTGAGGGTTCCGACGTCTCGATCCTGGCCATCGGCCGTATGGTCGGGACCGCCGAGGAGGCTGCCGAGATACTGAGCGGTCATGGCATAAGAGCCGAGGTCGTCAACATGCGCTGGCTCAAGCCGATCGACAGGGATGCTGTCCTCGATGCGGCTTCACGCCCGCTTGTCGTGACCATCGAGGAGAATACCTGTGAGGGCGGGTTCGGTGCGGCTGTGATGGAGGTGCTTGCAGACGCGGGTGTGCTCGTGCCTGTCTTGCGACTGGCCGTACCGGACTGCTTCGTGACACACGGTCAGATATCGATGCTTCTTGAGGAGATCGGCCTTACGCCAGAGCAGGTCGCTGCCAGTATTCGCGACCGGCTTGCGGAGATCACGAAACCGGAGGACACGTCAGCTGATGTCAGCGCGCAGGCTCGACGCCGAGCTCGTTGAGCGAGGGCTCGCGTCCTCACAAGAGCAAGCATGCGGTCTGATCCTCGCCGGTGATGTGACGGTCGACGGAACGGTCGTCAGCAAAGCCGGAACACCCGTCTCAGCGGGTGCTCGGGTCCGGGTGGCCGAACAGCGACGCTACGTGTCACGTGGGGGATACAAGCTCGCAGGTGCACTTGATACGTTCGGTATCGACCCCGCCGGCGTCGCAGCGATCGACGTCGGCTCATCCACGGGTGGCTTCACCGACTGCCTGCTTCAGCGCGGTGCGGTATCGGTGACCGCGGTCGATGTCGGTTACGGGCAGCTCGCATGGCAGCTGCGGAACGACCCACGCGTGCAGGTGCTCGAGAGGACGAACATCAGGACCGCCGATCGTGAGGTCCTTGGTGACGGTTATGGTCTCGCCGTGATCGACGTGTCGTTCATCGGCCTTGCGAAGGTCCTGCCCACCGTGGGTTCGTTGCTCACGTCAGACGCCGGCTGTTTGGCTCTTGTTAAGCCACAGTTCGAGGCCGGGAAAGCACGTATTGGTAAGAAGGGTGTTGTGCGGGACGCTGTGGTGCATCGGGATATCCTTTTGGAGGTCCTGACCGGTGCCGAAGGCGAGGGGTGGTCGGTGAGGGGACTGACCTGGTCGCCCATAACCGGGCCGGAGGGTAATATCGAGTTCTGGGCATGGTTGGGGGTCGGCGGGGAGTCGAAGGCCGTCGACGTCCCCGGTATCGTCGAGGCGGCGCATGCCGCACTTGGAGGTTAGCGTGCGCGTCCTGCTCGTTCCAAATCCAATGAACCCGCTGGCCGTCGAGGCATCGCGCGAGGTCGTTGTCTTTCTGGGATCCAGCGGCTACGACCCGGTCATGGTGACCGAGGACG
This sequence comes from Coriobacteriia bacterium, assembly GCA_034007245.1. Lineage (GTDB taxonomy): Bacteria > Actinomycetota > Coriobacteriia > Anaerosomatales > Anaerosomataceae > Anaerosoma. Next base: position 13,238 of record JAVERH010000045.1, on the reverse strand, counting down.
CGATGCGCTGCGGTCTCGGCGATATCGGTGTCGCGAGGGCGGATATCGGCGAACCCGGACTTGTGTTGGCGCTCGGTGGTGACGGGACCATCCTTAAGGCCGTTCATATCCTTGGCCTGGTCGATGCGCCGATCCTGGGTGTGAATCTCGGCAGGCTGGGATTCCTCTCCGGTGCAGATGGCGAGGATCTGGTGGAGGCGGTGACGTCGGCGCTTGCCGGGGAGGCTCGCATCGAGTGCCGTCAGACCATCGAGGCATCGGTGATCGCCGGGGGGCGTGATGCGGGGTCGTACCGCGCGCTCAATGAGATATTCGTGGGCAGGGGTGCGGCGTCCCGTGCGATCGAGCTCGAGCTCGTCGTGAACGAGACCATCATCAACCGCTACCTGTGCGATGGGGTCATCGTGGCGACGCCCACCGGCTCAACCGCATACGCGCTGTCCGCTGGCGGCCCCGTGCTCGCTCCCGGTGTGCGCGGCATCGTGGTCGTTCCGCTGGCACCGCATGCGCTGGACGTGCGGCCACTGGTGCTTGCGCCTGGTGACGTGCTTACACTCCGTTGCCCCAGTAGTGCGCGTGCGGACGCCTGTATCTCGGTGGATGGCGACCACACACCGTGCAGGACGGCTCTGGACAGTGTCCAGGTCAAGGTGAGCGAGCACGATGTGAAACTGATGAAACTCGGTGGTCGCGACTTCTACTCGGCGCTTGCCGCCACCTTCCTGGGGGCCTGAGATGCTTGTCGAGGTGCACGTGCGTGACCTTGCACTGATCGACGAGGTCTGGCTGGAGTTCGGCGAGGGGTTCACTGTGCTCTCTGGCGAGACCGGTGCGGGTAAGACGGTCCTTGTCTCTGCGCTCAAGCTGCTACTCGGTGAACGCGCAGACTCCACGATGGTGCGTCAGGGAGCCGACGAGGCGCTCGTGGAGGGCCGGTTCATCATCGATGGGCGTGAAGTCCTTGTACGGCGGCGGCTGAGCGCCGAGGGGCGCTCGAGATGCACGATTGACGGCGAGATGGCTACCGTCGCGATGCTGGCCGAGCTTGTGGGTCCCACGGTCGATCTTCATGGCCAACACGAACATCAGGCGCTACTTTCGCCCGCGCGGCACGCGGGCTACCTCGATCGTTTCATCGGCGATGAGGCTTCTGAGGCTCTGGATCGCTATCAGGACGCATGGGAAGCCTATCGTGCGGCTCGTGGGCGTCTGGATGCGCTTCACGCGGCGCTTGCCGATCGCGAACAGCGCATAGTGCAGCTGCGGTTCGTGATCGGGGATATCGATGCGGTCGCTCCGCAGCTCGGGGAGGATGTCGAGTTGTCGGCCAAGCTTCCTCGTTTACGTCACGGAGAACGGCTTGCTGAGGCAGCACATGCAGCCTGGGCGGCGCTCAAGGACACGGACGGTGCGTCGGATGGGTTATCGGTCGCGCTGCACGCGCTGGAAGGTGCTCAGGGGCTCGACGCTGCCTTCGATGAGTTCGCAGAGACTGCGAAGCGGCTCGATATCGAACTCCAGGAGCTCGGCTCGGCGATTCTGACTTACGCCGAGACGATCGACCACGATCCGTCCGCGCTTGACGAGGCCGAGACGCGGTTCCATCTCGTTGAAGGGCTGAGCCGCAAGTACGGCGGTACTCTCGATGCAGTGGTCGCTGCGCGCGATGCTGCCGTCGAAGAGCTCGACGTGCTCGATGCGGGTGAAGCCGGTCTGGCCGGAGCGCAGCGTGCGCTCGATGAGGCTGCAGAGGCTCTCCGCGAGGCGGGAAGCGCTGTGGAGGCGGTACGTGGCGCCGCGGTAGGTCGTTTCGTTGAGAGTCTTCGCGCTGCCGCGGTCGATCTGTCGCTTGCCTATGCGACGTTTCGGGTGGCACGGACGCCGCTTCCGTTCGAGTCGTGGACCTCCGAAGGGCCGGAGCGTGTGGAGTTCCTCTTCTCGACCGCACTGGGGGAGGAGCCTCGTCCGCTCGCGCGCATCGCATCGGGCGGCGAGGTGTCGCGTGTGATGCTCGCGCTCAAGAGCGTGCTCGGTGATGCAGACTCGGTGCCTGTGCTCGTCTTCGATGAGGTTGATGCCGGGATCGGCGGAGCGACTGCGCTCACGGTAGGCGCGCGCCTCTCCGAGCTCGGCACACGCCATCAGGTACTTGCGATCACGCACCTTGCTCAGGTGGCTGCAGCGGCCGATCAGCACATCGTGGTGGCCAAGGGCGAGCAGGGTGGACGTACGGTGACGAGCGTCAGTCCGGTAACGGGTGAGGCGCGGGTGTCCGAGGTTGCGCGTATGCTATCCGGAGGAGCCTCTGCTGCAGGCGTTGCACACGCGCGCGAGTTGTTGGGTTCGACTTCCCCGGAGACCAGGGCGAAAGGGTAGTAGCCGATGCATATATACGGTACCGCCCGCCTCGATCGTAGGACGAAAGACCTCGTCAAACGGCTTGAGCGTGGCGACATCGCGATCATCGATCACAAGGACATGGACCGCCTGAGCGCGGAGTCGTTGCTTGAGTCGGGTGTGGAACTCGTAATCAACGCGTCGGTTTCCATCTCCGGGAGTTACCCGAACCTCGGTCCGCTCCTTCTGTTGCGTGGCGGGGTCGAGATACTCGACGCTGTGGGTCCCGAGATATTCGATGGAATCGCCGAGGGTGATCGCATCGACGTATCCAGAGGTGAGGTGTACGTGGGGGATGAGGTCATCGCCCACGGTACCCGTCTGACGATCGAGTCTGTCGAAAAGGCGATGGAAGAAGCGACCGGCCGTCTCGACGAACAACTCGATGCCTTCGTGCGCAACACCATGGAGTATCTAGATAAGGAGCGCGAGCTCCTTACGGGCCCTGTGGCGGTACCCCATCTCAGCACACGGATCGATGGTCGGCATGCGCTGGTCGTGGTACGTGGTTACGACTACAAGGACGACCTTCGCACGCTCATCCCGTACATCCGGGAGACGAAGCCGGTATTGATCGGTGTGGACGGTGGTGCCGATGCTCTGATGGAAGCCGGCTTTAGATCCGACATCATCATCGGCGACATGGACTCTGTGAGCGATCATGCGCTTCGCAAAGCACGCGACCTCATCGTCCATGCGTATCCTGACGGACGCTGTCCGGGGCGCGAGCGCATTGCCGGGCTCGGTCTCTCGGGAACGGAGTGGCGTAGTCCGGGGATGAGCGAGGATCTTGCGCTCATGCTCGCGAGTGAACTGGGCGCCGAGCTCATCGTGGCGGTCGGCACACACTGGAACCTCATGGAGCAGCTCGACAAGGGCCGGAAGGGCGCTGCCTCGACTTTTCTCGTGCGGATGCGTGTGGGACCGCTTCTCGTGGACGCCAAGGGAGTGAGTCGTCTGTACCGTGCGTCGGTAAGCCCGCTGCAGATGATCGTGCTCGTAGGGGCAGGTCTTGCACTACTCTCGGTTGTACTCTTCATCTCGGTTCCCGCTCGCTCGTTCCTGAATCTGATCCTGTTGCAACTCCGCACGCTCATCGGACTCTAGGGGGTTTGTACGATGTACAACCTGCGTTACCACCTCGCATCGCTCGTGGCGGTGTTCATCGCACTTGCAGTCGGACTGCTTCTTGGAACCGTGGTAGCCGAGCGGGGAGTACTCGACGACCAAGGTGTCTCTCTCGTGCAGGGTCTTCAGACCCGATTCGACGAGATCGCTGCCGAGAACGAACTCCTCGAGGCTGGTCTGGAGCGTGACCGAGCGTTTGCGGCAGAAGCCGTTGAACCGCTGATCGCGGAGCGACTCGCGGGTCAGCGTGTGGTCGTCATCGGGTCTGCCGGAGAGGTGGGCGCGTTGAGCGCAGCCCGGGAGACCGTAGAGTCTGCGGGGGCAGAGGTCCTGACGTTCACGCTCGGCATGCCTGCACTGGGTATGGATACTGCCGAGCCTGAGGGGCTGGCCGGTTTCCTTCATGGCCAGGGCGTAGAGATCGCCGGTGCCGGGACACCGCTGCTCGAGCAGGTCGCCGATCTACTGAGCGCTGAGTGGCGTGCTGGTGGCGAGCAGCCTCTTACAGAGTTCCTTGTGACGAGTGGGATGGTCGCGCTCGAGAGTTTCCAGGAGACGGGTACCATCGACGCTGTCGTGATCACCGGCGGTGCGGAGGGTCAGAGCGATGCGTTCGGTCTTGAGCTTGCCAAACGATACATCCCCGCAGGTGGTCGCTCGGTCGGTGTCGATCTGGATGTGGTCGAGGGCGGTGTCGCGGTGTCGTGCGCTGCAGAGGGTGTCCCGGCGGTCGACAACCTTGCGATGCCGCAAGGCAGGTACTCGCTCGTTGCGGTACTGGCAGGTCTCGGTGACGGCTACTACGGGACAGGGGACGGCGCCGACGCCTACTATGCGCCGTTGGCTCCCTAGAGCCGGACGCCGAGCCAGAGTCTCCAGAGCGCTCCCGCCACCTGCACGAACTGTCGTCCGCGGTGCATGAATCCCGCGATGTCCCGGCCGGTCGCTGCGTGCGCCATATCGGTGGGTATTTCAACGATCCGAAGTCCGGCCCGTGCGACGCGCACGGTGAGTGCTACCTCAACGCCGTAGCCACGCGCGAACGGCATCGCTGCCTGCCATGCGTGTCGGTCGAGCACTCGCTGTCCCGAGAGAGGTGCGATCGGCGCGTAGCCCGAGAGCGCGCGGATCCCCGTGCGTGCAAGTCCCTTGACGAGCCCGATGCCACCGGAGCCCCGGGGACGGGGGAGCGTCGCGATGGTCATGTCCGCATCCCCGTCGAGGACCGGTGTGAGAAGTAGCCCGGCCTGTGCGGCAGTCTCTCCGAGGTCGCCATCCAGTAGCACGATGACATCAGCCTCGTCGGCCACAGTGTCGAGTCCTGCCTGCAGCGCGCCACCTTTGCCGAGATTGTTTGCAAGTTCGATGACCTCGGCTCCAGCGTCGCGGGCAAGCGCAGCAGTCCCGTCAGTGGATGCGTCATCGATGACGAGGACACGGTCTATCCCGGTGACACCCAGGGCAGAGGCAACGGTCGCCTCGATACGATCGGTCTCGTTGTGTGCCGGTATGAGTGCGATCACGCTCATCGGGCACCACCCCTTCGCTTCAGTCGTCGGATTATGGGGGCGGCGACGTCCGCGAGTCCGGGGACGTGGAGTGCCGTCATGGCGCCATATGCAGCGATGAGCCCGACCAGTCCTGCGACCGCGAGTTGGATGAGGAATCCTCCGGGAAGCGCGAGGACCGGCGTGGACGCGAGGGTCACTGCCCAGGCAGCAGCTGCACCGGCCGCAGACGCTGCACCCACGGCAAGAAATGTCGTGGTAAGCGTTCTGCCGTCGAACGGGCCGAGACGTCTCCTGAGGATGACGAGCAGTATGGCCGAGTGTACGAGATAGAAGATGCCGTCGGCGATCGGGATGCCGATGATGCCCAGCCCCGCCCAGTCGCCCGCGCCGGTTGCAAGTACGACATAGAGAACGACCTGGATAGTGCTCGCGGCAAAGTTGGTGAGCATCGGTGTCTTGGTGTCCTGGAGTGAGTAGAACGACTTGAGCACGTACATGTATCCGGCGAAGAACACCAGCGCAAGCGCCCACCACATGAGGACATCAGCCACGACCGGTACGTCCGATGCCGTGAACCGCCCGGCCTTGTACATCGTGATGACTGGCGTCGAGAGAGTGGCCAGGAGCGCCGCGAGCGGCATGATCAGCACCATCGTGGAGCGCAGACCCCGGCTGAACATCCGTTTGAAGCCTTGGGTATCGGCTGCGTTCGCGCGCTCGGTGAGTTCTGGGAAGATGGCAGTGGCGAGCGCGACCGCGAAGATGCCATAGGGGAGCTGGTAGAACTGCCATGCATAGCGAAGAGCGGCCTGCCCCCCGGGGCCGGTGGCAAGCGCGATGTTGTTTCTGAAGGTCACAGCAGCCATGTTCGTGATCACGTAGATGAGCGTCGGGATCATCTTCACACCCACTGTCCGTAATGCGGGGTGTCGCCAGTCGATCCTCGGCGTATAGCGGGCACCGATCTTCAGGAGCGCCGGTATCTGCACGACCGCCATCGCTACCACGCCGAGCGTGGTGCCCACCGCAAGGCCGGTCAGCGCGAGCTGGGGGTCGCTTTCACGGAACGGTACATAGAAGCCCAGGAGCGTCACGGTCACGATGATGTTGTTGAAGATAGGCGCGATAGCCGGAGCAAGGAACTTCCGGTACGAGTTCAGCACACCCGCGAATACGAGTTGCGCACCGTAGAAGACGATCTGCACGGCGAAGAAGCGGAAGAACCACGTGGCGAGCTCGGCCTGCTCGGCAGAGATAGTGAGGGTCTGGAGTCGTACGAGCGGACCTGGCCATATGGTAGCCAGGAGTGCGACGGCGCCAAGTACAAGCACCATGATGTTGAGGACGTAGCTCGCAAAGCGCCAGGCATCATCTTCGCTGTCCTTCTGCATCCGCTCCATGAACAGTGGGATGAAGACTGCCGAAAGCACGCCGCCGGCGAGCAGTTCGAAGACCATGTTCGGGAGGTTGTTCGCGATGTCATATGAGTCCGCGATCGCGGTGAGTCCGAGCGCAAAAGCCATCGCCCAAGTACGAACGAAGCCGGTCAGGCGTGAGGCGAGTGTGGATGCGGACATGAGCGCAGTGGAGCGCGCTATGGATGGTTGAGCGATCGTATCCTCCTCGGCTGTCTCTGGTCTCGGCTAAGTGTAGCCGACGACAGCCTGTTACCGTATGGGTGTCACGTTTCGGTATACTGGGCGACGGGCATCCGGAACCGGGTCGGCTCACGGTTCGATTCGCTCACGTCCCCCGGTATGTCCGGTTGATTCGCTACGTTCGCGACCACTGCCGAGGAGGTGCCATGAGACGAACGGCACGCGTGCTTGTCGCGGTCCTTCTCGCTACGCTTCTCGCAGCGCCGATGCCTGCGGCAGCCACCGAACCGCTTACCGGCACGGTCGTGGTCGTGCTCGCGCCGTACCTTACGTGGAGCGACATCACGAGCGGGGAGATGCCTCGCACCGAAGCGATGGCCGCATCGGGTGCTGTCGGCAACATGAATATCCGAAGTAGCGCTCGCTATGCATCGGAGCTCTCACCCACACACCTTGCCCTCACGATGTCGGCGGGGGCCCCGATGGCGTTCGACACCGCGGCTGCACCGGCGTTGAGCTCCTCGGGTTTGTACTCCTCGACGGCAGCGAGCGAGGTGTTCAGGCGCTCCATGGGAGCTTCAGTGGGTTCTGCCGAGATCGTCTATCTCGGGTTGCCACGGATACTGCGCGCGAACGACATCAAGACCCTTGAGGGTATCCCCGGTGCGCTCGGGCAGGTGATCGAGGATGCCGGTGGGACCACGGCCGCACTCGGTAACTCGGACGGTGGCGTGCGCTCAGGTGAGCCGATACGGAGTAGGCCGGCTGCCGTGCTTGCGATGAATATGAACGGTCTCGTGAGCCGTGGAGACGTATCTGTCAACATGACCATGGATGATGCCACTGCGCCGTACGGCATCCGTACCGATATCGAGGAGTTGCACGCCGGATATCGGCAGGCTCTCCGCCGGATGGCTGTCGGAGGAAATCCGGGGCTCATCGCCATCGATACCGGTGACAGTGAGCGGGCGTACCGCTACAGGACAGAAGCGGCGCCGGATATGGCGGAATATCACAGGATGGAGGCTGCACGTACGGTCGACGAGATCGTAGGTGTCATCCTCGACGACCTGCCCTCGGACGGTGTCGTGATGCTCGTCTCAAACGGTCAAGCCCGGCCGTTGCGTGGCCCGAGCGGGTTCGGGCCGGTCATCCTGAGTGGCGAAGGGCTTGCCGGCGGCGTGCTTTTGTCTCCGTCCACGCATCGTTCCGGGCTGGTGACGGACCTGGACGTCTCGGCCTCTATCCTCTCGTTCCTCGGCCTTGATCGTCCTGTGTCCATCCGCGGGAACGCGGTCACGGTAGAGGAGAGCGAGCAGAGGCTCTTCGAGCGCGTCGAGGGTCTGATCGAGATGAATGCGACTGCGGTCGCGGTGGATACTGTGCGTGTCTCGATTCAGACAGGTTACATCGGTATAACCGTCATCACGCTCATCGTATGCGCCTTGCTGCTGAGCCGTATCAGGCGCTTTCACGAGGGCTGGGGAGGGCGCGCCGGGGTGGTGTTCCGCTATATCATCATGCTCCTGTTGGCCATGCCCGTGTCCGCGACGCTCATGTATCTGGTGGTACCGCGTCCAGGGTCGACCCTTGTGGTCTCCCTGGTCTTGGCCGCTGTCACGATCGCAGTGTGGATCGTACTCTTACTGATCGAGCGGTTCTGGGGTTCGGCGCTTGCCGTGGCCGCCATCGGGCTCGGCACGGCTGTCGTTCTGCTCGTAGACCAACTATTCGGGGCGCCACTCTCTTTTTCCGGGCTCTTCAGCTACTCGCCGCTCCTCGGTGCGCGCTACTACGGGATAGGCAACGAAGGCGCGAGCATCGTCGTCGGTGCCGCGCTCGCGGGTCTCGGGCTGATGATCGATGCGAAGCGAGACGAGTCATGGGTCGGGCTGCTGCGCTCCTGGGGCCCCGTGCTCATCGGTACCGCTATCGTGGTGATCACGGCCGCTCCGTTCCTTGGAACGAATATCGCCGTCATCGCCTGGGGTACCGCAGCGTTCGGCATCATGTGGCTTTACCTCACCGGGCGTAAGATGACGCCTGGGTGGTTCTTGCTCGGCGTCGCCATCGTGGTGGCGCTCGTCGCGGCGTTCTCACTCTACGATCTCGCCGGGAGCGGCACACAGACGCACCTGGGTCGTGCCTGGGAGAGCGCCGAGAGCGGCGGCATGATCGAACTGTGGCGTATCGTCGTTCGCAAGGCAGAGACTAACTTGCGTGTGCTTCGAGCCACCAACTGGTCGATCCTGATGGTCGCCATCCTCGCTTTCCTCGCCTATATGCGGTGGCGTCCTCACGGCATCTTCGCGGAGACGCTCGAGGCATATCCTGCCTTTGCGATAGCGATGAGCGCGGCGCTGTGGGGGAGTCTGGTCGGCTACTTCACAGAAGACTCAGGCATCGTGATCCCTGCCCTCGTGATGCTCTATATCACGGCGAGTCTGCTCTATCTCATGCTGGCTTCGCCGCCCACATCGCTTGATGAGGTCCGATGAGCGCAGCGGTCGCCTACGCGATAGCTGGTGTAGTCTGTGCGGTCGCTGGCTGGCTCGTCCCGGCAGTCGTTATGCGGGCGCTTACGCCATCGCTTCAGGGTGCGCGGTTTTCGGGCAGGAACTATCGTGGCCGGACGGTCTACCTCGGTCTTGGTCTCGTTTGGATAGTCTGGGCGCTCTCGCTCATGGTGGCGAGCACTGGATTCGATATGGTGGGCGCTCTTCTCACTCTCGATCACAGTGACTATGCGATCGCACTCTTCGATGGTCCGCTCACGATTCCGCTGTACGGTGTACCGCTCATGCTCGTGGCTGTCTCGGTCATCCTTGGATTTGCAGATGATGCGTTCGGGTCTCGCGGTGAGAAAGGTTTTCGCGGGCATCTGTCGGCGCTCGCTTCGGGTAGGCTCACGACCGGCGGTCTCAAGCTGCTCGGCATCGGCATGGTCGCCGCGGTCTACGCGTGGTCCATCGCCGACGGGCGCTCGGCGTCGTCGTCGGGTACCCTCGAGACTCTTGCGGTCTGGGTGCTCGCGACGCTGACCATCGCGCTTAGCGCCAACCTGCTGAACCTCATGGATCTGCGACCCGGGCGCTCTCTCAAGACCTATACCATCCTGGCGCTCATCGCGGCACCACTGTTCGCCATCGATGCATCACGCGCGTTCGCGGCTTACACCGCCTCGCTTGCCGAGATCGGCGTGGTGCCGTGGGGCGCGGTGGATACGTGGGTGACCTCGGCTTGCATGGTGCTCGTACTGCTCGGGCCGGTGGTAGCCGTGTGGCGGTACGATCTTGGTGAGCAGGGCATGCTGGGCGATGCGGGTAGTAACGCCATGGGGGCGATCGTCGGCTATCTGCTTGCCGCGTCGCTTTCTACGGTGTGGCTCGGGATCGTAGTCGTCGTACTGTTCGCCCTCAACCTGCTCTCCGAGCGCGTGTCGTTCAGTGCGGCCATCGAGCGGATCGTGCCGTTACGGGCGCTCGATATGCTTGGGAGGCTTTCGGCCGATGAGTACGTAGGTGGGACAGAGGGCAGTATTGGTGAGGACACCTGATGAAAGGTGTCACAGCTGTCATGGCGGTAAGGTAGGATTGAAACGTTCACGGGCGAGAGGACTGGGGCAGCGCGTATGACAAAGCACATCTTCGTGACCGGAGGCGTCGTGTCTGGGCTCGGCAAGGGCATCACGGCGGCATCGCTTGGCCGTCTGCTCAAGGGACGCGGACTGAAGGTGACGATCCAGAAGCTCGATCCCTATCTCAACGTCGACCCTGGAACGATGAGCCCCTTCCAGCACGGTGAGGTCTTCGTGACCGATGATGGAGGCGAGACCGACCTCGATCTCGGGCACTACGAGCGCTTCATCGACGAGTCGCTCACGCGGAACTGTAGTGTCACCGCGGGATCCATCTACCAATCGGTCCTGAATAAAGAGCGTAAGGGTGACTTCCTCGGCGGGACCGTCCAGGTCATCCCGCACATCACCAATGAGATCAAAGAGCGCGTCATTCGCCTGGCCGAGCAGACCCAGTCCGATGTGGTCATCACCGAGGTGGGCGGCACCGTCGGCGACATCGAATCGTTGCCGTTCATCGAGGCCATCCGCCAGTTGCGCAAGGACGTGGGTCGCGAGAACGTGTGCTACATACACGTAAGCCTCGTGCCGTACATCGCAGCTTCTGCGGAACTCAAGACCAAACCGACCCAGCACTCCGTCAAGGAGTTGCGCAGCATCGGTATCCAGCCCGACTTCATCGTGTGCAGGTCCGATCGTCCCATCGATGCGGGTATCCGGCGCAAGATCGCACTGTTCTGCGATGTCGATCCGAGGGCGGTCGTCTCCTGCGAGGACGCCCCGTCCATCTATGAAGTCCCGATCACCCTGCACGACCAGGGTCTCGACGCAATGGTGCTCGAACGACTCGAGATGGAGTGTGGAGAGCTCGATATCTCCGAGTGGCGCACGTTCGTCGATCACAGGCGTTCGCTCGACAAGACCGTCGACATCGCCCTTGTGGGCAAGTACGTTGCTCTTCCCGACGCGTATCTTTCGGTCACTGAGGCCCTCGAGCATGCAGGCATCGTGCACGACCACAAAGTGAATGTGCACTGGCTCGATGCTGAGAGCCTTTCTCCGGAGCAGGTCGAGAGTCGTCTTGCAGACTTCGATGGCATCCTGGTCCCGGGCGGCTTCGGGGTACGAGGTATCGAGGGCAAGGTGCGCGCCGCTCGCTGGGCGCGCGAGCGTAAGGTGCCATATCTCGGTATCTGTCTCGGTATGCAGGTCGCGGTGGTGGAGTTCGCCCGGCACGTGGCCGGGCTCGAGGACGCGAACTCCGCCGAGTTCGACCAGGTCACGGCGCATCCGGTCATCGACCTGATGCGTGAGCAACGCGATGTTCACGACCTCGGGGGGTCGATGCGGCTTGGCGCATACCCCTGCAAGGTGATCCCCGATACGAAGGGATTCGCTGCGTACGGCGAGTCAGTCATCTATGAGCGCCACCGTCACCGCTACGAGGTCAACAACGCGTATCGGCAGCAGCTGACCGATGCGGGTCTCGTGATCTCGGGAGTCTCTCCGGACGAAAAGCTGGTCGAGATGATCGAGATATCCGACCACCCGTGGTTCGTCGGCATGCAGGGCCACCCCGAGTTCAAGAGCCGGCCGACACGTTCGGCACCGCTGTTCAGGGACTTTGTGGGTGCCGCAGTGGCGTACCGGGCGGCAAGCGAGGGCCAGTCATGAGTCGGGTGCTCGACACATTCCTCGACCTGGTCCGTATCTCGAGTCCGACCGGGCGGGAATCAGGTGTGGCGGCCTATCTTGCCGACGCACTGCGCGAAGCCGGGTGTGACGTGCGCTTTGATGACACGCGTACGCAGACCGGCGCCGATACGGGGAACCTGATCGCGACACTACCCGGCGTGCTCGAGGGTGGGGTGTTGACGTTCTCTGCTCACATGGACTGCGTGCAGCCCTGCGAGGGTGTGGAGCCGGTGGTCACTGACGGTGTCGTGCACAGCACGGGGGACACGATACTCGGAGGAGACGATAAGGTCGGCCTTGCGGCTATCGTCGAGGCTGTCCGACGTCTGACGGAACGAGGCACCCCACACCGTACGCTCAAGCTGTTGGCGACCGTCTCTGAGGAGGAGGGGCTTGTCGGCGCACGGGCACTTTCAGTGGAGGATGTCGACTCCTCGCTGTGCCTGGTACTCGATGCTGACAGGCCGATCGGTGGGATCGTGGTAGGTGCACCGAGTCACCATACGTTCGTTGCGACTTTCAGCGGTAGGGCTTCGCATGCGGGCGTGGAGCCGGAAAAGGGAATCTCCGCCATTGCGATGGCTTCCGATGCGATCCAGCGGATGGAGCTTGGGAGGCTCGACGTCCACACGACCGCGAACATCGGGACGATCAAGGGTGGGAGTGCCACGAACGTGGTCGCGCCCTCATGTATGGTCACCGGTGAGTGCCGCTCGCTTGATTCGGTACGTGCCGTGTCGGTGCGGGATGCGATGGACACTGCCATGCGCGATGCCGCCGCTGCCGTCGACGGTACGGTGACGATCGAGTGGGATCTTCCCTACGAGGGATTCGCGGTCCCGGCAGACTCCGCCGAGGTGGGTTTGGTGATGCGCGCGTGCGAGACCATCGGCGTTTCTCCGTACACGTACACCACCGGTGGCGGGAGCGATGCGAACGTCTTTGCCGCGCACGGCATTCCGACACTGGTGTTGAGTACGGGGATGACCAACGTTCACTCGATCGATGAGACGCTCGAAGTACTCCAACTCGAACGGCTCGCCGATCTTCTTGTGGCTATCGCAGCAACGACGCAGGAGTCGTAACGCCATGCGGCTTGTCTGGGGAACCGTGACGGGTCTCGATGAGGTGGGTCCATCGGTGGAGCGCCTTATGGTGCTGATCGATGGGTCGTCGGCACCGCACCGCACGGTATCCTATCCGTCGCTTGCTGGCGCATGTCGGCAGGGCGATCGTGTGCTGTGTAACACGACCGCGGTCGACCTGGGTCTTGGCACGGGTGGTGAGCACTTCGTGGTGGCGCGTGCGGGGGAGGGGGTCATGCTCGACGAC
>JAVERH010000044.1:0-15885 GCA_034007245.1 Coriobacteriia bacterium | reverse complement strand
CGTCGAGGAGCCGTGCGTGCCGGAGCTCGAAGCGATCGGCGGCACTGGTGACACGGTGGCCGGGCTCGCCTCGGCGTTCCTGGCTGCAGGGTTCCCCACGGTCGATGCCGCGCGCTGCGCCTGTTTGGCCAACCGCGAGGCCGGGCGCGTCATGGGTGCTACACCGGCGATGCATGCGAGCGACCTCGTCGCCGCCCTGCCGGGTGTGCTCTCCGACAACCTGTGTCGATGGGGCGGTGCGTGCGTGGTCTAGGCTCTGTGGCGCGCAGATGGCTCCGTGGTACTGGACGCCCGCGCGGTCGCCCGCGTACTCTCAACAGATGATGCTGCGATCGCGGGAGGATCCATGCTGTTTGGGATGACGATAGAGCCGTATATGCTGATCGTCGGCGGTGGCACGATCTTCGCGCTCGTGGTCTTTCAGATACTGCAGGGCGCCCGGAAGATCAAGTTCAAAGGCAAGCTGCACCTCACGGTGCACAAGTGGGTCGCGATCGGTATTCTCGTGGTCTCGGTCTTCCATGGCCTTCTGGCACTCGCTTACTTCGGCATCGTCTAGCATATGTATCGGGCCGACCCTACGGAGGCATGATGGAAAGCGCCGACCAGCACGCTGGTGACGTCCAGATAAGCGCATCACCGGCAACCCCGGAGTCCGCTCCCCGGAAGCGCATGTCCACCGGCGCCAAGTGGGCGATCGGCCTTGGAATCGCATTCCTGTTGTTCATGCTCGGCTCATGTGCACTGATGGCGGTGATGCTCGGTGACACAGACTCTCTCTCGCTCTCCAGCGGCGATGGCGTGGCGGTGATCTACATCGACGATGCGATCGCCGGCACCACCGGCGTCACACCCGAGAGCATCCTGAGTCAGCTCGATCAGGCTCGCGACGACGACTCGGTCAAGGCGATCATCTTGCGTATAGACTCGCCGGGCGGCACCGTGGCTGCTTCGCAGGAGATCATGATGGCCGTGCGACGCGTGTCCGAGGAGAAGCCGATCATCACGAGCGTCGGTGACATGTGTGCGTCAGGCGCATACATGGTGGCGTCGCAGACCGACGAGATCATCACCGCTCCCGGCTCTGTGGTCGGCAGTATCGGCGTGATCATGGAACTCGTGAACGCCGAAGGGCTGCTCGACAAGGTCGGTCTCAAGTTCACCACGCTCACGCAGGGAGAGTATAAGGACGCCGGCAGCATGTACCGGAGTCTGACCGAGACCGAGACAGCGATGCTCAACGAGCAGATGGCGAGCATCCAAAAGCAGTTCGTTGCCGATGTGGCCGAGGGTCGCGACATGAGTATCGAAGAAGCCGGGGAGCTCGCCATCGGATGGGCCTGGCTCGGCAGCGAAGCGCTCGAACTCGATCTGATCGACTCGATCGGCAATTATGACGACGCAATCGACCGTGCGGCGGAGCTCGGCGGTATCGAGGGTGAGCCGCGCATAGTCACGTACGCAAGCAGTGATCCGTTCGCGGACCTGTACCTGGATGTGCTGGGCTTGCTCTCGCCACGCGGCGATATCGATGCCGAGGCGTTGCGGCGCATGTCACTACCTCGCTAGTCGCCGCACGACCGCGCGGTATCGCCTACAATGCACGCAAGAGCCGCGCCCCACGGGGCACTCGGTATGATGTACGCCTGCTCCCGAAGGGACGTTACATGGAGCCTATGGAACTGAAGCCGAGCGCGCAGGGCAAAGTGCGCGATATCTACGACCTCGGCAAGGCACTTCTCATCGTGACGACCGATCGCCTGAGTGCGTTCGACGTCGTGCTGCCAGACCCGATCCCGTACAAAGGCGAGGTACTCACCAAGATCTCGCTCTTCTGGTTCGACCTTCTGGCCGACGTCGTTCCCAATCACCTGCTCACCGCCGAGACATGCGATCTGCCCGAGTCGCTTGCGCAGTACGCCGAGACGTTCCGCGGGCGTTTCATGATCGTGAAGAAGGCCGAGGTCTTCCCGGTGGAGTGCATCGTGCGCGGTTATCTCGCGGGCAGTGGCTGGAAGGAGTACCGCGAGCACGGGACCGTTTGCGGTCAGGCGCTTCCCGGGGGACTCGTCGAGTCGAGTCGTCTCCCCGAACCGATATTCACGCCTTCTACGAAGGCCGCTATCGGCGATCACGACGAGAACATCAGTTACGAACGCATGGTGGAGATCGTCGGTGTCGAGTATGCCGAGAAGCTTCGTGATGCATCGCTCGCGCTCTACACGGCTGCACGCGATCACGCCGCCGGGCGCGGTATCATCATCGCGGACACCAAGTTCGAGTTCGGTCTCGTCGAGGGCGAGGTCACGCTCGTAGATGAGGTTCTCACGCCCGATAGTTCGCGCTTCTGGCCCGCCGATGAGTACGCACCGGGCGGCCCGCAGCCGAGCTTCGACAAGCAGTTCGTGCGGGACTGGCTCGAGGCGAGTGCCTGGGATAAGACGTCGCCTGCGCCACCGCTCCCCGAGGACATCATCGCGGTGACAGCCGAGAAGTACATAGAAGCGTACGAGCTCATCACCGACGAGCCGTTCATGCCGGAAGGGGACTGAGCGCGTGTCTCAGCGCAGCTACAACAACGAGCGCAACCGCAAGGACGCCGTAGTCGGCTCCACGCGAAAGAGCGCGGCCTCGGCCAAACCGGTCCGCAAGAAAGGAACGGTCGACGTCACCAAGGCGGGCACCACCAAGAGGGCCAAGCCCGGTGTCGAGAAGGACTGGGCGGGGCTGCCTACCTCACCCGAGATCAAGAAGTGGCGTCGGGTTTGGTGGGTGCTGCTGCTCGGAGGCATCGGCGCGGTGGCGCTCGGTTATCTCGAGCCTGAGCTCCGGGCTAACGAGAGCGTTCAGCGGATCATCGCCATGCTGGTTCTTGCGGCGTCGATGGCCGCGGTGACCATCGATCTGGTTGTCATTCGCCGTCTGCGCAAGCAGCTTATCGAGGCGCAGAGCAAGAAGCCTTCCAAGAAAGAGCAGAAGCACGCCGGGGATGTACAGGGAGCGAAAGCGAGCGGGAAGGACAAGGCGTGAGTATCCGTGACGTTCCGCCTGCCGTTCGCATCCAGCTGTATCTTTTCTGGGCGGGGATGGTGATCGCCGGTATCGGAGTCGTGGGGTTCATGCTGAGCTTCTGGGAGGTCGGGTCGTCGGCAGCCGCAGTCATCGATGTGCACGATGAGACTCCGGTTCTGGCGTACGCCTCGATCGCCGCCTGGATCGCCGGTCTGGGCACTATGTGGTGGAGTCGTCGCCGGCTGGAAGCAGCGGTAGCGGAAAAGTATGCCGGGGATCAGGCCGGACTCTATGTCGACCTCGGTGCGATCGGGTCCGACGAGAGTGAAGTATCGACAGCCGCGCCCGACGGGCGCGACAGCTAAGGGGAGGAGCCGCTATCGTGGCACGCTTCGAGATCTACGTGACGTACAAGAAGGGGATCTTCGACCCGCCGGGTGCCACTGCCGAGCGCGCGCTCGTGAACCTCGGCTACGACGAGGTGGACTCGGTCAAGATCGGCAAGTACATCCAGCTCGAGGTCGCCGCCGGCACGCCGGTCGAGCGAGTGCGCGAGATGTGCGACAAGCTGCTCGCCAACCCTGTGATCGAGGACTACCGCATCGAGACAGTCGGGGAGGCGTAAGCGATGCGTTTCGGAGTGGTGCGCTTCCCCGGATCCAACTGCGAACAAGACGTCGTCCATGCCGTGCAGCACCTCGGGTTCGAGGCGGGCTATGTCTGGCACGGTGACACCGACCTTACCGGTTACGACGCGATCGTCCTGCCGGGAGGTTTCAGTTACGG
This sequence comes from Coriobacteriia bacterium, assembly GCA_034007245.1. Lineage (GTDB taxonomy): Bacteria > Actinomycetota > Coriobacteriia > Anaerosomatales > Anaerosomataceae > Anaerosoma. Next base: position 12,087 of record JAVERH010000044.1, on the reverse strand, counting down.
TGACTACATCCGCTGCGGTGCCGTCGCGCGCTTCTCGCCGGTCATGGCCGAGGTCGTGCGGTTCGCCGAGCGCGGAGGTCCCGTCATCGGTGTGTGTAACGGATTCCAGATACTCACCGAGGCGCATCTGCTCCCGGGTGCGTTGCTGCGCAACACGGGACTGAAGTTCATCTGCAAGCCTGCGACGCTTCGCGTAGAGGAAAGCGTCTGTCAGTGGCTTGACCTGCCGGCGGGCAGTGTCGTGAACGTGCCGGTGAACCACAACGAAGGCAACTTCATCTGCGACGGTGAGACGCTGCATCGTCTTCGCGATAACGGTCAGGTCGTGCTGCGGTACTGCGAGCCTGATGGGACCACTGCCGATGGTGGCAGTGCCCCCAACGGCGCCCTCGACGACATCGCAGGCATCTGCAACGAGCGCGGCAACGTCTTCGGTCTCATGCCCCACCCCGAACGCGTGGTGGATCCGGTGAGTGGCGGTACCGACGGTCAGGCGTTCTTCATCGCAATCGCAGAACGTCTGGTGAACGCAGGCTGAGTCTCAGGGCGTTGATACCCCGGTAAGACCCCTGTTACGTTCCGGGAGGTGGTCCGTGGCATCCTTGCGGCGTCAGAGCGTCGACGCTGGGAGGGGATCGCGATGAGACCGGTACGTGCGTTCGTGCTCGCTTCATGCGTGGCAGTCATGACGGTGGGGGCTGCGATGCCTGCGCACGCTGTGGGTGGTGGGGCCATCCGGGGAGGTGCGGTAGAGCACGCACGCTCAGGGGCGGAGACGGCCAAGCGAGCGCGAGATGACGGAACGGCGCCAGCGCAGTGGGACCTACCGAAGCCTGAAGTGGTCCCGCACGAAGATGTCGCTCCGCCCGGTGCCGGGGGTATCGGAGGCGACGGTGTCAACAGACTCTCGTTCACATCGTTCGATACCGGTGACATCATCGTAGTGCTGGGGACGACGTTCGGTCACGCCGGATGCTGGTCCGACGAGCTATATAGCTCCACCCGCGGCGTGTACTCCTACTGCATCTGGAGTGCGAACACCAAGCCAGCCAACGGTGTGCAGCTCGAGCAGCCGGTCAAGTACCGCGCGTACGATCGTGCGTACGGTCTGTGGGTGCCGTCCAGGCCGACATCCGGGCAGGGTGTGATCGGCTACTGTTCGCTGCAGCGTGGCGAACCCTACAACATCGCCTCCTCCAAGACCGACTACCGCCGCTGGTACTGCAGCAAGCTGCCGTGGGTCGCATGGAAGCTGAAGGCCGGTGTCGACCTGGACGCCGACGGCGGCTACTGGGTGTGGCCGGTCGATCTGGTGAACGACGCTCAGACATCGATCTTCGCGAAGTCGAGCTGATCACATGAGAGCTAGGGGTCGCCTGATGTGTGCGGGAGCGTCACTTCTCGTGCTCGCGATGATCGCAGGATGTGCCGGGGTCCCGGCAGGTGAGGCGATAGAGGGCCCGGTGTTGGCCGTCCTGTCCTATTCACCGCACGAGGTCATCCTGGTCGCGCCCGATACCCTCGATGTGATCAAGCGCGTGCGACTTCGGTCGGGCGCTACAGACCCTCTCGCGCTCGCGGAGCTCCGCATGTTCGTGACCGCGCAGTGCGGCGGTCTTGGTGTCGATGGGGATGACGCTATCGGTCTCATCGACCTGAGTCAGGGCGGGCGGATTCGATACGTGAAGCTACCCGAGCAGAACCCGGGATCCGTGGAGTCGGTGGGTGATGGCACGGTTCTCGTCTCGCACGGCGTGTGGGATCCAGGCGGCATCCCTGTCACACGGGTCGACCCGGAGACGGGCACCGTGATCGGCCATGAGCTCGTCGCCAACGCATACAACTCGCTCGTGGTGGCGGCGGGCTCGCTGTGGACTAGCGGCCCCGAGGGGGAGAATATCGTCTGCCCGGACTACACGGTTCGCAGGACTTCGCTGGATCTCGCGACATCGGATGCGTATGCGGCGGTTGGCCGGGGTCCGTTTGTCGCACCGGACGGCGATAGCCCGGATACGCTGCTTCTGGCGACAGACTATGGGGAGTCGGCGTGCGTGAGCAGGGTCTCCGCCAGGAGTCTCGAGGTCCTCATGTCCGCCACCGTCGAAGACCTCAGGAACGGCATCTACGCGCTGATCAGCGCCGGTGATCTGTTCGTGGCGCGTGACTCGAGTGGCGAGGATATGGCGGACCCGGGTGGACCGCTCATCGTGTTGGATCATGCGACGCTCCGGGAGGTTCGACGGATCGATGTGGGTGGTTCGGTGGCGAGCATCGCGGCGATCGGTGAGATCGTATATGCGGTGACGTGGGATACCGGTGAGCTGATCGAGGTGGATCCGATGAGTGGGGACGTTCTTCGGCGCGTGCGGCTCGAGGGTCTCGACGGCAAGATGCTGGAACTAGCGGCGATGGATGTCGTGGATGTGCCAGGTGGTCCGTGACGGGTCAACGCTTTCCGCTACAATCGAGCCACTACCAACCGCCACTGTCCGGGGAGCATTGCGACATGCCGATTTCAGATCTTTCGCCCGAACTCGCACCACAGCTCGCTATCGAGTTGGGTCTCAAGCTCGAGGAGTACGAGAAGGTCATCGAGATACTCGGCCGCACTCCCACGATCACCGAGCTCTACATGTACTCGCTGATGTGGTCGGAGCACTGCTCTTACAAGCACTCCAAGAAGGCGCTCGGCATGTTCCCGACCACAGGCGAGCATGTCTTGCAGGGTCCGGGTGAGAACGCTGGCGTGATCGGTGTCGGTGGCGGCTGGGCCATCGCCTTCAAGATGGAGTCACACAACCACCCGTCGGCGATCGAGCCGTATCAGGGAGCAGCGACCGGTGTGGGCGGCATCATCCGCGATATCTTCACCATGGGCGCTCGTCCGATCGCATCGCTGAACTCCCTGCGCTTCGGGACGCTCGACAAGCCCCGCCAGCGCTATCTCTTCGAGGGCGCTGTGGCTGGGATCGGTGGATACGGCAACTGCCTCGGCGTACCGACCGTGGGCGGTGAGGTGTACTTCGAGGAGGCCTACGAAGGCAACTGTCTCATCAATGCGATGGGCATCGGTCTCATGCGCGAGGAGGATCTGACGCGTGCCGTGGCGGCCGGCCCGGGCAACCTGGTGGTGCTCATCGGCTCGACCACCGGTCGCGATGGTATCGGCGGCGCTTCGACTCTCGCAAGTCAGGAGTTCGATGAGAAGGCTGAGGACAAGCGGCCGAGCGTGCAGGTGGGCGACCCGTTCGAAGAGAAGCTGCTCATCGAGGCGTGCCTCGAGTTGCTCTCCAGGAAGCTTCTGGTCGGCCTCGGCGATCTCGGCGCGGCCGGTCTTACCTCGAGTGCGAGTGAGATGGCCTCCCGCGGTGGCGTCGGCCTCGATATCGATGTGGCCAAGATCCCCGCACGCGAAGAGGCGATGAAGCCGTTCGAATATATGGTGTCCGAGAGCCAGGAGCGGATGCTCGCGGTCGTGACGCCCGGGGACCTCGATGAAGTCCATGCCGTCTGCGAGACCTGGGGTCTGCGTTCGACCGTCATCGGTGAGGTGACCGATACCGGTCGTTTCGTCGTGCGCGAAGCCGACACGGTGGTGGCCGACATGCCCGCAGCTACGCTCGCGCATGACGCGCCCCTCTACGATCCCGCTAAGGAGCGCCCCGCGTATCTCGACGAGGTCCAGGCCTTCGATCCTATGACTCTCAAACATCCCGATACGGTCGAGGGGCTGAACGATGCGCTCCTCAAGGTGCTTGCAAGCCCCAACGTCTGCTCTCGTCGTTGGATCTGGGAGCAGTACGACCATCAGGTGATGCTCAACACCGTCGTCATGCCTGGCTCTGATGCGGCGGTGCTGCGCATCGGTGACACCGGGCGCGGTGCGACCACCGAGCACGGCATCGCGGTCTCCTCTGACTGTAATGGTCGGTACTGCTATCTCGACCCCTACGTGGGCGCGCAGATCGCGTTCGCCGAGGCTGCGCGTAACGTCGCATGCAGTGGCGGAAAAGCCGCAGCGATCACCGACTGTCTCAACTTCGGCAATCCCGAGAAGCCCGAGGTCTTCTGGACCTTCTACGAGAGCATCCGCGGCCTTGCCGATGCGTGTGTCGCATTCGGCGTGCCGGTCATCAGCGGCAACGTCAGCTTCTACAACGAGAGCTTCGGCCAGCCGATCTATCCCACGCCTACCGTGGGTCTTGTCGGCGTGCTCGAGGACGTCTCCGCACACTGCACGATGGACTTCAAGGATGACGGGGATGCGATCGTGCTCCTCGGCCGCACGAAGAACGAGCTCGGTGGTAGCGAGTACCTGAAAGTCGCGTACGACATGGTCTCCGGTCGGCCGCCGCGCGTCGATATGGTGGGCGAGCGTCTGCTGTGTGAGTTGCTCGTGACTGCGATCGGGACCGGTATCGTGCGTTCGGCACACGACTGCTCGGAGGGCGGGCTCGGCGTTGCGCTCGCGGAGTGCTGTATCGCCGGGGGCCGGGGGGCTGACATCTCCCTGAGTGGCAAGTTGCCAGGTGTTACGGCACTGCTGAGCGAGACACAGGGTCGGGCGGTCCTGACGGTCGCTCCCGGGCATTACGATGCGCTCAAGTCGCTTGCTGCCACGCATGCGACGCCGTGCGTTCGGATCGGGACCGTCGGTGGTGACCGACTGCGCATCAAAGATGTCGTCGACCTCTCGCTGGATGATATCCGTGAGGCGTTCGAACCTACCCTTGAGCACCTCATGCACCGCCAGGGCTAGGTACGAGCGGGGTCTCGGGTGCTATGCTTTCTGCGTCGGCGTATGTAAGGAGGCGGACGTGGAACTGCTGACCGGCCTCGGGCTGTCGATCCCGGCAGGTCTGAACGCATACATCCCACTGTTCGTTATCGCGATCGCGCAGCGCTTCGAGTGGCTCGAGTTGAAGGAGCCGTTCAATGCCCTTGGCGAGTGGTGGATGATCGCCATCATCGCGGTGTTCCTGCTGATCGAGATCGTCGCCGATAAGATCCCTGCGGTCGACAGTATCAACGACATGATCCAGGGGTTCATCCGTCCAGCAGCCGGTGGTGTGGTGGCGGTGGCTGCCGCAGGAAGCGCCGTAGACATCAGTCCGTGGCTGCTCGTTCTCGCAGGCGTCGTCCTCGCCGGCGGTGTGAACGTCGTCAAAGCTACCACCCGCCCGGCCGTGAATCTGACGACCGCCGGTGCAGGAGCTCCCGTAGTGAGTGCGGTCGAGGACGTGGGCGCCATCGCTCTTTCCGTCATCGCACTCGTTGCGCCAGTACTCGTCGTGTTCGTCTCGGCAGGTGTCGTGTACTCACTCTGGAGGTTCTGGAGACGGATGCGAAGGACAGGCAGTATCGTTGCAGAACCGTAGTAGGGAGACGTCTCGCAGCGCGATCGCATGTGGTTTGCTCGTGCTATCCTACTCGGCGCGTATCACCCGACTTTATCGAGGACGTGGAATCCCGGTATGAGCGACAGCCAGTGCGTTGATGATCGGATGATCCTGGCCGAGCGACCTGACCACATGGAAGAGGAGTGCGGCGTCTTCGGCGTTTATGCCGAAGGTGAGGACGTAGCACGGCTCACCTACTTTGGCCTACACGCGCTGCAGCATCGCGGGCAGGAGTCCGCAGGGATCGCGGTGGCCGACGGTCACTCGCTCATGGTCGTTAAGAACCTCGGCCTTGTGACGCAGGTGTTCACCGAGAGCGACCTCGACTCGCTGCAGGGCGATCTTGCGGTCGGTCACACCCGATACTCCACCACTGGTGCGTCCAAGAAGTGGGAGAACGCCCAGCCGATGATCTCAGCCATCGGCCCCAACACCATCGCGCTTGCGCATAATGGTAACCTGGTCAATACGGTGTCGCTCCGAGATCAGCTCCAGTCCCTTGGCGTGCGGTTTCGCTCCACCAGTGACTCCGAGGTGATGGTGCGCCTGGTCGACCATTTCACGCAGCAACACAACTCCATCCGGAGGGGTATCCGCGATGCGATGCGCCTTATGCAGGGCGCCTACTCGGTCGTGATGATGTCCGAGCAGGCCCTCTATGCGTTCCGTGATCCCTATGGCGTGCGTCCGCTCTGCATAGGTCAACTTCCCGATGAAAGCGGCTGGGTCTTCGCTTCCGAGACATGCGCACTCGATATCGTCGGTGCCGAGTTCGTCCGCAATGTGAATCCCGGCGAGCTGATCCGCGTGAAGGATGGCGTGTTCGAGTCCGAGCAGGCTGTTTCCGCCGAGAAGCGCAGCCTGTGTGTGTTCGAGTTCGTATACTTCGCACGCCCGGACAGTGTGCTATCAGGACGGTCGGTGTACGAGTCGCGCAGGTCCCAGGGCATGTCGCTCGCAAAGACCGCTCCGATCGAGGCGGATCTGGTCATCGGCGTGCCGGACTCGGGCATCCCGGGTGCCGTTGGCTATGCACAGGCGAGTGGCATCCCGTACAGCGAGGGGCTCGTCAAGAACCGCTATGTCGGTCGGACGTTCATCTCACCCACGCAGTCGATCCGCCAGCAGGGCATCCGGCTGAAGCTCAACCCCATGCGCCACATCATCGAGGGCAAGCGGCTCGTCGTGGTGGACGACTCCATCGTCCGAGGCAACACCTCCAAGAAGCTCGTGCAGCTTCTGCGCGACGCCGGGGCGACCGAGGTGCATGTCCGCCTAACGTCACCACCCGTCATCTGGCCGTGCTTCTACGGTATCGACACCGACTCGCAGGATGAGCTCATCGCGGCGACGCACACGGTCGATGAGATCACTGAGTTCATCGGTGCCGACTCCGTGGCGTTCCTCGACATCGACGACCTTGTCGCCTCCACAGGACGCTGCCGGAGCGATCTGTGCACCGCGTGCTTCAGCGGCGACTACCCCATCGAGATCCCGGACGCCATGTCTCGCGGTAAGCTCCACCTGGAGCAGCCGGAGTGACCGATGTGGTCGTTGCGCTCGGTGCGCTCCTGCAGGGGCTGCGCTTCGGTGTTGCGTACAACCCGCTCGTAGCGGCCATCGCGGCCGCTATCGGCGCAGGCATCTCCGGCTATCCGCGTGCTCCCCGGGAGCGACGCATCGAGGCTCTGGGCGTCGTGGTGCTCGGGTGGCTTCTCGGCGACGGACTTCGCGTTCTCGGGCACGCCCGCGATCTTTACGACGGCATCGCAACCACAGCACTCGCCGGTGCGCCGGGGTGGTCCGGATGGGTCTTCATCGCCGTATGGGCGCTCGTCTCACTGGGCCTCGGCTATGTCACGCCGATGTTGGTGGGCGCGGCGGTAGGCCGGCGCGTCACGCAGGGGACTGGCTGGCTCGCGGCTGCCGGCCTGGCTATAGCGCTCGTCGTTGCCGTTTCAGCCGGAGTAGGCGCACTGGGTTAGAGCCCTGCGCTACAATGCACGTGCGTGCGAGTCTCCGTACGTACGTCCGAGGGGAGACCATGGCAACCGATCAACCGAAGCATCCACTTGATTACCGCTCCGCTGGCGTGGACACCGCCGAGGGCGCGCGCGCCGTGGAGGGCATCAGGAGCCACGTTCGCGCTACATACCGCCCCGAGGTGATCGGGGATATCGGTGGCTTTGGGGGACTTTTCTCGGCCATCGCGCTGAAGGATATGGAGGACCCGGTGCTGGTCTCTGGCACCGATGGTGTGGGTACCAAGCTCGCGCTCGCGCAGCTGCTCGACTCCCACGACACCGTGGGGATCGATCTTGTGGCCATGTGCGCCAACGACGTCCTCGTCTCCGGTGCCGAGCCGCTCTTCTTCCTCGACTACGTGGCTGTCGGCAAGCTCGACTCGATACGGATGGAGCGTATCGTCGCAGGAATCGCCGAGGGCTGTCAGCAGGCCGGATGCGCTCTGGTGGGCGGTGAGATGGCCGAGCACCCCGGTACGATGGACCCGGACGACTACGACCTCTCCGGCTTCTGCGTGGGCGTGGTCGATCGTCCCGGGATGGTCACCGGCGAGACGATCAAGCCGGGCGATGTGATCCTCGGCCTCGCCTCGAGCGGGCTACACTCCAACGGATTCTCGCTCGTGCGCAAGGTGCTCGTGGAGGGTCATGAGGCCGAACTCGCTTTGCCGCGCGTCGACCTCGGCGGCGGTACGCTCGGTGATCTGCTGCTCACGCCCACACGCATCTACGTGGAGAGTGTGCGGGCGATGCTTGCCGAGGTGCCGGTCAAGGGTATGGTGCATATCACTGGCGGCGGTATCACGGAGAACTTGGACCGCGTGCTTCCCAAGACGTGTGATGCACGTGTGGTACGCGGCTCGTGGAAGGTACCGCAGGTCTTCGGCCTCGTGCAGGAGGCCGCCGGCATCGACGACGACTCCATGTATCGGACGTTCAATATGGGCGTCGGTTTTGCTCTCGTGCTGGATCCGAAGTATGCACCGACTGCAGCTGCAAAGCTCTTCGAGCTCGGTGAGACCGTGGCCGAGATCGGTGAGATCCTCGAAGGTACGGGGGTGGTCGTCTATGGGTGAGATCCACCGCGACGTCGTCCCGCCGTTCCTGCGGCGCGTCGGTGTCGAGACCGGCTTCATCGAGGCGAGCGCAGTGGAGCTACCTGCGATGTCCGATGACATCGAACCTCCCGTCGAACCGCAGCCGCTTGCGATCGGCGTGCTCATCTCGGGCAGCGGCAGCAACCTGCAGGCGATCATCGATGCGATCGCCGACGGTTCGCTCGATGCGCGCATCGCAGTCGTCATCTCCAACAAGGAGGCTGCATACGGGCTCGAGCGTGCGCGGAAGGCCGGCATCCCTGCGACGCACATCGACCCGGCAGCCGGTGGCGACTATCGCGCGTACAACCACGCCATCCGTGAGGCGCTGGAGCGCCACGGAGTGGAGCTCGTTGTGATGGCTGGATACATGCGACTGCTCGGTACCGAGGTACTGCGGGCGTTTCCGGGAGCTGTCATCAATCTGCACCCCGCACTGTTGCCGGCGTTTCCCGGCGCTTCGGCTATCCGCGATGCCTTCGAGTATGGTGTGAAGGTCACCGGTGTCACGGTGCACTTTGCCGAAGAGGAGTTCGATCGCGGCCCGATCTTGTGTCAGGAGGCAGTGCGCATCGATGAGACGGATACTCTAGAGACGCTTGAGAAGAACATCCACGTCGTCGAGCACCGGCTGCTGCCGGAGGCGATCGGCCTTGTTGCCGCCGCCCGACTGCGTTTCGAAGGCCGAACGATACACATCAGCGAGTAGTGAGGGAGCATCACGGCATGGATAACGTGAAGATCAGGCGCGCGCTCGTATCGGTTACCGACAAAACCGGCGTCGCCGAGTTCTGTAAGGTGCTGGTCGAGGAGTACGGCGTCGAGATCGTCTCCACGGGGGGCACTGCAGCCGCGCTTGTGGAGGCCGGGGTCCCGGTCCGGCCGATCGACGACCTCACCGGTTTTCCCGAGATGATGGATGGTCGGGTCAAGACGCTCCACCCCAAGGTGCACGGTGGCCTGCTCGCTCGCCGTGACTCGAAAGAGCACATGGCCGAGGCCGAGGCGCAGGGCATCGGCATGATCGACCTCGTCGTCGTGAACCTCTATGCCTTCGAGGAGACGGTCGCCCGCGAGGGCGTCACGCTCGAGGAGGCTGTGGAGAACATCGACATCGGTGGGCCGAGTATGCTCCGCTCGGCGGCGAAGAACTTCGAGTCGGTCACCGTTATCACGAACCCTGCGGACTATAGTGCGATCCTCGACGAGATGCGTGCATCCCACGGCCTGGTCGGCTATCCAACTCGTAAGCGCCTTGCGATCGACGTCTTCCGTATCACCAGCGCCTACGATGACGCGATCTGGCGGTATCTCTCCGGCAACAGCAAGGAGCTGTTCCCCGACGAGGTCCGCTTCCGCCTGGAGCGGGTGCAGGGGCTGCGTTACGGCGAGAACCCGCACCAGGACGCTGCGTTCTATCGCTTCGATGACAGCAAGGAACACACGCTTGCGCGTGCCACGCAGATCCAGGGCAAAGAGCTTTCCTACAACAACATCCTCGACACGGACGCATGTTGGGCAGCGGTCCGTGAGTTCGAGCAGTCCTGCTGTGTGATCATGAAGCACATGAACCCCTGCGGTGTGGCGATCGGTGACGATCTGACCGACGCATACCGCCGTGCGCACGAGTGCGACCCGATCTCCGCCTACGGCGGCGTCATGGCGTTCAACCAGCCGGTCACCGGCGATGTCGTGCGAGCGATCTATGCTAACAAACAGTTTGTCGAGGTCATGATCGCGCCCGATTACGACCAGGAAGCGTTGACACTCCTGGGAGACAAGCGGAACTTGCGGGTCCTGCGCACGGGTGGTCTGCGTTCGGCGGCGGGTCACTACGAGTCGCGTGCTGTCGAGGGCGGCATGCTCATCCAGACTTCCGACGGTGTGAACGAGGACATGTCGCGCTTTCGTGTGGCCACCATTGCCAAGCCTACCGATGAGGAGATGGAGCAGCTGTTTTTCGCGTGGCGTGTCGTGAAAAGCGTGAAGAGCAACGCCATCGTGCTTGCCAAGGACTTCGCCACCATCGGCGTGGGTGCGGGTCAGATGAACCGCGTCAACTCGGCACGAATCGCTGTGGAGGCTGCAGGCGACAAGGTGCGGAACTCCGTGTGTGCTTCCGATGCGTTCATGCCATTCCCGGACACCCTCGAGGTGTGTGCGGATGCGGGCGTGACAGCGTTCATCCAGCCGGGCGGCTCGATCCGCGACGATGAGGTCATCGCCGCGGCCAACAAGCGTGGCGTCTCGATGGTCTTCACTGGGTATCGCCATTTCCGCCACTAGAGTCTGACGGGAAGACCCGTAGCCTGCTAGTCCTGCGCCACATATACGGTTCGCGTTGGGAACGGGAAGTCGATACCTTCTGCGGAGAACCGGTCGTAGAGCGCCTTGACGAACGCGCTCTTGAGCAGGAACTGGTCGCCGTATGACTGTACATACATGATCGCGGTGCAGTTGATCTGTGACTCTCCGAACGCACTGAAGCGCAGAAGTGGTGGGTGTGCAGGTGAGTGGTTGCCTGTCGCTCGCAGGACCTGATCAGCGACTTCGAGTGTCACTCGCTCGACCTGACCCAGGTCTGCACCGTAGGGGACCCCGAACTCGTTCATTACGGCGATCGCCTCGGCAGGTAGTTTGTAGTTTGTGACGATCGCCTGACCGAGCACGGCGTTGGGCACGATCACAAGGTTGTCGACGATGGTGCGCAGCGTCGTCGTCCGCCAGGCTATATCGGCGACGGTGCCTTCGTGGCCGCTCTCGAGGATGATGTAGTCGCCCGGCCTGATCTGCTTGGTTGCGATGATCTGCAGTCCGGTGAAGATGTTACCGAGGGTGTCTTGCAGTGCCAGCGATACTGCAAGACCACCGACACCCAGAGCGGTGAGGACTGGCGTGATCGAGATGTTGAAGACGCTCAGGATAGCGAGCGCTCCGATCACCAGAATGACGCCACGTGCGATGTTCACCAACATACTTGTTGCCGGCACCACGCTGTCCGTCATGGACATCGAGCGGCGAAGAAGCTTGCCACTCATCTGCATTCCGACGATGGTAGCGATGATGATCCCTACCATGAGAGCGATCTTCACCAAAGCGTCGGAGGCAAGCGTGAGTCCCATGATTGTCATCGGTATCTCCTGTCGGCGGGGTATGGTGTGATTATACGGGTTTGGGCTAAGGGCCCAAGGCAGCGTTTGCGTTGACCCTCACGCGCTGCGTGGTAAACTACGCCAGGTGTTTCCGGCCGAGCTGCGTTGAGTCGGCACAGAGTATGCAGGTTACGGGCCGTTAGCTCAGTTGGTAGAGCAGGGGACTTTTAATCCCAAGGTCGCAGGTTCGAAACCTGCACGGCCCACCAGTCATACAACGCGCATGCGTTGCATATATGCCCCCATCGTCTAGCGGCCAAGGACTCCGCCCTTTCAAGGCGGCAACAGGGATTCGAATTCCCTTGGGGGCACCATATTTTCGCAGGTCAGAGGGGGTACGGCCTCTGATTTGGTGCCCGATTTGGTGCCCGATTGATTTTCAACTGCGCCCAGAGCGCCGCTGAACAGGTCGCCG
>JAVERH010000043.1:0-15918 GCA_034007245.1 Coriobacteriia bacterium | reverse complement strand
GGCCACACCCGAGCCGTCGGTGTCAGTGGCACTCAGGGTGATCGCTGCGGAGTCATCGTAACTGGCGACCGCATCGGAGGTGGTGACCGGGTCGGTAGCGTCGACCACGTCGAAGGACTTCGTGGTGTGGGTCTCTTCGTTGCCGGCGACATCCACGCTCCAATACTCGAGCGTGTGTGGGCCGAGCGCACTCACTGCGATAGGCGCGGTGTATGTGGTCTCGACCCCGCCGTCCACAATGTAGTGAGTGGAGGCCACACCCGAGCCGTCGGTGTCAGTGGCACTCAGGGTGATCGCTGCGGAGTCATCGTAACTGGCGACCGCATCGGAGGTGGTGACCGGGTCGGTAGCGTCGACAAGCAGACATCTGTGTGCCGTTACACCACCCTGATGACCGACAGCTACGGCACGGATGTGGAAGTACCAGGTGCCATCGCCGATGACAGATAGACTTGCCGACGTGCCGGCTGTGTCGTTCAGCGTATCCGGATCGGTAGAAGGGTCCTTGTCGAGCGTGTACGAGTACCCGACAGGACCTGTCCCTACCTCGATCAGTTGCAGACCTGAGGTGTCGCAGGCGAGGTAGGCGACATCGCCTGCGATCGCGATGCCATAGGCCATGCCCAGCGTAGTAGAGGAACCGATGGCCGTCGGGGCGCTCGGGTGCGAGATGTCGATCAGCTGCAGACCTGAAGCGCCGTCGGCGAGGTAGGCGACATCGCCTGCGAGTGCGACACCACGGCCAAAGCTCGGCGTGTCGCAGGAGCCGAGGAGTGACGGGGCGCTCGGGGCCGAGATGTCGATCACCTGCAGGCCTGAGGTGCCGTCGGCGACGTAGGCGACGTCGCCCGCGATCGCGACACCATCAGCGTAGCCAGACGTGTTCCAGGAGCCGATGAGTGTCGGGGCGCTCGAATCCGAGATGTCGATCAGCTGTAGACCCGAGGCACCGTCTGCGACGTAGGCGACATCGCCTGATATCGCGACGCCAAGGGCTTCACCAGGTGTGTCGCACGAGCCAAGAGCCACGAGGGCGCCCGGGTCCGAGATGTCGATCAGCTGCAGCCCGGAGAGCGCGTCCGCGACGTAGGCGACATCACCTGCTACCGCCACGCCATAGGCCAAGCCCGTCGTATCCTGAGAGCCGAGGAGCGTCGGGGCGCTCGGTTTCGAGATGTCGATCAGCTGCAGGCCGGAGCTCCGATCGGCGACATAGGCGACATCGCCTGAGATCGCGACGCCAAGGGCCGAACCCAACGTGTCGTACGAACCGAGAGGCATTGGGATACCCGGATCCGAGATGTCGATCAGCTGCAGGCCTGAAGAGCCGTCGGCGACGTAGGCGACATCGCCCGCGGTTGTAACGCCAAGAGCGCAGTCAGGCGTGTCGCAGGAACCGAGAAACGTTGGGGCGCTCGAGTCCGAGATGTCGACGAGCTGCAGTCCGGAGAGCGCGTCCGCGACGTAGGCGACATCGCCTGAGATCGCGACACCACGGGAGTAATCCGGCGTGTCGTAGGAGCCAAGAGGCGTCGGAACGCTCGGGTTCGAGATATCGAACAGCAGCAACCCGCTGCCGTAGCCCGCGACATAGGCGACATCACCCGCGATCGCAACTCCCAGGGCGTAATCCGGTGTCGTGTAGGACCCGAGGAGTTTCGGGACGCTCGGGTCAGAGATGTCAATCGACAGCAGCCCGGCGTTCTGGTCCGCGAGGTAAGCGATGTCGCCCGCTACGGCAACACCACAAGTACGCCACGCTCCGCTGTAGGAACCGAGGGGTTTCAGGTCGTTCGGGTTCGAGATATCGATTACCTGTAGCCCGGCGACCCAGTCGGCCACGTAGGCGGCGTTACCTGCGATAGAGACGCTAACGGCGGCGCCCGGCGTGTCGTAGGAACCGATGAGTTTCGGGTCGCTCGGATTCGAGATATCGACCACCTGCAGCCCGCTGACGTAGTCCGCGACGTAGGCGATATTGCCTGCGACAGCGACATCGTGGGCCGAGCTTGGCGTGTCGCAGGAACCGAGAAGTGTCGGATCGCTCGGATCCGAGATGTCGACCACCTGCAACCCGGCGGTGAAGTCGGCAACATAGGCGACATCGCCTACGACCACGACATCCATGGCCTCGTCTGGCGTGTCGCACGCACCGCACAGCTTCGGCAGGTCGCTCGCCGCATCCCAGCTGAAATCCGGAGAGGTGTCCGAGTACCACGTACTCTCGCTCGGATGGCTCGATGAGGATACGCTCGATACCGGCGGGACAGCCCCGAATGCTGGAAGCGACCAGACCAGCATGCAAACGACCACACACATCGAGACAAACGAGCGCGCGCCAAAACGTCCAGTAGTCATGGTGCCAGGTCTCCCCCCTTGAATCCCCACACGATGCCAGACCACCTGCCACGGTGGAAACTCACCATGGTCAAACCATATACCTGTAGCACCGCCTCGCATACTGCCCGGACAAGAACTCGATCGCCACTCACCACAAGAAAAGGCCCCGGCAACTGCCGGGGCCTCGCGAGTCCATGGTGGGCGATGAGGGATTTGAACCCCCGACTTCCTCCTTGTAAGGGAGGCACTCTCCCGCTGAGTTAATCGCCCATAGGTAGTGCGAGCGCCATTGTAGCAGGAGCCCTTCTTCGGCTCTATGCCGCAGTAGGGGCTTGTATCGGCTTTGATGATCGCACCTTCAGCACAATGGCGACGATAAGCGCGACGACCACCGCAAGGATCGCGAACCCGATCAGCGGACGATAGAACACCCATGCGATCGCAATAGTGGTGAGCGAGAGTACCGCCGCGGACAGGAACGATACAAGCCCTGTCCCGGCGCCGACGATACTACCGATAAACGGCACTACATCGGCAACGACCGACAGCGGCTTCAAAATCATCGCCAGCCCCATGAACATCACGATGAACCCTGCGAGGCGCAGCACCCATGAGAAGAACTCATTGCTCGACTGGGCAGCCTCGATCATCGCTTCAGCGGTCTCGGTGCCGGTATCGAGCAACTCTATCGTTCCGCCGGCCTCCGCTTGGTACGGCACGAACGACGTGCCTCTCTGAGCTGCCACGACGCTGACATCTGTGAGTGGAACTACGAGGAATGCGACCCTGGCGTCGCCCACCTGAGGGGTCGCCGGGCTTTCGCCCACGTAGAAGCCGTCCGCTTGCCGCATAGTCACTCTATGTTCGAGCGTCTCCGGGGTCTGGGCGTCACTGGGCAGTGCCAGGGGCTCGTAGCCGACGATCTTACGCACGAGCGATCGAGGCAGGGTGAACGCTCCAACTGTCACCGGCTCCGCAAGGAACTCCTCGGGTTCGACGAGCATCACATTTGGGTTCTGGCGATCCGTCGGTTCCTTGAAACGGGTCGAATCGACCACTGCAGGCGACCACTTCTTCTCGTATGTATACGTTGTGACGGTTTCCTGGCCACCGCCGAGCTTATCCTTGGTCTCACTGGTGGAGCGCTCTTCCCACTGATACATCTCGACGTCGCGCTTGAGCTTGAGCCCACTGGCCGACACCCCGAAGACGTCATCCACCAATAAGTCATTTGTGACCGTCATCCCTGTGATGTGGATGAGCTTACCTTCGTTGACCGGGTCAACGCTATCGGCAGCGACGGAGATGACCTCCCCACCGCCCTCCTTGAGTGTCTTCTGCCGCTCGACAGCCCTGCCTTCGTTCCAGAACAGCAGCACGAAAGCGAGCGCAAGCAGAACCAGACCGACTATGACCCCCTTGAACGCGCCGCCGATCCGGCTGAACCACGACTGCCTGGTGACCTCAGTGAGCGTATCGGATGCCATCTCGTCTTCCCCCATCAAAACCGCGGACAGTCCCTGTTACCCGTATATGCGACAAAAAAGTACTGCCTTAACGAGGTTGACAAGAACCCCTAAGCGCCTGGCCCATCGAAGAACCCGACCGCTGTTGCCACATACTCCTCGAAACGTCGCTCGAGCGCTGGCGATAGCCCGAACTCCGGCTCGATAGATGCAGGCTCGATCCCCATCAGCGTGATGGGCGGCAGCTCCAATCCGAGCTCCCGGGCAAATTCGAGCACCTTCATCAGGTCGCCCTCATGTGTACTGATGCCCTCGAGAGTCTTGTGAGTCACGACATCTTCTGCCGAGAAGAACCGCTGCTCTCCCGGCTCGAGCCCCATGCATGCCGAGTCGGCCACGAGAACGGCTTCGGTATCCGGGTCGCAGTAGTGAAGCACGTCGAGCAGGTTGCCAGGCAGCTCGATCGCCCGAAAGCCACGATCCAGACCCCGCTCGGCGATCGCCTCGGCGATGCGTAGGCCGATCGAGTCATCAAGTCCCATATACGTCCCGATGCCGATGAGGTAGCGCATACAGCCTCCATGAGATAAGGCGCCCGCCCGCACCTCTTGCGCGGACGGGCGCCTCGCCGATGTGACGTCACCTACCGGACGAACGACACGTCCAGGTAGTGGGTGGAGCAGGAGATGCAGGGATCGTACGCGCGCACGAGCATCGAGAGCTTGAGCGCCATCTCATCTTCGGATGCACCGGCGGCGATCAACTGTGGCAGCAGCTCATCGAAGTCGGCCTGGATGTTCCCGTGGTTCTGGTTGGTAGGGATGATGCAGTTCGCCTCCGTACACAGGCCATCATCGTCGTAACTGTATTCGTGGTACAGGATGCCGCGAGGCACCTCGACGGCAGATATACCGCTGGCGAACCGCGTGGGCTGCACGAGGCCCTCCTCTACGATCCCCACTTCGAGCAGCTCATCTATGAGCCGCACGCTCTCGTAGACAGCGTGCACGCACTCCACGACCTGTGCGACCGAGTTCATGTACGGATTGGTGCAGATGGGCGCAAGACCGAGCTTCTCGGCGATTCGCTTGGCCTCAGGATGCAACTGATCGTAGTTCACGTTGAACCGCGCGAGCGCACCCGCCGCATAGCTCCCAAGACGATTCTTCGTGTGCTTGGCAGTAGACTGCGGCACCATGAACTCGTTGGTGATGTCGAGATAGTCCTTGATGTCGTACCGTGCACGATCGCCGTCGGCGAGAATCGTCTCCACAGAGCCTGCGAACAGCCCGTACTGACCGTCTTCATGAACCGCCATGTACTCGGTGGGTCGGTCGAAGGCGGGCAGCTTGTCGGCCACCGAAAGAATCGTCTCGGCGGTGCCCTCAAGATCCGGCACGGCCTCGATAAGGCGATCGCGCATGGCCTTGAGATCACGCGCGGACGGCAGGCTCGTGAACCCACCAGGGACGACCGTGACAGGATGCGTGGTACGGCCGCCGATGAGCGAACCCCACTCGTGACTCATGCGCTTGAGCCTGAGCGCACGCACCACGACCTCACCGTGCGTGGGGATGAGCGGGAAGATCGACGGCGCGCCGAAGAGGTCCGGCGCGACCAGCACATGCACGTGCACCGTGTGGCTGTCGAAGTTCTCGGCGTGCTTGAGGATCGTGCGAAGCGCGCGTGTCTGAGGCGTCACCTCGATGCCAAGTGCCGCTTCGGTTGCTGTGACAGAGGCGAGTGTGTGACCGACTGCGCAGATGCCACAGATGCGGCTGGTGATCCGCGCGACCTCCGAGTAGTGACGTCCGCGCACCATCGCCTCGAAGAAGCGCGGGTTCTCGGGCACCTGCCACTCGCAGGTCTCGATGGTACCGTTGCTGACGTTCACCACTATGTTGCCATGACCCTCGACGCGGGTCAGATGATGGATATCGATGTCTACATTCTGAAGCATGGCGCTAGCTCCTCAGGTTCGCTGTGAACATGCGGGACTTGCCGACGGCCCGCTCCTGGCTGAAACCGGCGCGTTCCATCAGCACGGTCTCGAGCGAGCGAAGGTTGGGTTCATCCACGAACCCACGGCACGCCTCACAGGGGATGCCGAGGGCCGGACACGGAGCGCCACAACCAGCGCGTGCGACCATACCCATACAGTAGTCGCCTTCGTCAAAACGGCAGACCGTGCCCAGACGCTTGCACTCCACGCACACCGGATAACTCGGGACGAACGGCGTATCGTTGTGCAGGAGAGAAGACAGGATACGCACGAGCTCGTCCTTGCTCGCCGGACAGCCATGCGCGAAGTAGTCGACCTTGATCGCCGCCGAGATCGGCAGCGCCGGGCCGCTCTGCAGGTGCGGCATCCGAGCGTCCTCACCGTACACGTACTCGTGATAGTCATCCTGATGGTTGCGGAGCGCATTGATCCCACCGGTACACGCGCAAGCGCCGTACGCGATGACGATGCGCGACCTCGCGCGTATGTCCTGCAGGCGCTCACGGTCCTTCTCACGCGTGAAGCTTCCCTCCACGAGCGCGATATCGATGCGCTCGGTGGTGGTCTCGGTCATCGCTTCGCGGAACTCGACGATGTCCACGTGCTCGAGCAACTCGAGAATGACTTCCGGGCCGAGGTTGGTGAACTCGATCTGGCATCCTTCGCAGCCGGTGAAGTCGAAGAACGCGAGCTTTGGCTTACCCATGCTAGATCGCCTCCTCAAGCGACTCGATCTCCGCATAGGTGAAGACCGGACCGTCGATGCACACGTACTTGTCGTTGATCTGACAGTGGCCGCACTTGCCCACACCACACTTCATCCGACGCTCGAGATCGACGTAGACGTTCTCGCGGGAGATGCCGATCGCATCAAGCTCGGCGATGACGTAGCGGAACATAACCGGGGGACCACAGATCACCACACGCGTCTCCGGTGCGATCTGCACCTTCTGGAAGAGCGTCGGGATAACGCCGACGTTGCCGGTCCAGTGGACGTCAGCACGGTCAACCGTCTCGTGATACTCAACGACCTTCGATGCACGCCACTGCACACGGTCCTCGGTGAAGAGCAGCTGCAGAGGATCACGCGCACCGTAGAAGAGCACCAGGCGCCCGAAGTCTTCGCGGTTGTCCATGATGTACTGGATGAGGCTACGCGTGGGACACAAACCGATACCGCCGGCGACGATGAGCACGTCCTTGCCGCGGAGTTTATCGATCGGGAAGCCATGCCCGAGCGGCCCACGCACCGTGAGGGTGTCACCAACGTCTTTGGTGTTTATCGCGGTGGTCACCCTGCCAACGGTGCGTACGACGATGTCGAACGTGCCAGGACGGGTCGGCGAACTGGCGATGCCGATAGGTATCTCGCCGTAGCCCATGACGCCGACCTCTAGGATCTGACCAGGCTCGAACTCGAAGGGCTGCCCGTCGATCATCTGCAACGTGAAGTGCTTCTCGCTCGCAGTGGGTTGACTGGCGTGAAGGATCTTGGCCTGGCGCGGCAAGAAGAGGCTCTCGTGTCCGCACTGGCATTCGTGGTCGTTCGTGTGGTCTTGGCTCATGAGGTACGCTCCATGATCGTGTTGATGACCCGTACCGGGTCGGCGATATCGGCCGTGCACGCCTGCGAGCAACGCCCGCAACCGACACATGCCGGACCGCCCAACTTCTCGTTCAGGTAGGTCGTCTTCCGCATGAAGCGGTGACGGAACCGCGAACTGTGATGCTCACGGAAGTTCTCTTTGGAACCGCCAGCACCGGTCACTGCGGCAAACTCACGGGTGAGACACGAGTCCCAGTATCGGGTTCGCGTACCGGACTTCTGATCGAGGTTCCACGAGTCGATCACGTCGAAGCAGTAGCACGTCGGGCACACAGTGTTACACGAACCGCACGAGAAGCAGCGCTCGGCGAGCTCGTCCCACAGCTTCTCGTCACCGAAGGAGTCGCGGATATGTTCGGCGATCTCATCGGTCGTGTACTCGAGCCGCTCGGGACATGTCCCCATCACGGCATCGTTGACAGCGCGGGCCTCCTCCACCTCGGCCGGCATCGCTTCCCGGAACGACCCATACGAGACGAGAGCCTCCCCCTTCTCGGTGCGAGTCTCCAGCACATACCCGTCGCCGATCTTCGTGAGGAAGGCATCGTGACCCTGCGGCTCAACGTTCGTACCCACCGAGTCCCAAAACGCACGTGGCGAGACCGCCTGGATGTTGGAAGCCACGATCGTAGTGGCCTCGCGCTGGCAAAGGTAGTCCCAGTCGGCGTTGTTCTCCCGCATCAGATAGTCCAACTGATCGATCGCCTTGACGTCATAGAAGTGCACGCCGAGAAGTACGGTGTCGACCGCACAGGTGCAGCTCGAGACCTCGTCCTCCGAAAAACGCACGATCGGCTGCACCGGCGGGAAGAACACCTTCTTCGGTGGCAGGATCGTGACATCGTAGTCGAGGCGCAGTTCGTTGGCCGAGGACAACTCCCCAAACTCGAACTTACCTCGTTTGGCGACGGGTGCTACCACCCGCCGCGAGCCAGCCAGAGCGTCGACGAACGCTCGCAGCCCGGGCTCATCCACAAAATACGCGGCAGCCATCAGACCTCCTTAACCCCATGGGGCTTGTAACGAATAGTTACAAGCTGTGATTCTGCCTGTTTCGACACAATCCTGCAAGTCTCTTCCCGAGAAGGGAGACTTCCCCCGCCTCGGACCGAAGTTCGGACGGCGCAGGTGGACCGGCGACCGGCAAGGTTAGCGTGAAGGTCGACCCCTCCCCGACCGTACTTACGACATCCAGTTTCCCGCCAAGAGCCTCGGCCAGCCGGCGCGATATCGACAGACCGAGTCCGGTGCCCGGGTGCGTTGCAGCAAGCTCTCGATGGGCGCGGTGGAACTGCTCGAAGACCACATCGAGATCACGGTCCGGAATACCCACTCCGGTGTCCTGAACATCGAGGGCGACGAATCCGTCTGCCTCCGGATGCGCGGTTATCGTGATGCTGCCCGTGTCGGTGTACGTGATGGCGTTGGCCAAGAGGTTCAGCATGATCTGCTCGATCTTGCCACGATCGCTCACGATCGTGGCGGGTACACCGTCGCGGAGGCCGAGTGAGAGCTGCAGTCCTTTGGTGTCCGCGAGCGGCTGCATCATCTCCACAAGCCGATCGATGGTCTCGGGTATCGATACCTCAGTTGCAGAGATAGTGACGTGGCCTGCGTTGATACGCGCCAAATCGAGCACGTCATCGACAAGGAGCAGTAACTGCCGACCCGAGTCGCAGACCATCTTGAGCTGTCGGTGCTGCTCATCGGTGACATCACCCGCGAGACCACGCAACATGATCTCCGTGAAGCCGATGATCGAGTTGAGTGGTGTCCGGAGTTCGTGGCTCATCGATGCCAGAAAGTCGTCTTTCGCGCGCGTGGCGGAGACGAGGTCCTCGTTCAGCTGTAGGAGCTCCTCGGTCCGCTCGTCTACCAGTTGCTCGAGATGGTCGCGGTAGTCGCTGAGCGTCTCCTCGGCATAACAGCGCTCGGTGATCTCGCTTTCCAACTGCTCGTAGGATCGCTGCAGATCCCCCACCATCGCATCGAAGGCCGAGGCAAGCTCCCCCACCTCGTCACGTCCGCTCACATCGCTGCGCACGCTAAGATTGCCCGCACCGACTTCCCGCACGTTCAAGCGCAAGCGCTCGATCGGACGCACCACGGTCCGCGAGGTGGAGACTCCGATGGCCACCATCACCGCGATACTACCGAGCGCGATCGCGAGCACCAGTGTCGTCGTTCGCCGCTGCGCATCCATCACAGCTGCCGACGAATACTCTCCAAGCCTCACAGAGTCGGTGACCATCGACTGCATCACGATCAGCAGCCGGGCCGTGAGCCGGACCTCCGACTCGCGCGAGACCACAGGGTCCACCTCACCCTCGACCCCGCGTTGGTGCGCCTTCGTGATCTCCGTGAACAATCTCTCCGCCTCCGCATGGTTCGCGCGTATGCGGAGGAGGGCGACCTCCTCTTCATCCGACCCGACAGCAAACACATCGAGCACCTCGCCGAGCTTGGCATGCTTACTCTCCCACTGCCGCTGTGCCCGGGGCTCGTAGTAGATGAGGTAGTCAGTGGTGAGCATGGAGAGCTCGAAGAGCTGGTTGAGCGCGGTAGCGGCTGCGTCGTTGCGAGCGATGGTGATCTCGACATCCCGCAACCCGGTGAACAACACGCCCGTCGTCGTCACAGCGATAGCCACTGCCACACCGACACTCCACCATATGCGCGCCCGGATCCTCACCGCAGGATGGTCACACGGTCGGGATCCACGGCATCCATCGGACCCAGATCGAGCATCGCAAGCGCGTCAAAGGGAACCGGCTCGGCAACGATACCCGAGCTCACCACCCATCGCGCTTGATCCTCGAGCGTCAGCACGAGCGACTGCTGGAGTCCGATCGTCCCCTCGACGTAGCTGCAGCTGCACAACTCGGTGGGTGTGATTCCCAGCGCAGCGGAGACCTCGGTGTTCGTCTGCTCTACCGGCACGGAAAGCACGTACTGTTCGGCCCCGATGAACGACCTTATAAGCCTCTGCTTCACCTCCGGCTCAAGGTCACCACCCGGCGTGACACACAGGTTCATCGTCTTGCCGTAGAGTCCGTGCTCCTCCAGAAGCACGAATCGGTCACCGAGCGCTTCTCGAAGTTGCTCGATGAACGGCTGGCGCAGCGACACGGCGTCCAAATCACCCGAGATCAGCGCTTCTGTGATCACGGCGAAAGAGTCGAACCGCACATCCACATCAGTCTCGGACATGCCGTTCTTGATCAGGAAACTATGCAGGAAGAAGTGGGCAGCCGTGCCGTACTGTGTGCCGATCCGCTTGCCCTCGAGGTCCCGGGCGTCACGTATCCCGGCGTCGGAGCATGCCACCATCTTGATGTCGTTGGCATCGGTGGACGTCGTGGCGATGACCTCGATCCGGTCTCCCATGAGTGCGCCGACCACGATCGGCGTATCAGCGCACAGGGCGGCCTCCACATCATGAGCTACAAGCGACTCGTAGGCGAACTGGCTGCCTGGACACTCGACGAACTCGACGTCAAGACCGTTCGCTTCGAAGATCCCATGGTCGCGAGCGATATATGCCAAAGCCGAAAGGCTCTCCTTGCTCACACCGAGAGTGACGGAGAGTGTGTCGACCGGTGGCTTCGACTCAGCCTCACCGCAGCCGGGCGCGAGTATGAGCGTCGCAAGCGTGGCACAGGCGCATACCCGTACCAGCACGCGACTGTCACGCAACCGTGCCCCTATCTGCCGAAGCATGACGCGGTCCACCGGCACCCCTTGGAGTCGTCCTGCGGGACAACCCCATACTACCAATCAGCGGCTCTCGAGAGTGACTTTCAGTCGATCGAGATCAGCACGAAGCTGTTTGGCGAGTTCGGCCTGTGCTCGCGACTCGAAGAGCGCCAGCGGGCCGCTCAGGTCGGCAGAGAGAGACACGCTCACCCGGGTACCCCCGCCATCGGGCCTCAAGGCGAAGGAGAGTCGGGCACTGACCGGGTCCGTCAGCGCGAACGTCAGGCGGTGTGGCCGGTCTATCTCCGACACCGAGAGCTCAATCGTCTTCGAGCGGCCCCCGTACGAGTAGATCTGTGAGATGTGATCCCCGGGTGCAGTGATGCTACCTCGTGAAGAGACCAGATGGCTGCGCCACCGACGATCGTTGGCCGGGTCAACGAGGAAGGCGAAGATATCCTCGGCAGACAGCACTATCAGCACACTCGAACGCGACTGCATCAGACACCGGCGTTCTTGATACCGAGACCGACCCCGATCATGCCGAGTCCGGACAGAATCACTGCCATACCGGGCCCGGGACAGACAAGCATCGGGATGCCGATGAGGACGAGGAACACTCCGAGCACGATACCGCTGCAGCCACGTGAGCCACGGGCGGTTCGATCCGGGAGCTCTGGCGCTGCCGGAGGTGTGATGCCATCTTCCAGGTGGCCGATCGTGACATTGTGTTCGTCCATGCTCTGGTCCTATCGGTGAAGGGGCACGGCACTCGTACAGTACATTCCTACCCCTCCGGTGTACAACGGATCCTTTCGCTGAAACCGGGACTGCAGACCCACTCCGCACACGAAGGGCTCCGCCGCATATGCGGCGGAGCCCTCGCAAGCGACAGCGCATCGTATAGATCCGCTGACTACCGTGCGTCCTACATACCAAGGATCGCTTTTACCGCGTTTTCAACAGTCGCACTCAGTGCATTCGCACCACCGAAGAACCGGACGGCCTCGATCTCCGCCTTGTTCGCGTCAAGCGCCGCCTCGGCGTATGCATCGAGCGCATCCGGAGGTGTCAACAGCATGACGCTACGCTGCAGACCAACCATCGAGCCACCGGCAAGCGCATCGGGGAACGAGGTACCGCTCGCGATACCGACACCGTCCCACCTGAGACCGGCGTCCACACCAGCCTGTGCGATCATGGCCGCTGTCTCGTACCGGGTCGCACCGCCGACACGCTCCACAGCGTCAACCCCGAGCATACTCTCGGCATACGTCTGTACCGCCGGGGTCACAGCGCTAGTTCCGCCGAGGATCATGACCGCCGTGGTGTCGGCAGGCAGGTACACCGAGTCGGTCTTGGCCAGGAGTACCGGCCAGTCGAGCCCTGCGGCAAGCGGAGCACCGGCGATCGCGTCCGGATAGTTGCTGCCGGTCGTCACCAGTGCCATACCGGAGTATGTGCTTCCAAGGATATCGATCACCCGGGCAGCCACAGCACGCGACGTCGCGTAGCGATCGGCACCGGCCAAACGGAACACGTACCCGCCGACAAGGTCGTAAAGCTCGTCTTCGACGGCACCGGATACCGCTTTCGTCCCGCCTACGATGTAGATGTAGCGGGCGCCCAGTCGCTCGATCTCAGCAGCCACCTCGGCCGGCACAGCGTCCGGAGCAGTCAGGAGCAACGGCCCGTTCACAGCACCCGACAGCGCCGAGGCGCACAGCACGTCCGCCCAGCTCTTGCCAGTAGCAAGCACCACTGTGTCGGCGCCGAGCGGGAAAGTCTGTTCGGAGACAGCTACCGCCGTACCGTAACGGTTGTCACCGCTGATGCGGGTCGCGCCGGGCTCTACCGGCGTATCCACGTTGATCACGTACACCTGCTCGCCGCTACTTATCTTGAGGCCCGGCAAAAGGACACCCGTGTCCGCCGGGTCGTAGTACGCGGAGCCGAGCACCCGTGCGCTAAGCGACGTCCCCCACTCGAACGCAAGCCACTTACCGTCTCCGCTGAGAGTAAGACCGTCTACACCTTCACCCGGAGATGAGCCGTCAGCGGTGACGATGACGCGCTCGAACTCACCGGACTCCATGTCACGGACGTAGATGTCCCTGCCGCCGTTGGTGTCATCGGGCACGTAGGCGCGATCCGAGAAGAAGGCCACACGCATGCCGTCGTCGCTGATGGTTCCGCGGAACACCTGGCGATCGGGTTCGGACACACCTTCAGGCGTCTCACTCGCCCAGATCAACTCCTCATCAGCGACCGACCACACGTAAACATCGCTTTCGCCGTTGTCGTCGTCGAGCGCGATGTCTACATCGAACGCCGTGAACACGATGAATGTACCGTCACCGGTCATCTGGAAGTCATAGAGATATCCGCCAGGCGACGAACCGTCACCCATGAGGTCGACGTATGTATACTCACCGGTGACCATATCGCGGACGTAGAGGTCCTGACCATCGTTGGTGTCGTCCGGGACCATGTCACGTCCCGTGAAGATACCGATATACCGGCCGTCATCACTGATCCCGGCGCTGCGTGCGCCACGGCTAGGAACCACGGCCGAGCTGGGCGTCTCACTTGCCCACACGAATTCGTCGGTCGCCCAGGACCACACGTACACATCCGACCTGTTGTTCGTGTCGTCCGGAACAAGCATGTAATCGGTCTCGAACACCACGTACTGGCCGTCCCCGCTCATCGCGATCTCGGAGATGTTGCTACCCAGCGCCGACCCGTCACCGAGCGCGTCCAGGAGCGTATACTCACCGGTCTCCATGTCGCGCACGTAGAGATCCTGATTGTCGTTGGTGTCTACAGGAAGCATGTCGCGACCTGTGAGGAATGCGATATACCGACCGCTGTTGCTCATCCCCGGCGACCGTGAGCCACGATCGGGCTCCACGGCACCTGACGGAGTCTCACTCACCAGGTACGTCATCTCCGCGCCCCTGTCGCGGACGAACACATCTTTCTCCCCAGATCCCGAGAGGTTCTGATCGTCCGGGGAGAGGTTCGAGGCGTCCGACTCGAACGCCACATAACGCCCGTCGTAGCTGATGACCGGGTCCTCGCAACGCATGTTAGCCGGATCGCCTGTCGGAGAGGCGCTTACCAACTCCGGCTCCACATAACGCCACCACCCCCCGTACGCTGCACCCGGAGTCAGCCCGATCAACATTCCGACCGCCAGAATGAGCGCGATGACACCCCGCCCTCCCTGGTACCGTAACGTGGCGCTCCGTCGACCATCCATAAGCGTCTCCCTCAGTCGCAAGATCCGGACACAACCGGGTGCAGAGTCACGTAGTCCATGCATAACGGGGCTCCGCCCCTGTCTCGATGATACCCGACACCAGCTGCCTTTACTGCAACTCCACGTGTGCGGGAGTACTGCCCGACGTGAGCATCTCCTCAAGCGACACGAACTCCGTCGAGTACTCGAAAGGGAACGCTGCGAGTACGGCCGCGGTGCTCGAGAAGCGTTCGAATCCCTCGATGTACCAGCGCTGGTTCTCGATGCTGAGATCGCCGACTCGGAGCTGCGGGGAGTCGGAGGCGCGCGCAGGCATCTCTGCGACCACACGATCGAGCTCGGTGGATATGCTCGTGACGAAATCGCAGAACCGGCCATCGGAGTCGACGGTGGGGAACCCATGCTCGACTCCGAACCTGAAGCCCTCAACCGCATACAAGGTGCGACTGTCGCCTGAGTGGACCGGGGCAGGCAAATACGAGGGCTGTACGGTGAGCAAGCTGTCGCTGCCACACTCACCCAAGCAGTTCGGCCAGCGCCTCGGGAGTCGTAACAGGCTGCTCACACGCGAACCGACGACAGAGATACGCGGTGGTGACCCCGCCTAAAGCCTCACGCCCTGACAGCAGCGCGATGCCGACACCCTCATGCTGTGCGTGAGCGGCGACCAGAAGGTTGGGCCTATAGACTGACCTGACTGCAGCGAGCATCGATAGCGGGTCGGGGCCGACGATCGCCAGCTCGCTGGGAGGTGACAGGATCAGATCGAGTGTCGAGAGCCATGCAGCGAATCCAAGCGGTGCCTGCGCCATCAGCTCGCCTACTCCATCCACCGCGTCACGTGCCGCCGCCAGGTAGTGCGTGTCACCGGTATACTCACCCAGCTTCACCAGAACCATGGCTGCCACGGAGCTGCCTGAAGGCGTGGCGCCGTCCTGGGTCTCCTTAGGCCGGAACAGCAGTTCCTCGTGATCATCGCTCGTGTCGAAGAAGCCACCGGCCGAATCGGAGAACCGGGCGAGGATCTCATCCGCAAAGCCGGCCGCCGCATCGAACCACCGGGTATCGAACGTGCTCTGATAGAGTTCCAGCAGCCCTTCTGCATAGTGCGCGTAGTCCTCCAGGTAGCCGTTCAGCCGGGGCTGGCCGTCCTTCCATGTACGCGAGAGGCGGCCACGAGGATCACACATCCCAGTCAGCACGAACTCCGCATTCGCCTCCGCGATGCTCAGATAGTCATCGCGATCGAGCGTCCGTGCAGCTTCTGCGAACGCGCTCAACACCAACCCGTTCCAGCCGACGAGCACCTTGTCGTCGGTGCCCGGCTTCACGCGCCGATCCCGGGCTTCGAGAAGCACCGCTCGTGCGGAGCGCAAACGTACCCGAGCGTCATCGGACTCTGACACCGTACCCACCACGGACAAGATGTTCGCACCCTCGAAGTTGCCTCGCCCGGTAACGCCGTATGCGGCCATGAAGAGTCGGGCGTCCTCCTGCGGATCGGCCGAGTGACCGTCGAGTGCAGCGGTGATCTCCTCGGGCG
>JAVERH010000042.1:0-16260 GCA_034007245.1 Coriobacteriia bacterium | reverse complement strand
GTATGACCCTTGATCACCGCAGCTGCCTCGACCATGTCCTCGTACCGGCCGTTGGTACACGAACCGATGACCACCTGGTCGATCGTCACGTGACGTGCCTCTGTGACCGGCCGCGTGTTGGACGGCAGATGCGGGAAGGCCACCGTCGGCACGATATCCGCAGCGTCGATCTCGTAGATGGCGGCATATACGGCGTCCGGATCCGAGTAGTACTCGGTCCACGAACGCTCGGTACGGTCCTTCATGTACTCACGGGTGACGTCGTCCACGGCGATGATGCCGTTCTTGCCACCGGCCTCGATCGCCATGTTGCAGATCGTCATACGGGCGGACATCCCGAGCGCGGCGATCGTGTCGCCGGTGAACTCCATCGACTGGTAGAGCGCACCGTCCACACCGATCATGCCGATGATGTGCAAGATGACGTCCTTGGCACCGACGCCGGGCCTGAGGCTTCCCGTGATGTCGAACTTGAGACTCTCGGGCACCTTGAACCAGGCACGCCCGGTGACCATGCCTACGCCGGCGTCCGTCGAGCCCACGCCGGTCGCGAACGCCCCGAGCGCACCGTAGGTGCACGTGTGGCTGTCGGCGCCGATGATCACGTCGCCTGCGCCCACCACGCCCTGCTCGGGTAGGAGCGCGTGCTCCACACCCATACAGCCCACTTCGTAGTAGTGCGTGATCTCCTGTGCACGAGCGAACTCACGCATGATCTTCGCCTGCTCGGCGGACTTGATGTCCTTGTTCGGCGTGTAGTGATCGGGCACGAGTGCCACTTTGGCGGAGTCCCACACCCGCTCGACACCGATCTTCGAGAACTCTTTGATGGCGATGGGTGCGGTGACATCGTTTGCGAGCACGAGATCGAGGTCGCACTCGATGAGCTGACCCGGCGCGACATCATCCAGGCCAGCGTGAGCTGCAAGGATCTTCTCGGTGATGGTCATCGGTCGGGGCATACGGTGCTCCTTCGTGCCGAGTGTGGTCCGTGCATTCTACGCGATGGGACGAGGTGAGGCCACGTCGCTAGGCCTCCGGCCGCAGCGGCGGCCTCTCTGCCGCCATCAAGAGCCGGTTGAGCGCGTTCACATAGGCCTTGGTACTCGATACGATGATATCCGGATGCGCGCCACGACCGGTGAACGTGCGACCGTCCTCGCTCTTGATACGGATAGTCACCTCGCCGATCGCGTCGATACCCCGGGTGATGGACTGGACACTGAACTCCGTGAGATCGTTCGGTTCGCCGACGATGCGGTTGATAGCATTGTAGACGGCGTCGACCGGACCGTTGCCATGGCTCGAATCGATGTAGCTGTCACCCTCGCGATCGATAAGCTCGACCGTGGCCGTGGGGATGCCCGGATCTCCGCAGCTCACCTGGACCCGCTCGAGATGGTAGACCTCGCCGACCATACGCTCGGCTTCGCCCACGAGCGCCTCAAGATCCTCGTCGTAGACTTCCTTCTTCTTGTCAGCGAGCTCCAGAAACGCCCGATGGATGGCCTCGAAGTCGTCGTCTTCCATCGCGTAACCGAGCTCGGCGAGCCGGTGGCGTAGTGCGGCGCGGCCGCTCCGCGCGGTGAGCACGATAGAGGATCCGCCCGCACCGACATCGGCCGGGTCGATGATCTCGTACGTGGAACGCTCCTTGAGTACCCCGTCCTGGTGGATGCCACTCGAGTGTGCGAACGCGTTGGCGCCTACGATCGCCTTGTTAGGCTGCACGAGGATGCCGGTGATACTCGAGACGAGCCTGCTCGCCCGTACGAACTCACGTGTGTTGATGTCGGTGGTGACGCCGAAGACGTCGGGGCGCATCTTCAGCCCCATCACGACCTCTTCCATGGCGGTGTTGCCCGCGCGTTCGCCGAGGCCGTTGATGGTGCACTCGACCTGTCGCGCGCCGGCCCTCACGCCCGCAAGCGAGTTGGCCGTGGCCATACCGAGGTCGTTGTGGCAGTGGACCGAGACGACGACGTCCTCGATACCGCGGACGTTGTTCATCAAGCCGCCGATAAGCTCGCCGAAGACCTCGGGATACGCGTAGCCGGTGGTATCCGGGATATTGACGACTGTAGCGCCTGCGGCTATGGCCGCCTCGATCATGCGGTAGAGGAACTCGGGTTGTGCACGACCGGCGTCCTCGGCATAGAACTCGACGTCCTCGACGAAGCGCTTCGCAAGCTTGACCGCAGCAACGCCGCGTTCGAGCGCCTGGTCACGCGAGATCTTGAGCTTGTCACGCAAGTGGCTCTCGGATACGCCGATGCCGGTATGGATGCGGGGCCGCCTGGCACCTTGAAGTGCCTCGGCGGCACGCTCTATGTCAGCCGGGATCGCACGCGAGAGCGCGCAGACGGTAGCGGCATCCCCCACCTCAGCGGCGATGCGGCGTACGCTCTCGAAGTCGCCGGGAGATGAGATCGGGAACCCTGCCTCGATGACGTCTACGCCGAGCCGGACGAGCTGGCGGGCGATCTCGAGCTTCTCGGCGGTGTTCATGCTCGCTCCGGGCGACTGCTCGCCATCGCGAAGCGTGGTGTCGAAGATGAAGACATGGTCCGACGGTTGCGTCGAAGAGTCCATATGTGTGCTCATTGGATACTCCTGGAGATGTATGAACGCGGGTACGGGCGAAGTGTGCCGGCACGAGCCGTCAGTTAAACGGCGGCCGGCTGAGTAAGTCGCCCGGTAAGGCCCAGGAGCATGTGCGGTGTCGCATTCATGTGCGGAAGTATAGCGCCTCTCCGGGCACTCGCATACCTCCTCGCCTCCTACCTGTGTCACCCACCGCCTTCCTGCCGCCACGAGACGGGCAGGTCTGCCACCGCACACTTCGATACGAAGCGGATCTGCAGTCTGCAGTCGATCGCATCGGCGTAACGACACAGCGTCGTGACTGACGGCACACTCGGACCAAGGCGCTCGAGCCGTGACACCGAGCTTTTCGTCGTGTCCATCATGGATGCGACCTGCTCCTGCGTGAGCCCCGCCCGCCAGCGCGCCTGGCGCATCTCGGAGCCGAGAGACTTCAGGTAGTCGTACAGCTCCTGTTCCGTCAGCTCGCCGCGCGGAGGACACGGCAGACTCCTTCGTCGAGCTTCCTCCCGCAGGGCGCCCCATTCGTCCGCGATCGACCGCGGGGACTGCTGCTCCATCAGCGTGCCTCCTTCATATGCGCCGGGTGCAAGCATATGCAGGTGCAACCAACAGGCTCTTACCAGGAAGTCAACACATATCACGTGTCATGCGGGGCGGCACACCTGAGCTGTTCGCGCTTGCGCGCTCCCAACCCCGAACCCCTTCGTGGACAAGTCCGCACAAATGAAAATCCTTATGTTTGCGCATTCGCGAATCACTACAAATGACCCCCTCGGAGTCGAGAAAGCAGAGATGCGAACCTCCTGAAGCGGCCGCAAAGGCCTCCGGAAAAACCGAAGGGGCCCCGTGTGATGGGACCCCTTCGCTCGTTCTCGGCCGCTCGTGATGCTCTGCGCCCGTGTAGTGTGCTTGCTACAGCTCCACGCTCCACGCCTCGGATACCTCAGCCTTGGCGTTGATACGATCCATCAGCGCGTCCGGGATGACGGAATCCACATTGAGGCTCATGAGCGCAGTACCACCCTCGCCTGTTCTGGCCACCTGCATCGATGCGATGTTGAGGCCGTTCTCGCCGAGTGCGGTACCCACCTTGCCGACAACGCCTGGCACATCGGTGTACTCCAGGAACAGCATGTGATGCGACGGTGCCATGTCAACGGCGAAGCCGTTGAAGACCACCACGCGAGGCTCGTTCTTCTTACCCATGAGTGTCGCACCCAGCCTGAACTCGCGGTCGCCGCTCTTGGCCACGACGACCATCAGACTCACGTAGTCCGTGCTCTCGACGCGCTTGTTCTCGGCCACAGATATCCCGCGCTGCTTGGCATAGTGATTAGCGTTGACGAAGTTCACAGCGTCCTGGCCTACGACGGTGAGCAGACCTTTGAGCATGGCGGTCTTGAGAATCCGCGTGTCTTGATCGGCAAGGTGACCGATGAAGTGCACTTCGATCTCGCTCACCGGACCGCGCGCGATCTGGCCGATGCCTGCGCCCAACGCTTCGGCTATCGACAGGAACGGCCCGACGGCCTCCATCACCTCGGGGGCGACGGGTGCGATGTTCACGGCCGTATCCACCATGTCACCGCAGAGGCCAGCCGCCACGAGATCGGCGATCTGGTCACCTGCACGATCCTGTGCTTCTGCGGTCGAAGCACCCAGGTGCGGCGTGAGTACCACATTGTCGAGTTCGTGCAGCGGCGACTCCGTGCACGGCTCGGTCTCGAAGACATCGACACCTGCCGAGGCGACCTTGCCGCTCTTGAGCGCATCCACGATCGCGTCCATCTGATAGATGCCGCCGCGGGCGGTGTTCACGAGCCGCACGCCATCCTTCATCTTGGCGAACTCCTCGGCCCCGAACATGCCGATAGTCTCCTTCGTCTTGGGCAGGTGCACCGTGATGAAGTCGGCCAGCGGCAGCAGGTCGTCGATCGCGGGGTATAGCGTCACTCCAAGTGAAGCGGCGCGCTCCTCGCTCGTATAGGGATCGTAGCCGATGAGCTTCATACCCAGGCCACGGGCGCGCTCGGCCACGAGCGTGCCGATACGACCGAGCCCGATGATGGCGAGCGTCTTCTCATACACCTCGGTGCCGGTGAACTTGGAGCGCTCCCACTTACCCTGCTTCATCGACGCGTTCGCCTGCGCGGTATTGCGCGCCGTGGCGAGCAAGAGCGTGATCGTCTGCTCGGCGGCGGAGACCACGTTGGACGTCGGCGCGTTGCACACGATGACGCCGCACTCGGTCGCTGCGATGACATCCACGTTATCGATGCCCACGCCTGCACGGCCGATTATCTTGAGCTTGCTGCCCGCCTCGATGATCGGACGTGTGGCCTTGGTGGCCGAGCGCACGATCATGGCCTCGTACTCGGGGATGATCGCCACGAGCTCGTCTTCTGACAGGCCCGTCTTCACATCCACCTCGTACCCTCCGGCACGAAGCTTCTCGATACCGCTATCAGAGATCTTGTCAGCTATCAGTACTTTCATCTGTCTACTCCCCCATGAAGACGGCTTCAGCCGCAACGATGCCTGCGCCACGCTCGAACTCGTAGCCCAGCTCGGCGAGCGTCATCTCCAGACCAGCAAGCGTGGTGATGATGTCGAACTTGCCGAAGTAGCCAAGGTGCCCCACGCGGAAGATCTTGCCCGCATAGTCGTCCTGGCCACCGGCGATGGTGATGCCGTACTTGTCCTTGAGAACGCTCACGATCTTCTTGCCGTCGATACCCTCGGGCACCCAGACCGGCGTGACCGCGCTTCCGCGGCCCTCAGCCGGAGCGAACAGCTTCATGCCGAGCGCCTCGCAACCCTTGCGGGTGGCCTCGGCGAGCATGCTATGGCGTGCGATCGTGTTCTCGAGACCCTCGTCCATGATCATCTTTAGTGCCACGTTCAGACCGAGCACGAGCGACACGGCCGGTGTGAACGGTGTGGTGTCCTTGTCGATGCTCTTCTTATACCGCATGAAGTCGAAGTAGAACTTTGGCAGCGTGGAACGCTCGTAGGCCTTCCATGCCTTCTCGGAGACCGTACAGGCGGCCAGTCCCGGCGGGAGCATGAGCCCCTTCTGCGAGCCGGTCATGACGATGTCCAGACCCCACTCGTCGGTCTTACACTCCACCGCACCGATACCGGTGATGCTGTCGACGATAAGAATGGCATCGGGGTACTCGCGCACGATCGCACCGATGGTCTTCACATCATTGAGCACACCCGAAGAGGTCTCGCTCTGCGTGACGATCACGCCGCGCACGCCGGGGTTCTCGGTGAGGGCGGTCGCGACATCGGCCGGATCGACCACCGACGTCCACTCGTACTGCAGGTCGATAACATTCAGGCCATAGACCTCGGCGATGGCCTTCTGGCGATCGCCGAACTTACCGTTGCGACACACGATGACGGAGTCGCCCGCACAGAAGCTGTTAGCGATCGCAGCCTCCATGACACCGGTCCCGGAGGATGCGAACAGCAGTACATCACCCTTGGTCTGGAAGACGTACTTCAGCCCCTCGATAGCCTGCCTGAACGCAGCCGAGAAGTCCGGCGTGCGGTGGTGGATGATGGGCGCAGCCTGCGTGAGCAGGACCTCTGCGGGTACCGGCGTCGGGCCCGGCGTCATCAGGTACTTCTTCTGCATCGTGGCTCTCTTCCTCTCTCAGGGGTATCGCCGCCGCCCCCCATGGACGACGTCTTGATGCCTATCGCCGCTTCCGGCATGAAGCAGCGTTGGTGCTACTCCTCGTCCTTCTTGATCCAGGCGAACATCCCACGCATCTCGCCACCCACATCCTCGATGAAGTGCTCGGAGTGGATGCGACGCATCGCCTTGAAATGCGGCGACCCGGCACGGTTCTCGAGGATCCAGTCGCGTGCGAACCTACCGCTCTGGATATCCCAGAGCACCTCGGCCATCGCCTGTCGGGTGTCGTCGGTGATGATGCGCGGACCCGTCACATAGTCGCCGTACTCGGCGGTGTTGGAGATGGAGTCACGCATCTTGGCCATGCCGCCCTCGTACATGAGGTCGACGATGAGCTTCACCTCATGCATACACTCGAAGTAGGCGATCTCGGGCTGGTAGCCAGCTTCCACGAGCGTATCGAAGCCCGCCTGTACGAGGTGCGTGAGACCACCACACAGCACGGCCTGCTCGCCGAAGAGGTCCGTCTCGGTCTCCTCGCCGAACGTGGTCTCGATGACTGCTGCACGAGCGCCACCGATACCAGCCGCCCACGCGAGTGCGATGTCGCGTGCACGACCACTCGCGTCCTGCGCGACGGCGATCAGGCATGGGACACCGGAGCCCTCTACGAAGGTGCGGCGCACCATGTGACCGGGACCCTTCGGGGCGATCATGATCACGTCCACGCCTTCCGGCGCTTCGATCTGCCCGAAATGGACGTTGAAACCGTGCGCGAAGGCGAGCACCTTGCCCTCAGTCATCGAATCGTGGATCTCCGCATAGTAGATGTGCGCGGTGGTCTCATCCGGCGTGAGCATCATGATGATGTCAGCGTCGGCAGCCGCCTCACGCGGAGTGGTCACCTTGAGACCGGCCTCCTTGGCCTTGTCCCAGCTCTTCGAGTCCGCACGCAGACCCACGCGGACGTCACAGCCGCTGTCGTGCAGGTTGAGCGCGTGCGCGTGCCCCTGCGAGCCGTAGCCGATCACGGCGATCTTCCGATCGCGCACCAGTGACAGGTCGCAGTCCTTTTCGTAGTACACCGTTGCCATCGTGTCTCCTCCTATGCGTCCCGGGAGCCGCGCGCCAGCGCGATCTTTCCCGTGCGGGCCAGTTCTTTGATGCCATACGCCCTAAGCAGGTCTTCCATCGCGGCGAGCTTACCGCCGGTCCCCGTGGCCTCGATCGTGAGGGTCGCACGACCCACGTCCACGATCTTGGCGCGGAAGACGTTGGCGATCTCGATGATCTCGTGCCGCCGCTCGGGAAGCGCACTCACTTTGTAGAGCACGAGCTCCCGGTCGATCATGTGCTCCGGATCGAGATCCTGGACCTTGAGCACGTTGATCAGCTTGTACAGCTGCTTGGTGATCTGTTCGAGAGCGGTCTCATCGGCCGAGACGACGATCGTCATTCGCGAGATCGTGGGGGCCTCGGTCGTACCGACCGCAAGCGAGTCGATGTTGAATCCGCGGCGGGCGAAGAGCGACGCCACGCGGGTGAGGACACCCGGCTTGTTCTCCACGAGTACTGACAGCGTGTGCTTCATCTACTCCCACACCTCCTCGAGGAGACCCGAGTCGAGCATCTCCGAGACCGGACCGCCAGGTATCCCACCGAGCATCTCGTCGATAGAGCCGCCGGGTGCCACCATCGGAAAGACGTTCTCCTCACGCTCCACGCGGACATCGACGACCGCTGGCCCGTCGTAAGCGAACGCTGCAACAAGCGCATCGTCGAGCTCGGCAGGCGTTGTGGCCCGGATACCGAAGCAACCGTAGGCCTCGGCAAGCTTGACGAAGTCCGGGCAGTCCTGCGGGAGCGTGGACGACGAGTAGCGACGCTCGTAGAAGAGCTCCTGCCACTGTCGGACCATGCCGAGGTAGCCGTTGTTGAGGATGATCACCTTGACCGGCAGCTTGTTGATCGCCGCCGTGGCGAGCTCCTGCGAGTTCATCTGGATAGAACCGTCACCGGCGATGTCGATGACCATGTGGTCCGGCCGGCCGAGCTGCGCGCCGATCGCCGCCGGCAGACCAAAGCCCATCGTGCCAAGACCACCCGAGGAGACCCACGTGCGGGGCTCCGTGATACGCAGATACTGGCACGCCCACATCTGATTCTGACCGACCTCGGTGATGAACACCGTCGGCTTACCTTTGGTGAGTTCACGCACGCGCTCCACCACCTGCTGCGGCATGATCGACGTCTCGCTCGCGTGATAGTGGAACGGATACCGCCCACGCCAGTCGTCGATCACACGCATCCACGCGTCGGTCTTTGGCCCGGCGGCCATCTTACGCAGCTCGCCGATGATACCCGCGATCACACTCTTGGCATCGCCCACGATCGGGATATCAACGCTGCGATTCTTGCCGATCTCGGCCGGGTCGATGTCGATGTGCACGATCTTCGCTTTGGTCGCGAAGGTGGCGAGCTTGCCGGTAACGCGATCGTCAAAGCGCACGCCCACTCCAAGAAGCAGGTCGGTCTCGGTGATGGCGTAGTTGGTGTACTTGCCGCCATGCATGCCGGGCATACCGACGAAGAGATGGTGGTCCTCCGGGAAAGCACCCTTACCCATAAGCGTGGTGACGACCGGGAGCTGCATCAGTTCGGCCAGCTCCTTCAGCTCTTTGGCGCCATCGCTCGAGAGCACGCCACCTCCCGCGTAAAGCAGCGGTCTGCGTGCCTTGGCGATGAGCTCTGCCGCCTGGTGGATCTGCTTGGCATGGCCCTTCACCGTGGGCTTGTAGCCCGGCAGGTGCACACGCTCCGGATACGAGAAGTCGATCTCCTGCCGGGAGATGTCGACCGGCACGTCGATGAGCACGGGTCCGGGACGACCGGTGCCTGCGATGTGAAACGCCTCGGCCATCGTCTCCGGGATATCCTCGGCCCGATCGAGCAGGTAGTTGTGCTTGGTGATCGGGATGGTGATCCCAGTGATATCGGTCTCCTGGAACGCATCCGTGCCGAGGACGTGCGTGGCCACCTGTCCGGTGATCACAACGAGCGGCACGGAGTCCATGTACGCGTTCGCGATGCCGGTGACGGTGTTGGCCGCGCCGGGCCCGCTCGTGACGATCACGACACCCGGCTTACCGGTCACCCGTGCATATGCATCGGCGGCGTGTGCGGCACCCTGCTCGTGACGCGTCAGGATGACACGGACACCCTCGGCCTCGTAAAGCGCGTCGAACAACGGGAGTACGACGCCGCCGGGGTAGCCGAAGACGACCTCCACCCCTTCTTCCTGGAGCGATCTGACGATAGCCTGTGCGCCTGTCATCTTCATGCGTTCACCTCCTGTTGGGTCGGTCGTGCACACCGGACACCTGTATCAGCATTCGAGCACCGCCCCTCGCTCAGCACCCGTGACGAACCGGGCATAACGGGCGAGATACCCGCGCTTGGCTTTGGGCTCAGGTGCAACCCACGCCTCGCGGCGCGACTGAAGCTCGGAGTCCGGCACATCGAGTGTGAGCGTACCGGCGTCGATGTCGATCGAGATAGTGTCGCCCTCGCGCACCAGCGCTATCGGACCGCCCACAGCAGCCTCGGGGCTCACATGGCCGATCGAAGCGCCCGAAGTGGCACCGCTGAAGCGCCCGTCGGTGATGAGCGCGACGCTCGTCGCGAGCCCTCTACCCTTCACCGATGCGGTCGGCGAGAGCATCTCGCGCATACCCGGCCCACCTTTGGGGCCTTCGTAGCGGATGACGATCACGTCACCTTCGCGGATCCTGCCACCCAAGATGGCCTCACTCGCTGCTTCCTCGGACTCGAAGACGCGCGCCGGGCCGCTATGCTGGCGCATCTCGGGAGCCACCGCCGACTGCTTCACCACAGCGCCAGCGGGTGCAAGGTTGCCCTTCATCACGCGCAGGCCACCGAAGAGCGCATACGGGTCGTCCAGCGCGCGGATGACGCATCCGTCTGCACCGGTGAAACCGGTAAGGTTCTCGGCCAGGGTGCCACCGGTCACGGTGCGCACCGTGGTGTCGATATGGCCGCCCTTGGCGAGCTCGGCCATGATCGCCGGGATACCCCCGGCGAAGTACAGGTCCTCGATGTGTATGTCACCGGCCGGAGAGATGCGCACGAGGTTGGGCGTGCGCTCGGAGACCGCCTGCCAATCGTCGAGCGTGATGGGTGCCCCCGCCTCGGCAGCGATCGCCGTGAGATGAAGGACCGTGTTGGACGAGCCGCCGAACGCCATGTCGACCGTCATCGCGTTGGCGATAGCCGCAGGCGTCATGATCTGCCGGGCGGTGATTCCCCGCTCCAGCATCGCCATGACCTGCATACCTGCACGCTTTGCGAGTCGGATGCGCTCAGAGTAGACGGCCGGGACGGTACCGTTACCGGGGAGTCCCATGCCGATGGCCTCGGTGAGGCAGTTCATCGAGTTGGCGGTGAACATGCCGGCGCAACTACCACATGTAGGGCACGCACTGTTCTCGAGCTCGAGCAGCGACGCATCCGACACATCTCCGACGGCATGCGCACCGACCGCGGTGAAGACGGTGTCCAGGTCGACGTGCCGGTTCTCCCAGCGACCCGCGAGCATCGGTCCTGCCGAGACGACAACAGTAGGCAGATCGAGCCGAGCGGCTGCGATGAGCATGCCGGGGATGATCTTGTCGCAGTTGGGGATGAGCACCACGGCATCGAACGCGTGCGCCGAGACCGCGATCTCCACCGAATCAGCGATGACCTCGCGGCTCGCAAGCGAGTAACGCATACCGTCGTGACCCATCGCGATGCCGTCACAGACACCGATCGTGCAGATCTCGAGCGGTGTACCACCCGCCATGAGAACCCCGGTCTTGACCGCATCGACGATGCGGTCCATGCCGACGTGACCCGGGATGATGTCGTTCGTGGAGCTGATGACGGCGACGAGCGGGCGCGAGATCTCCTCGTCGGTCAGACCGTCGGCCTTCAGCAGACTGCGATGAGGCGCCCGTGAGGGGCCTGCCTTCATCAGATCGCTTCGATGCTCCATGCGTGACCCTGCCTCTCTGGGCGGGGATCCGCGTGCCGCATGGAACGGGTGGAAGGGCGGCACGATGGGTACAGCCCTGAATGGACGCCTCCCGACTGCAGAGGCGTTCGCTCATGCGGCAGGTAACGGATGCCACCGACCCGTCCTACTTGACTGGCCCCTGCGGAGGTCGTCCGCCTCGGGTACCGCGCCGTTCTTCCGGGTGGCTCAGGGGTGAGTTTCGAAGCGTCCCGCGCCGGGTTTCCACCGTCCCCGACTCTCTACAGCTGGGATTGACCTCTACTGGTCCCCGTCATAGCCGATCATGCTGTGCGATTGGTCAAGCTGCGAGTATACATGAATGCGAAGGGACCTGCGCAAGCAAGCCCCTTCGCCTCAACGAGATCCCTCTACTTCCCCCGAACCTCGGACTCCCTATCCATAACACCCACCTAGCGCCTTCTGCCGCCACCGCCACTACCACTGCCCGTACGGTCTTTGTGTCGCGTCGGATGGCAGGCATCACACGTCTTGTTCCAGGGCCCGGTGAACGAGTCCACATATGTCTCGTGACACTCGACACAACCAACCGCCACCGTCGACTTGAAGTGCTCGGTCTTGAGATCCATGGAGTGACAGTTCGAACAACCATTGTTCGTAGCTGTAGCGTGAGCAGCGCGCGGGTAGTGCTGTGTCTCGATCGGCTGGAGAGACCCATGACACGACGCGCACTCTATCGTCGCTGATGCCCAGTCGATGCGGCCGCTCGGAGCTGCATGGCACAGCGCGCAGTCCGTAGAACCGCTCGAATCGAGGTGCAGTGCAAGCGCGTCACCGGTCTCATGGCAGTCCACGCAGGCCTGACTACCGGTAGCCGTATGGACCACATCGATATCATCGTGGACGGTATGGCAGCTGTCGCACGATGACGAAACGCTTGCCCAGTCGATACGGTCCGTATTGGGATTATCGTGGCACAGCGCGCAACTCGTATCGTAGCCGGGATAGCGGCTCAAGAAGCGCTCATGCTCCTCGGGAAGCGTGCTGGCGACGTGGCATGCGACACCGGTGCACGAGGCGTCCATCGTGTCGTAGGTGTGGGCGACGTCCATGTTGGAGTGGTAGTCGGTACCCTCTGTCGCGTGGCAGCTCGAGCACTCGGCACTGAGGCTCGAGATATCCCCGACGCGCTCGGCGTTGCTGTGACACACGGCGCACGCCCCGAATGCGGCATCCACGTGAACGGCCTTCACATCGATCGAGCTGGTGCCGCCTTCGTCATGGCACACAGTGCATGCCGCGCTCTCAGCTGAGTCGACCGTGTGACTACCGAGATCGGGGTGCTCGACCCCATGACACGCTGAGCACTGTGTCTGCCCGCTGGCAGAGATGACGTCCTCGATGAGTGCGCCCCGCTCGCCCTCCCAGTAGCTGTGACAGACCGCACAGCCCGCGAGCTCGCGGCCGGACGGAGTGGTCGTCGTGTAGGTGCCGTTATGCTCGGTCTCGAGCTGTGTGGAGTGACACTGCGCGCAGTCGACACCGGTGCTCGTGTCGAACGTCACCTCATGCACTGCCGCGATCGGTCCATGCACCTCATGACACGACTCACAGGACGACAGTCCGGCTTCGATCGCATCGAGCACGGTAGGGTCTGTGGATGAGTGACACGTCGCGCAGGTCAGCGGCGCCCCGGTGCTGTCGAATCGAGGACCGATGACCCAGTTGTTCAGATAGAAGAGGCCGAGGTGCTCGTCGACGAGGTTGGACGTGTGGCATCCCTGGCAGTCAGTGGTCTTGGGTGTGCCGACGGAGCCGGTGTAGTACGCATAGTTGGGTGCATGCGCAACCGACTGGAGCGGCGGGTTGGCGCCGTGGACATCACGGTGCCCGCCCGTCTGTGTGACGCCATCATGGCAGTCGCTGCAGCCGGTCAGGCCATCTTGTATCTGCCGCGCCACTGAGAAGTCGCTATGGCACCCGGCGCACGTGAACGAAGCGTTCTTCTCTACGTGCACCTCCATGAGGTCGCCGGATACGCTGTGGCAACCCGCACCGCTGCATGAGACAAGCGGCGCCCAGGAGCTGGTGTGGCGCTCGGCACCATAGTGATCGTCGAAGGTGAAGTGACACACGGTGCAGTCGCTGGTGGCAGGCTCTCCAGTCGTGCCCGTGTGGCACACGAAGCATGAGGTCTTCCCCGTTGCCTCGTCGGTCGCATTCACGTGCACGGAAGCAAGCTCGGTGCCCGCGTGGCAGTCAAGACACAGGGCATTGGAGTCTGAGATCATATGCGACGCATCGATGCCCGCGTGCATCGGCCTGGTGGACGCGACTGTGTGACAACCCCCGGTAGCGCACGTCTGATCCCATGCGCCGAACGTCTCACGCGGTTGCGGGTGACACGTGACGCAGCTTGCGCCCTCGGCACCCGGGTCACCATGGACGGTCGCAAGGTCGAGTGAATGGCACGCCGAGCAGGACATGTCCTCGATCATCCCGTCGTCAGCGACGTGGTCGATGGTGTCATAGCCGTGTTCCACGACGCGGGCCGGGTGGCACGTACCGCACTCCGGCACGAACTCAGCGGTCGCAGCCTTCGCGATGGCATGACAGGCGTCGTTCACGCACGTCGAGGGCACGGTAGTGGTACCGGTACCGGTGGACTGCACGTACGAGATCGCCGGATACTCGGAGACGGCATGGTCTGCATGAGCGACGGGTTCGCTGTGGCACGCAGAGCAAGCGGCGGCGCGGTGACAGTTCGCGCAGTTAGCGGTACTCCCGGCCTTGAAGACCAGCGAGTTCACCCAACCGGTGCCCGAGTGCGCTGCGTGTAGCGCTTCAGGGCCCGCGCTAAGAGATACCGATGACTTGAAAAGGCCATAACTCACAGAGACATACGTCGAGGAGAAGCGCTGCGTAGAGCTTGAGATGAATGGAGCCATGGCCGCGTGACAGTTGGAGCATCGCGTGAAAAGCGAGCTGGGGCTGTGCCAGTGCTGCAGATTGGCGGATCCGGCGTGGCACGTCGCACACCTGGCGTAATCGACCGCCGAAACGTCGAACTCCACCTTCCCTACGGCACCTGCGCCCGATACACCGTGGCACGTATAGCACTCACCGGGATCCGTGTAGACGGCCGGTTCCTCGCCGTACGCTGCACCCCCCAGGAGCGCGACCACTACGAGCGCAAGAATGAGCACGGGCATGATGCGTCGACGCATTCGGATCGCCACCTCTTCTTCGGCACTGCAATGTCGAAAGAAGCCCTTACGGGCGGTCCGGCCGCTTACTGCGCCTGCCCCGTGGCTCAGAAAGAAAGAACCGGCCGAACACGATCAGCCGGTTGCGCCACTCGCTCCCCATCGTCCAGGCGCCCAGTCGCAGACGATGGTTCATCGCATCAAATCGGGTCAGGGGCCCCTCGAACATTACCCCCGAACATCCGTGAATTATGAGCATAGTCCTACCGACGGTCAAGTGATTCAGGTGATATACATCACACTCAAACCTCCGGCGGCAACCTACCTGTCCGCCCCCTGTACCACGAGCCTCCGTGCGCCGCTCGTGACCGAGACCGACACGAGCGAGGTGGACTCCCCCTGCATCGAGTTCCCCTCGATGAGCAGCAGTGCGTCCGCCTCCGCCCACTGTAGCGGATACGAGTCCCGTCGCCCCGATATCTGCACGGGCACACCACCGTCCGCAGGCACGACGTACACGCGAGAAGAGCCGTCGTCACCGTGCTCGGCATAGACCACCCATACTCCATCCGGAGAGACCGAGAGCGATCCGATCGACACGCCGCGCGCACCTTCTGCCGATCGGACCTCGATGCGCTCGTCCGTCCCGCCGAGAGACATCGAACGAAGCGTTGCCTGCCCACTCCCACCCGGACCGGTGCCTATGTAGATGCGGGATGCCGTACACACGATGCTCGTGACCGGTGCGCTCGTAGCTCGCCGCTCAAGACGGCCGTCGCGCCAGACGAGAGTCGCCGGATCCCGTGAGTCCGGCGAGATCGCGATCACCGTGGCGCCATCGCGTGCGAAGACCGGAGCCCGACCTTCGCACAGGACCGTCTGACGGCCACCGTTGCAGGAGTGCCTCCTCACCACCGGCCCCGGTGCCGTATAGACGATCGCCCCGGAGTCCGGCGACCAGGAAGGCCTCTCCCGCTCCACGGGCCCGAGATCCCGGGCATCGTCCGTGACGACATCGTAGAGCCGCAGATGCCCGTCGGCGTCCACGCTCGCGATAGTAGCGCCGTCAGGAGACAGCGAGAACACACCGGACTCAGACTCGGCCACACGCCGCTCTCCGCTACCGTCGAGCGCCGCCACGCAGAGCCAGCCGTCTCGGCGATAGGCGACACGCATAGGGGCCGGATATGCATCACTCCCGGTGCTCTCAGGCTCGGGGATCGACGATGACTCCTCGCTCGTGGTCACTTCGTACGACGCGACCGGAGCGGTCGACTCGACAGTCTGCTCGGCAGGTGTGATCCTCCGGCTCGCCTCACCTTCGGGTACAGCCGACTCCCCGCCTGACAACACTACAGCTCCCACGACGATCACCGCAGACACGGCGGCGGCACCGAGCGCGATACCCGCCCGATGCCGCCGATCGAGAACACGCCAGTCAGACGATGCCGTACGTTCGTCCACTGCCGCCCCGCCTTTCATTCGCTTTACAGGCGCTCGATGACCGCGTCGGCGAACGCCTGCGTACCCACGCACCCATCCGTGCTACCCGTGACCGAGCGCTTGATGTCGTACGTGACCTTCTCGCCCTCCCCGATCACCGCGCGTACAGCAGCGAGGACCCTATCGGCCGCGTCACGCTCACCGAGATGGTTCAGCATGAGCATAGCCGAGAGTATCTCGGCCGTCGGGTTGGCCATGTCCTTACCCGCGTACTTGGGCGCCGAACCGTGCGTGGGCTCGAAGACGGCGCAGTCGGTGCCGAT
>JAVERH010000041.1:0-16948 GCA_034007245.1 Coriobacteriia bacterium | reverse complement strand
T
Organism: Coriobacteriia bacterium; assembly: GCA_034007245.1. Lineage (GTDB taxonomy): Bacteria > Actinomycetota > Coriobacteriia > Anaerosomatales > Anaerosomataceae > Anaerosoma. The sequence continues at coordinate 16,947 of JAVERH010000041.1, read as the reverse complement.
ACAGCTCACGGACCTCGATCTCGAGGATCTCGCGTGCAGTGTAGTCGTCCGGCAGTTGCAGGGCGAGGAACGTCTTGAGGAACTCCAGGTGCCGCGCCACCGGATTGAAACGGCTCGCGTCAGCCTCTTCCTCGTCGTCTGCCACGGCCTCTGTGGCCCAGACCTCGAGCGGGTTGATGATCGTCGCACCGCTGTTGCCGGCGTCGAGCCACTGACCGTCGATTCGGGCGCACAGCGCGCGGTACTCATCCTCCGGGTCGATGATGATGACCTTGGTCCCCGCCATGTACTCCATGAGGATGTCGAGCTTCATGAACGTGGACTTGCCACCACCGGCGTTGCCGAGCACGACCATGTTGGCGTTTGAGCGATCAGCGAAGCCCGACGAGCCGAACCGCCAGCGATCGATCACCACGACACCGCCGGTCGTATCCAGCCCGTAGACCTTGCCGTGGCCGTCGTTGATACCCGCTGCCGAGAAGGGTGCGGCCGCCGCTAGCGTGCTGGACGGCATGGGCATCGCGTAGAGCTCGTGCAGCCGCGCCGACCGGTAGCCGTAGGGGCTTGAGTGCAGCATGGCGTCTTTGGTGAGAAACCACGGCCGCTGGGCGATGATCTGGTTGGCGGCGAGGCGCCCCTGCACCTCCTTGACGCGCGCAGTCAGCCCGTCGGCGCTCTCGGCGGTCACGATGAACGACACGACGGAATCGAACATCGCCTGGTTTTCGGCACCGGAGAGGTGCAGGAGTTCCGCGGCCTGGTCTCGTTTCGCCGAGGCCTGCATGCGCTCGTAGGCGCCCTTGTTGCGACTCTCGGCCTGGAAGCTCCACCCCGACAGGGAGTCGGACACGATACGGTTGAACTCGGCCGCGTTGCGGCGCACCGCGTCGATGTGGACGGTGACACCGGGAAGGCGGATGCGCGACAGCCATTCGGCTGGCAGCCGCGCCGGGTACTTCGTCACCACGAGCACGGCCATGTACTGATCGCCGAACCTACACGCGCTCTTGTCGGAGAAGTCGGCGACCACAGGAGCGATGAGCTCGCGCAGGCGCGTGTTCGGCAGAATCTGGGTGACCTGGTCGGCTGTGAGACCCTTGTTGCGTGCCATGAGGCGTCCTCGTTCCTCTTCAGCCGCCGACGAGCGGCGCGATGTTCAATGACGGGTCACCGGAAGGCAGCGTGACGGCGGGGGATGGCAGGCTGAAACGCACGAGCGTGTTGATGACGTCGGCAGCGCTCATCCAGCTTGCGGAGATCCCACGCGCGTCGAGCGTCGCGATGAAGTTGCGAGCCTCGGTGAATAGATCGTTTCGCTGCGGCTCAGTTGCGCCTGGAGCCGTGGTCAGGATGAAGAAGAAGTCCCGCTCGGCCGCATTGCCCTTGCTCATCAAGTCTGCGACGAACTCGATCTGGTCGGCGATGAGCGTTCGTCTCCCGCTCGTGGCTGCCTTCTCCATCAGAGTGCGCAGGTGGTTCATCTGTTCCTCGAGGTCGGCTGCGCGCGGGCCGATGTAGATCCGCACGCTGACCGTCACGCTGTTGTACGCCGCTTGGAACGCGTCGAAGTTGGCCGCGATCCCACCGGCGTCCTTGAGCGTCATGTCCTGCGGCTGCACACGCAGGTGAACCGCATAGGTGCCGTCCGTAAGCACCGTGTAGTCGCCGGCGGTCGATCTGAGCACGTCGGTCACGGGGATCAGGTCCGCCATCGTGTCGGCCGCGGGAGCCTTAGGCTTCGCCATGCGTGATTCCGCCCTTCTCAATCTTCAGGTAGTAGCGCTTCGGCTCACGGACCCAGCGCAGGGAGTTCTTGAGGAAGTCGGCCACCGTCACGTCGGCCACCGAATCGGTGACAAGTCCCCATCCGGTCATGATCCACAGCCCTGCGGCGAGCAGCCCGACGAACACCACGCCCGTGGCGATCACGGCAACGATCGCGGCGAAGGGTGCGGTGTCGAGCACGTAGTACATGTAGATCTGGTTGTGCCTCGGCACGTTGGGGGTGAGCACCTGCTTGCCGAGGGCTACGCGAGACGGGGCCAGATAGCCCTCGCGCTGTTCCGTGTCTACTGTTGGGGTCATCGCCTACGTGTCCTCTCTGTCACTTGAACATCTGTGCGATCCCAGCGAGGATTCCTCCGGACACGACGAGCGAGATGACCGCGGCGGCAACGACCGGCCTCGCGATCTTCCACAGGCTCGGCCTCGTCTCCCCTGGTGAGAAGATGGCTTGCGTCGCGGTGATGCCGGCGCGGGCGATCGCCGTCACGCTGACCACGCCAAGGAATGCCGCTGACCATCCCAGGACTTCATTCGCTGCCGTCTGCTGCGCCACGGCTGTCTCACGCCCTCGCGATTGCGAGGCGGGCGAACTCGAATGTCGCCATGCGAGCCATCGAGCCGACGCCGCTCGGCGCGGCCTGGTGCGTCATCTGCCGCACGAACGCCGGAAGCGCGATCGTGCAGGCCATCAGTCCAGCCGTTGCGACGAACTCGTGGATGGGGTCGGTTCCGAACCCCGAGATCTTCAGGCCCGTCACGAGGCCGATGATTGTGAGGTTCAAGAGGTAGAGCTGTAGCGTCTGCGTGAACGCCAGCGTCAGAAGCTGGCGAGTCCACGCCGCGAACAAGGAGCGATCGGGAGATGCGAAGTTCAGCGCCAGGACCGGCCCGATGAACACCATGATCGCGAGCTCCACCGAGCGCTTCGTGACTTGGAAGAAGATCACGACGAGCCCGATTGCGAGGAAGAGCATGACCACGGCCACGAGGAGCTGCCCCGTCGAGTTGTTCGCAGCCAGACCGATAGACGTGAGGCGGGTCAGGACATCTGTCGCCTGCAACGTGCTCGTTACCGCACCGGCCGCCGAGTTGATCAGCACGTCGCTCGTGAGCTTGTTGCCGACGTCGACGGCGAGTGCGACCGCGAGAGGGATCGACCAGATGAGTGCAGCGGCGCCAGCTGCGCGCAGCAGTACCGCATCGAGCGGGTCGCCGTCCTCGCCTGAGAGTTGCAGGATGTAGCGCGAATACACGTCGAGCCCGACCTTCAGACCGAGAACGGCGGTCGCGAACACCTGCACTGTGGTCATGGCGTTGACGACAGGAGCCCAGTGGATCAGGCCTGCCGACAGGGTTCCGACGCTGATGAGCACCTTGGCGATCATGTCGAAGAAGCCGCTGAACAGGCCGATGAGCCAGCCGTTCCACCACGCAGTGATGGTATCCACGGGGTTCTAGCCGAACGAGGAGATTAGGAACGGCACAAGCCACGGCAGCACCGCGAACGCAACGCAAAGCGCCAAGAGGCCCCAGAACTGCTGCCAGCGCTGTCGGCGCATGTGCTCGTCTTGGGTCAGCACCGCCATGGTGACAAGCACGCCACCACCGATGACCGCGATCGTGGCGAACGTCAGGGTCACCCCGGTCTGAACCTGCTTGGCGAGTTCGTTGACCTTGCCGAAGAAGCCGGTGATGTCGGTCACCGCAAACGCAACCGCTGGCGTCGCCGCTGCCATTGCGAACGTAGCGGCCACCAGTGCAGCGCGGCCCTTCTCGAAGAATCCCTTCATCGCTTTCGCTCTCCTTCGTCGTCGTTGCTTCATCTGTCCACGCCCACGCGATCGGCCGACGCTTCCAGTGTCGGTCCGGGTCGCGCTTGGCCCAGGAGCCGAAGCCCCTTGGGCAAGAGTTCCTCGCCCAGCCAGATGGGTGGCAGATCGATGTGGTGGACTGCGCGCGCCTGCTGACGTGCGGCGCGCACACTGCTCGCGCGCTCCGGGTCGCCGAGTCCGAATGCCGTCTCGACCGACAGCCGCGAGAGATCCGGTACCGGGAAGAGCGCCGCGTTCATCCCGCGGCGTATCACCAGCGCACCGTCCACCTCGGGCGAGAGGCGGGCTATCTCGTCTGGCATGAGGACGGGTCGCGAAGTCAGCTTGTCGGAGCGCGAGGTCGTACGGCTGGCTCCCACGAGCCCTCCGCTGTTGCGTTGGGATGACCCGCCGTCGCGCACCATGATCGTCTTCGTACCAGTCAGGTCGCTTATGAGCCGGTGCGTCTTGCCCGAGGCGCTGGCTAGGTAGACAATCGCCGAGCAGTTGCCGCCGATGAGCGAGGCGGCCTCCACGCGCCCCTCGGCGTAGCGCTCAAGCTGTTCGATGCTCTGCACCACCATGAGCAGCCGGATCCCGCGGCTCCGCGCCATCGTGAGCATGCTCACGAATTCCGGGATCTTGGGGATGTTGCCGAACTCCTCGAAGAGGATGTTCACCGGCACCGGGAGTCGTCCGCCGTGCGTGTTTGCGACCTTCACGAGCGCCTGGTAGAGCTGGCGCACGTAGATGGTGACCATGACGTTGTAGGCATCGCGCTCGTCGGGCGTGATGATGAACACCGCCGATTTGCGCACGCCAACGTCGGCCAGGTTGTGCTCGGAGCGCGCGGTGAGTGCGGCCATGTTGCGGTTCGAGAAGATCTTCAGCGCATTGGCGGCCGTCGTGTACATGCTCGACGCCGTGTTGCCCGTGGCGAGGCTCGCGGCAAGGTAGGCGACCTTGGCCGGGTGCCGGTCGTCCAGACCCTCGATGATCTCTTTGAGCGGGTAGATCTGCTCCTGCCGCAGGCTGCCGGCGCGCACAGCCGTTCGCTCCTTGCCATACGTTCCGAGCGTCCGGTAGACGTTGAACATGTTGCGCGAGAGCGGGTCGACGCCTTTGGGTTCACTAGCGATCAGGAGCGCGGTGGCCGCGATGATCGCCTCGGCGCTGGCGTTCCAGAACGCCTCATTGCCGCCATGCCCGCCGAGCTGCGCCGAGACGATCGTTTTGGCGAGTTCGTGCGCCATGTCCTCGGCGTGTGCGATCTCAGCCGACCAGATCAAGTCGACGATCAGATCCAGTGGCGACCATTGGACGCTGCGCGAGGGGTCACGCAAGTCGATTGTGTCGACGCGATAGCCATTGGCTTTGAGGTGCTCGCAGGTGGTGAGGTAGAGCTCGCCTTTGGGGTCCGGAATCACCATCGACTCGCCGAGTTCGCCGAGCGCGTAGATGCTCGGCAGCACGATCCGGCGCGTCTTGCCCGAGCCGGTGGAGCCGATCACGAGCACGTGGCCCTCGGAGCCCGAGAGGTAGTAGGTCTCCTTGCGGCCGCGCTCGGCCGGGGTGGCGCCGATCACGAAGCCCGAGACGCCGGAAACCGGGGTCGTACCGGGCGACCAGGTGACTGCGGAGGTCTCGAGCGCTGCGGGGGTCATGAGGTTCGAGGTGCCATGCTCGCCGCGACCGGCGGTTCGCGGGATGCCGGCGACGACGCCGGTGCCGCTGGTGCGCGGGCGCATGAGGTGGCCGGAGATCCAGACCCACCAGGCCACGATAGCGGCGATGAGGAGGAGTGAGAGGATGAGTGTGGCCGGACTTGTGACGGCGGTCAGCCAGCGGGTGGGGAGGGGCGAGTGTGCCCACGTCGTCAGAGGCGCGGTGTGAGCCGCTCGGTCGAGCGGGAGCGAGGCGAGGGCCGAGAGGGCAAACGGGATGAGGGCAGCGGCTAGCGCAGCCGCCCCGCCGGTGGACGCGACTCGCCAGACATCGGCCTTCCGAGCCACGGGCACCTCCCTGACATCAGCATCTTGGGTCGAGCTGCGACGAAAGGTAGCACAGGGGGTCGGCGGTCCCGGACTTTGTGATTGAGTGACACGTCACAACCTGCGGCGCGCACCCTGGATGTGCTCGAGGGGTTTCGGCTCCGGCCTGCCGTTCTGTTGGCTAGAGCGCACCGCCGATAGCCGTGAGGTCGTTGGTTCGAATCCAACCGGGTCCACCAGAAACTGAAGAGGCCCTGGTCACGCTGGGGCTTCCTGTCATACGCTGCTACGCAGACTGCATACTCATTGTTAGAGTCACCGCTGGTTTCGCGGTCCGATTGGAGCGAAGAACTTGGACGGGCGTGAGCTGACTTCCGCTGACAGCCTCTTGGCGGATCTGGATGGAGACCCCTCGGGTCGCGCGCTCGTCAACTGGGATAGCGAGAAGTGGGGACTGTACATTCGCGGGTATCAGCAGGGTGCTGATGTGCTGATTGAACAAGCGCTCGGCGATACGTCGAGTCTGGACTTGCTCGTCTACCCGGCCATGTTCCTCTATCGCCACTACCTTGAGCTGACACTCAAGCTTTGCGCGTGGGAGGCTTCTCGCGTCCGGGGTCCGGGCGCCCGCGTCCCGAAGGGCCATGACGTTCGGCACCTCTGGGGTCAGCTATGCCAGCGACTCGCTGAAGCGATTCCCGATTGGCCGCCCGACCAGCTGTCGGAGATGTCGCGACTGATTGGCGAGTTTGCCACGATTGACCCCGGAGCGCAGGGCTTCAGGTATCCGGTTGACTCCAAAGGCGGCCCTTCTCTCGAGGGAGTCAATCTCATCAACCTTCGCAACGTCCGCAACGTGATGGGCAAGATAGCCTTTCTGCTGGATTGCATGGACGCGGAGCTATCGAACCGCTTGGACTTCATCCTTGAGCGGGAGAGCGAGATGGGGGACAGTGCGGGACTCTGAGTTCAAGCGCATCAACTCGACTCCCGCACGCTACACTCATCCCATTGCGCTCGGTCGCGAGTTATGCGCAACACGTTAGATGTGCGCACGGTCGCCAAGGCACACTTCAACCTAGTCGGGGCAACTCGCTCGAAAATGTGAACTGCACGCGCGGTTCGATTAGGGGATGCAGGGGGCCCGGCGATGTTCGTGCGATCGCTGCTCCAGAGCCTCCGAAAGCGGGAAGTGTTGCGAGGGGGAACGGCCTACAGGGTCGCAGGACGAGCGACATCTAACCCTGGCATCGAGCAGGCGGCGTGAGCGCTACAATCATTAGAGCGCATGACCGCTGCTCATGCCAAATCACGTTAGCCAGAGAGGTCAGACGCGAGGGAGGCCGGAACCGTGGAGCTGCCTGGGCGACCCGAACAGCACGTCACTGGCGATCGCGGCGTGCTTGCCGTTCGAGCTGCGCTTCCACCAACCTGGGTGTCGCGCGAGCAGTCTGCGGATTACGGGATCGACATCGAGATTGAGCTTGCAGGCGATGTGGTCACGGGACGCATCTTCAAGGGCCAGGTGCGTGCTCACGATCGCGTCAATTGGACGCTCACCGACACCTACCAACAGTCCACCAAGGCCAGGTCGTACAACTACTGGCGTGAGTTTTCCGTGCCTGTCGTCCTGTTCCTCGTCGATGTTGAGGCGAATCTGGTCTACTGGGCTCCACCTCCTGTCGCCGGTTTCTCGACTGGGGCGCCCGCATCGATCACGGTCTCGAACGCGCACGTGCTTCCGGCGACAGCCCATGAACTTGAGCGCAGCGTCCTCACGTGGGTTGACGCTAGGCAGAGTCTGGATGTCCTCAACGGCATTCCTGCGCTTGAGAGACGCTTCGGCGAACTCGAAGAGACGTTGGGGCGCGACTTCTTCCTCTTCCTTGGCAGCGATGAGTTGGCGGAACTCGAAGATGTCTACGCCTGCTTCGCGCGCTTGAGCAGGGCACTGGGCGAGGGCTCGGATGCGCTCTACCCTTGGCCGCTCTGGCTTGCGCGGTCTCGGCGCGCGGTGGGCGATGCGGAACCATTGTGCTACGGCGTCTCAGACGAGGTTGTTCGGTATCTCATACCTGTTCGAAGCCGACTGTTCGAGCAAGCTCGGCAGCTCCTTGCGGGCGAGGACCCGACTCCACGCAACCTGACTGCTTACGGGTGGGCCTGCGGGTGGCAGGTGTCGTTCGCTGATGATCCGTTCGACAGCCTAACAGCGCCGGAATGGGACGCCATCGACATGTACCTGGAGAGCATCGGCGCTCAGATGTTCAAGATGAACCGCGACCCAGGCACCGGAGATTATGGCCCGGCGGCTCCTGGCTAACCCCGGCTTCCGACGCGAGCAAGGTGTCGCATAATGGGAGCGCAAGCGCGCGGGTGAAGCCGAAACACGTTAGGCCTAGCAGATGTACATGGTCGACACATGCGTCTTCAACTGGCTTGTGAGTGAGCGCATCAGCCTCACTGACTTGCCCGGGAACGGGGACTACTTCGCGACACACGTCCAGTGGGATGAACTCGACCGAACGCCGCGTGAGCCGCTACGATCCGAGTTGCTTGCTCGCTTCACTCAAGTCGTCGACCGCGAAGTCCTCACAGAGAGTGCTGTGGTCAAGGTTTCGAGAGCGGGTCGCTGCAAGGTGAGCGACGGCGTCCTCTTCGAGTCAATCCGCAGTTCACTGGATTCGCTCAACAACTCGAAGTCCAACAACGCCAGTGACGCCCTCATTGCTGAGGCCGCCATCGTCAACGGCTGGGTTCTCATCACGGCGGACAGGGACCTCGCTCAGGTCGCTGGTGGACACGAGTGTGTTGTTCACCTTGTGCAGGCCTAAGCGCATCAGCAGAAGGCCAGAAGGTAGAATCCACCCAAAGGCGCATCGGCGTCTGCTCATGCGCAACACGTTGGGCGTACGGGGGGTCACAAACATGTCAGGCCCAATCTACAAGTATGTGGGCCCCGCCATTATCGGGGAGGTGCTGTCGGGCCTTGATTGCGTGCACCTCAAGTGCTCCCATCCTGAGGACTTCCAGGATCCGTACGAACTCTCGCTCACCATTGATTTCGCAGTCGAACCCGAGGCGCTCGCTTTCTACCAAGAGGTAGTGGGCGAGCTGCCGCAACTCCCGACTACCTGCTTCTCGAAATCGCCCGCAATCATTCCGATGTGGGCGCACTACGCGTTCAAACTCGAGGGCGCTGTCCTCGAGTTTGACGAGCATCTTGTGCAGGAGTCCTGTCCGGAATCGTCTTTCGGCGACGTCGAGTATAGAGACGGGCTGCACGATGGTCTGAACGGAATGCTGCACCGCGCGCACGTGATCGGGAAGCCGCGATACGTGTACTTCCTTCAGAGCGGGGTCTTCCATGCGGCCTACTTCACGAAGGCCACGTGCTGGTCGTACGAACTGGAGCGCCGCATGGTCATCCAAGAGGCGAACGTCCGGCACGAGCCCCCGCTGATGCTCCTCGACGTTCCGATCGCGTGTGTTACATCTGTTGTAGCGGGTCCTCGTGCCTCGGAGGCGACGAAGGCCTTGTTGCGGGAATTCGCCGCTCACGCCGGTACCAGATACCTTGAGATGCGTGTGGGTAGAAGCGCGGCAGCTCCCTACTTCGTTGAGCCGGAGGGCACGCCTCACCAGTTCAATGGGGAACGGATCGAGGCAAGCTCGCAGTACTGCGGCATCTGCGGGGAGCCCACGCGCTCCGGCGATCTGTGTTCTTGGTGTGCTATGGAGGATGCGCACCGGGAGCAGGCCGCCTCGAGCAATCCCTTTCGCATGCTTGCGGACGCCGGGATGCTTGAATCCTATTTGGACGGCATGGATGCGATCGGGCGTGTGAAGCACGGAGACGATGCCTAACACGCAACAGCTGACGCGCAGGAGGTAGAATCGAGCCGAAGGCGCACGGCGCGCAGCTTATGCGCTGCATCGTTAGAACTACGCAGGGGGAGCCATGATCCGGGTACAGGACGGCCTGTTCGTGGGGACCGACCGCGACTGCCACCGCGGCGACGCGGACTGGGCGGTGGTACACGCCTGCAAACATCCTTGCCACGTCAACGGAGTAGGCTACTCTGGGAAGCTGCCGTCAACGCATCCCAACTACCTTGTGTTTGAGACTGGCGACGACTTGATTCTGAACATCATTGACCCCCCGATCCCGCTCTTCAAACCGGAGCTGTTCGCGGCGTTCTTGTCCTTCGCCCAGCGCAAGTCGGCGGAAGGCAAGTCCATCCTGATTCACTGCAACCAGGGTGAGTCGCGTGCACCGTCGCTCGCCCTTCTGTATATGGCGAAAGTTTCCGGTACCGTGTCCAACGATTCGTACGCCGCTGCCCGGGCGGATTTCGAGCGGCTGTTCCAGAACTACCATCCCGGTCGCGGCATTGAGTCGTATCTGACCACCAACTGGCAGCCGCTCGGCGAGTTCTAAGCGCTTCCTGACGCGCCACGGTGTAGGCTACGGGGCGAGGTCATTGGCGCGCAGCTGAAGCGCCGGAGGTTAGAGGCACGGGGGCACGTGGAAGCCGACTTCGTCGTATCGGCCGGAGCAGCTATCGGTCCAGTGCGGTAAGATTGGCTCGGACGAGCATCACAGCTTAGTCGTCGCTTGCCTCGCTCCTCGGGGCGCGTGTTTGGAGGCCTTTATGCGCGCTTCTGAATTGCCGTTCGTGGGTATCGGTGATGAACGCGTTGCTTCTCGATTTCGTCGGCCGACTCCCGGTCCCGAGTTCGAGCTGTTGTCGCGATACTTGGAGCGGTCGCTGCCGGTTCCGAACCCGGAAGAACGGATGGCGGTGTTCGTCGAACCGCGTCTCGAAACCGGATGTCCAGACGCGGTAGCTGTGTACTGGAGACCGGACGGCACGGAGTGCATGCGGACGCTCGAAGCCCTTACCGTTTCCGATGATCGACTCGTGCAGTTCGTGTGGGTCGCTGGTAGCGTGCGGAGGGCCGCGCTGGTGGACCAACTGGGGCCAGCAGCTGCGAAGCGAGCGAGGGAGCTTGTCGAAATGGGCTTGCTCTCAGAAGTCGATGGTGAGGAGATTTGCGTGGCACAGCATAGCCTGGTGCTGAGCCGCTTGATCGCCATCGAGGCGAAGTTGGGCGGCCCATCCTCGGCTCTGTCTCAAGCGGCGAGGAACACCTGGTTCGCCTCCGAGTCTTTCGCGCTGCTGCCGAATCTGCCCACAGCGTCGAGCCTCTGTGCCCGCTACAAGGCGTGTGGCGTAGGCATCCTCACGCCGGGTGATCAGGTGTCAGACCCTTCCTTGCCCGCTCGACGGCAGGGGCTCCCACAATCGCACGTGACGTGGCGGTTCAACCGGTTGGCCCGGCAGCTGTCTGCGCAAGGGGCAGCATAGATGGCCGTCGAACCAGCTTGGCTAGCCACTGAGTTCTCCCATCTCACGGACATTCAAGCCCTGGATGCAGGCGGTCAGAAGGAGGTCTTCGCGGCAAGGAACGTTGCGGGAGACCGTGTGGTGCTCAAGCTGTTTCACGCCACTGCAGATCCGGAACGGGCGGTTCGGGAGCTCAACGCCGTGGCAGGCCTGAAGGGGAGTCGAGTACCGGAGATCCTCGAAGTAGGCAGGGCTCAGAGCAACGTTGGAGAGCACATCTGGTTTGTGGAGCAGTTCGTAGAAGGCGAAACGCTTCAGCAGCGGTTGCTTGGCGGTCCCCAGGCACCGGCAGACGTGTGTCGTTGGGCCGAGGAAATCCTCGTGACCTTGGTTGCTGCACAGGGTGCAGGCATCGTTCATAGAGACATCAAACCAGCTAACGTGATTCTCGACACTCATGGCGATGCGTGGCTGATCGACTTCGGCATTGCGCGGCACCTGGGGCTCAAATCGGTCACTCCGACATCATGGTCGAGGGGCCCTCACTCGCCGGGGTATGGCCCCCCAGAGCAGTTCGAGAACTCCAAGCACGAAATCGATACCAGAAGTGATCTCTTCGCCCTGGGTGTCGTGCTTTATGAAAGTATTGAAGGTGTCAATCCATACGTCGTCGGCACCAACAGCCGCGACGTAGTCTTGGATCGTGTCGCGTCCATGGATCTTCCCCGGGCGTCAGTGCGGGCAGGCGTGTCCGATGAGCTGGCCGATTTGATTCAGTCTATGACGCGTCGCGCGAGGAGCCAGCGGCCGATGACGGCGATCGACGCGCTCGAATGGTTGCGGGAGTCGTGAGTGGACGTCATCCTCAGCTTAGGGATGGACGTGAGAAGAGGCAGGCACGTCTGGACACGCGGGGCGGGTGATCGTCTGATGGAGCTCATTCTTCAGTTCGGCTACGGCATGATGGCGCACTCGCGCACACTGCTGGACGACTGGGGTGGTGGATCCGTGATTCTGAGCCCACGTGACCTCAGTCCCGACCAGCTCACCCGTCTTTCGAGCGATGTGCAGAGGCTCGGTGCGGATTCACTCGTGGATCCGCAGTTCTACCTGCCACATGCAGATCACGAGCGACTGTGTAGTCATCCGTATTGGCCGGGGGAGTTCGAGCCCGACCATCGCCTTGTGCCAGAAGAGTGGGCACGGCTCCTGGCGAGTCTCGCAGATCTGAACGAGTCCCTGGGAAGTTCGCGCTACGTTCTGCCCGGCATCATGGCCGATCGGCCGGATCACATGGATGTGTGGATAGAGCAACATGACACGATGCTCACGGAGGCCCAGCGGTTGGGCGTGCTCGACCGGTGGCCGTGCGTGCTCACCATTGCTATCGGCGCTGACGCTGCCGTTCATTCGGACAGCTGTCAGCGCATCATTGAGTGGTTCGAGCGCTGGCCGATTCCCGAGGCGTACCTGGTCATTGAGCACCCCGGCGGGCAGTACCTGTCAGACAATCCGACTTGGCTTGGGAACGCTCTGGATCTAGTTGGCGGCATCGCTGTGCAGGGCAAGCGTGTGACCGTCGGGTATGCAAACCAGCAGTTTCTGCTTGCGGCATGCGCTGGAGCATCTGCTATAGCATCCGGAACGTGGCTGAATGTGCGTTCGTTTCCGCCTGAGAAGTTCCGGCAGGTTCTTGACGAGGAGATGCGGCAACGCAAGACCTGGTACTACGCGCCTCAGGTACTCTCCGAGTTCGGGGTGCCGTTTCTCGACATGGCAGCGCGGCAGGGAATGCTCGATCTCATGCGGCCGTTGCCAGAGCAGCAGAACCGCTTCTCGGCAGCGCTGCTTGCGTCACCCCAACCGAGCACGTCCAACTTCGCGGAATCGGATGCCTTCCTGCACTACTTGTGGGCACTACGTGCTCAAGCCACTGCCATCACGAAAGGGTCCTTCGACGAAACCCTCACGGCTGCGCGTGAGTTGCTGGATGGCGCCGAGCGGCGAATCGCTGCGCTGTCGGAGCGCGAGATTCGTGCCCAGACTCGTGAGTTTGGACCGGATGTCATTCTTGCGTGCCGGTCGGCTCTCGTTTCGCTGGAGTCCGGTCTCGGACCTGTGTTACGACGCAAGTGGAGCCAAATCGTCGGCTGATGTTGGACGCTGGCCGCTGCTTCAGCCGCGCAGGCACTGTTCCGATGCAGGCGCCAGCCGGCTCGGGTCGGATCTGCCGTAGACCACGTGCGACCACCTCACGAGAAAGGGTTGTATGCGCAGCGCAACGAGCTTCACGAACGAGCATAGTGCCGAGTTCGTGCTGGTGCCCGCTCTCGCGGCTGAGCTGACTCCCCATTTTCAGTCGGTTGTGCCCCTGTACTTCTGGCTGAACAGAGAAGGGGGTCGAATGGCCAGGGAGAGCCTGGGCGCGTCGAGCGTCCGACTCCTGACCGTCTATGCGAGGCGGCCGAAAGTGCGCTATCCGGGCGATCATCAGATCTTGATGAGGGTGAACCTCGAGTTGTATGCGGCAGCGAAGATCGCTGAGGAGATAGGGTGCCCCGTTCTTGCCGGAATCCCGTTGGTGAACGACCTCAAGAATCTCGTGGTCGGAGCCCGATGCTGCTGGTTTCGCGTGCACGCCCCCGGTCCTTCTGGCGCGGTGTCCGATACAGTGCACTTGGATGCTCGAACGGGTGACCTTCTTGAACATCCATTGGGACTCTCCGCATTGCGGACAAGCGATCTCGTTGAGGTCGCCCGCGATGCGGAGCAGATCAGTTGGGCGGCGGCGGTCAAGGCGGTTCGGGCGTTTCGCCTGGCTTGCGGTGAGCATCGAGGTTGGTGGAGCGGTGGGGCATACAAGCCGTTTCACATGTTGATTCTTGACGACTGAGATGTCGCCGCCGTAGGCACCCGATCTGACCGAATCCAATGAGGCCTCCTCAAGCTTGACGTCTATACGCTTAGTGACTTGCAGACCGCCGGGGGGCATGTCTGACCCCGGCTTCCCCGACGCGCGCATGGTGTCGCATAATGGATGCGCAAGCGCGCGGGTGAATCCGAGATGCGTTAGGTGAACACGGGCACTGCGCAGGGACATCGGGGAGTCTGGGGGAAAACCGTGACGATTCGCAACAGCTGGGCTGCAGAGTGTCTGAGGCGTGCAGAGGATCTTCACCCGCTGGTCACGACTGAAGCATGTGCCCGACTGCACTCCGAATTGCCCGGAAGACTCTGCGGGGAGCACTTGCCAAAATCGGCCTTGGATGCGCTTGCCCGGGATCTCATTGCTGCGATGGATGACAGTCCCAAAGCGGACACTCCATGCGCATAGAACACATCGGGCTATCCTGGTTCCGAGGTGCCGCTGAGTCAGCCTCCATGGAACTGGGATCCAAGTCAATTGTCGTGTACGGGATGAACGGGTCCGGCAAGTCGACCTTTGTTGATGCGGTTGAGTACGTCATTCGCGATGGCAAGATCGATCACCTTGCGCACGAGTACAGCGGCAGGCGCCAGGAGCGGGCCATCCTCAATACCCACAAACCCTCCGCAAGCGAAGCGAAGATACTCATTCGTTTCCAGAACGACTCCGAGCTTGTGGTCGCCATCGATTCTGGCGGATGCTTCACTTGTGTCGGCGGGGAGTCTGCAGGCATGAACTCCTGGGACTACCTCAGATGCGTCCTTCGCCAGGGTGAGGTTTCCGACTTCATCCATCAGACGAAGGGCCAGAAGTACTCCTCACTCCTACCACTGCTCGGTCTGGATTCCATGGAGACCGCGGCTGAGAACCTCCGGCAGCTCTCGAAGGCGATAGAGGGTGCCGCTCAGGCGGATGACTTGAGGGGTCGACTGCAGCGCATTGAGTCAAGCCGAAAGGCCGTGTTCGGCGACGATGATGATAGCGAGATTCTCAACGGACTCGCGTGTCTCTGGAAGAAGTACTGTCCGGACGGTCAGGACGACCTTGGCGCCGACGCTCAATGCACTCCGACTCTCGCAGCCGTGGAGAAGCGAATAGAAGAATCCACGATCGACCAGAGGCAATACGTTGTCCTGCAAGGCATCGCCTCGCAGAGTATCCGCAAGAGTATCGCCGCCTTGCGAAGCTCCAACAGCAAGCTCGCCGGTGATCTTGAGCCGTTCATCACGGAGCGGTTGCAGGTCCTACAGTCCGCATCAATCTTTGCGAGAAGGTTGACGGATGCGGGCACCGTCTCGTGTCCTGCCTGCGGCACTGTGGTAGACGCTGCAGATTTTCGAGCCCATGTCGAATCAGATCAGGCACGTCTTCGCGATGTGCTTGCCACGTTCAAGGAACGGGCGTCGGCGATATCGGCGATCGCGGACACCATCAAGATGCTGAAGCTCAGTCTGGACATGCCCGCGGTCTCCGCATGGAAGGAGACACTGACCTCATCATGCGCCTCCAACTTGGCGTACCTGGAATCGCTCGACCCGGAAGGCCTACGCGATTCCTGCCAGGAAGAAGACCTGGTGTCCATCGAGGTCAAGATCATTCGTATTGTCCAGGAAGCCGACGCGGCGACACGTAGCGCCCCACCGAGCGCAGTAGAGCTTGCTGACGACAAGCGCCGACTTGAGGTATGCGAAGGCATCGTGAGTGCATCAGCGCTGAAGACGACGATCGCAAGGATCGACGCGCTAGCCGCGCTTGTCGCCTCCCTCGAAGAAGAAGTACGAATCAGCCTACGCGCCCGGGCCAATGCCATCATCGACGACATCTCATCCGATGTTCAGGGCATGTGGTCGATACTGCACCCCAACGAGGCAATCCAAGATGTTTGTCTGCATGTACCGGAGGACTCGGACAAGGCCATTGACATCGGGCTTCAATTCTATGGCGTTGAACAAGCATCACCGAGGCTCACCCTGTCGGAGGGACATAGGAACAGCTTGGGCCTGTGCATCTTCCTGGCCATGGCCAAACGGGACGGTGACACCGATAGTCCCATCTTCCTTGATGACGTCGTGGTGAGTGTCGACAGGAGCCACCGTGGCATGGTTGTCGAACTCCTCCTTCAGGAGTTTGCTGACAGGCAGGTCATTCTCCTGACCCACGACAGAGACTGGTACACGGAGCTGCGGCAGCAGCTTGATGACAAGGCGTGGCGATTCCGTGCCCTCTTGCCGTACGTGAACCCCGAAACCGGAATCCGTTGGTCTGACAGAACTACGACCTTCGGTGACGCACGCGCCCAGCTAGATGGTCGTCCTGATGCCGCAGGCGTTGATGTTCGCAAGATCATGGACGTCGAGTTGGCTATCGCGGCGGAGAGGCTCAGGCTCCGCATGCCCTTCCTCCGGGGAGACAAGAACGACAGGCGGATGGCTCACGACTTCCTCTTGCGGCTCATCTCCGAGGGGCGCACATGCTTCGAGAGGCGGGTCGGTGATGGCTACGAGTCCGACGCCGACGTCGTTGAAGCGTTGGAGGAAGCGGATCGGCTCCTGGTCTCGTGGGCGAATAGAAGTGCTCACACTACAGATGTTGTGGGGTCGGAAGCGACGAAGCTGATAGATGTGTGCGAACGCGCCCTTGAGCAGTTCACGTGTACGTCGTGTGGCAAGAGGATCTGGTTCGCCAACGCGGAAGGTCCGGAGTGCGTACAGTGTCAGTGTGGGGGAATCCGCTGGAGGTACGGAAAGCAATAGGGACGTATGTGGCTGGGTGCTGCGCTTGACGGCGGAGAAGCCCAGCAGCGACACGCGCGTCACCTAACCCGTGAATCAACTCGCTTTGCAGGTTGTCCGCACAACCGTTGGGCACACTAGGGAGGGACATGCGGTTCTCTGCTGCGGCGCGAGAGGCACACCCCAACCTCGATCTGGCTGCGTTCGAGGACCTACTCCTGCGGGTCGAGGCCCAGTTCGAGTCGGAGATTGTCCGCCGCGACGAGGAGCTTGCGACTGAGTTGTGCTTCCTGGCTCGGGGGCTCCTACAGTCATGTCTGCGAAGGAACTGGGAACTGGCGGCGTCGCTGG
>JAVERH010000241.1:0-2505 GCA_034007245.1 Coriobacteriia bacterium | reverse complement strand
GGCCGGGTGATACAGCGGCGTTGGTGATTACGCGCCTACGGGATGCCGGTATCACGCATCTGTACATCCACATCGATGTCGACGTGTTCGATCCCGCAGCGTTCGGTGATGCGATCTTCTCCGTGCCGGGCGGGCCATCGCTGGACTCGGTCAGCGCGGCGCTGCGTGAGCTTGTGACCGCCTTTGACGTCGTTGGTGTAGGTCTGGTCGAGTCACGGGGGCGGGTTCCCGGCGCCGCTAAGGCGCTTGCGCGGTTCCTTGTCGACAGCGACCTGTGGCCGGCGGACTAACCAGCGCATCCGACGGCGCAAGCGGTACTCTACGAAGTGAGGCGCACGGCCGCGGCTGATGCGCTAGGACGTAGACACACCATGAGCAGTGGGGGACATGTGACCGAAGGCGAGCTGACCGGGCATCGAGTTGTCTTGCGCCCGCTTGTGGACGACGACCTCGACGTCCTGTCGGGGCTGGCATCAGGGCGGGGTTGTCAGCCGTGGTGGACGGACCCGAGCGTCACGGGACTCCGTGACAGCCTGCTCGAGGCAACGGACACCTGGTCGTGGACGGTGGTCGTCGACACGCAGACGGCTGGGGTCGTTTCGGCCTACAGCGTCGGTTGGCCTCCCGGCTCCGCGCTTGGTCTGGCGATCATGCTCGGCGATGCATGGCAAGATCGAGGGTTGGGTCCAGAGACGCTTTCGGTTCTCATCGCCCACCTGATTGGGACGCGAGGGGTGCGCCGTTTCGTTGTAGATCCCGCCGCTGCCAACCTGCGCGCCATACGCGCCTACGAGTCCCTCGGCTTCAAGCGCATCGGTGTCGCACGTCAAAGCGAGCCCGCACCGGACGGATCGTGGCGCGACTGCCTGCTCATGGATCTGCTCGCGACTGAGTTTCATGGGCGGTTGTGAGGTCGGTTGAGGGGTGTCTGACCCCCGCGTCAACCCAACAACGCCGTGTGCGGTAGACTCGGGTCCGGAGCGGGCGTAGGCGTTGCGGGTTGCGCCCAAGAGCGTTAGAGCCACAGCACGTCGTTTCCGGCGCACCAGCCTCGGGGGAGTCAGATGGCGGTTCGTGAGCTCGGCGATAGTGACCTGGATGCGATCCTCGCCTTGTATGGCGACCTGCACTCGAAAGACGACCCGCTGCCCCCGCGGCTCTCGGTGGAGCACACGTGGGAGACCGTCCTGGCGGGAGCCGGCAATCACTATCTCGGGTACTTCGTCGGAGACCGGCTCGTTTCGAGTTGCGTTCTGACGATCGTTCCCAACCTGACCCGGGGATGTCGACCCTACGGCCTCGTGGAGAACGTCGTGACGCAGGCGGACCATCGCAGGAGAGGCTACGCGACAGCGGTGCTGCATCGTGCACTCGAGTTGGCCTGGTCGGAGTGCTGCTACAAGGTCATGCTGCTGACTGGGAGCACAGACGAGGGAGTCCTTGGGTTCTACGAGGCAGCCGGGTTCAGGCCTGGTGTGAAGAAGGGGTTCGTGGCGCTGCCTGGAGCTGGGCTCTAACCAGCGCATCTAGCCGGCGGCGCAAGCGGTACGCTACGAAGTGAGGCGCACGGCTGCGGCCGATGTGCGAGGACGTTGGATGCACCCAGGGGGGACGCGTGTTGAACGTCGTGTTCGACCTCGGCGGCGTTCTCCTCACTTGGGATCCGCCAGCAATCGTCGCGTCGGTCTTCGACGACGAACACGATCGTGCGCTCGTGCTTGACCTCGTCTTTGCACACGAGGACTGGCAGGATCTCGACCGCGGATTGATGAATCCCTCGGCGGCGATCGAGCGCGCCGTTTCGCGTACCGGATTGCCTCTCGTGAAGCTGCAGGCGCTCTTCAGCGCGATACCGCGATCGCTTGTTCCCATTCCGGCCAGTGTCGAGCTACTGTCACAGGTCCGTGAGGCGGCGCCCCCGGTCTATGCGCTCTCGAATCTGCATCGGGCTTCGCTCGAGTGCATCGAGGACGCCTACGACATCTTCGACCTGTTTGAAGGGCGGGTCGTCTCATGCGAGGTGGGAGCCTGCAAGCCCGAGCCGGCCATCTACCGGTATCTCCTCGAGCGCTTCGAGCTCGATCCCGCCTCCACCGTCTTCATCGACGACATGCAGGCCAACCTGGACGCAGCGTCGGCTGCAGGTATCCGCACCGTGTTGTTCACGAGCGTGGAGTCCTGTCGCCGCGATCTGGACTCACTCGGGTGCACGTAGGTTCAAGTCGGAACTGCACCGTCTAGCTCTCTTCTTCTCGTGAAACGCCCCGGGTTTGACGGAGGCTCTCACGCTGGGACCGCGCCCCGGATTTGGTGCCCGATTTGGTGCCCAAATACATGGTGACTGTTGGTACTCGTTGGTACCTATTGGGACTCGCCGCAGCTCTTGAGTACCAACAAGCACCAAGTAGCACCAACTAGCACAAGCACAACTAGGATTCGAATTCCCTTGGGGGCACCATAAAACCGCAGGTCAGAGGCCTGAAATTCCCTGTTGCGTGCTCGAAA
>JAVERH010000240.1:0-2509 GCA_034007245.1 Coriobacteriia bacterium | reverse complement strand
CATGGAGGGATGCGGCACGCCCGGGATCATCGGGGGCTGACCCGGCGTCTCGGTATCGCTCACGTAATAGGGGTTGGGAACCGGGCCGACCTCGACCGCTGTGGGCGGCCAGAACCACGGTCCGTAGTGCCAGCGACCCATCGCGTTGTAGCCGCTGAGGTCGTACGGGTTCTGCGCAGGCATGTACACATGCGGCAACCACAGGTCACCCGTCTTGGGCACCGGATACCCGTCGACCACCTCGCCGGTCCCCCACTCCCATGTGGGGTCGGTGTCGGTGATAGTGGCGGCGTCCACAAAGGTCTTGTCCTGCATCACCAGCGGAATCTGTTCTTCAGGGATGAGCCCCGCCTCGACGAGCGCAAGCTCCGTCTCGTCCTGCAGGATGTAGCCCGCAGCCTCGCCGGCGTACACGTTGAGTCGCGTGATCCCGTACGAGTGGTCGTGGTAGAACATCAGCCGGGCGCTCTGCTGATTGGTGTAGTAGAAGGTCATGGAGCCGTCGCCCGGGTCGGGCATGTCAGGGACGTTCCTGACGCTCACGCCCTCGGGATACGGCGTGTTCTCGCCAGCCGGCGTGATCCATTGATGCGGCGTACCATCGCTGATCCACGGGCTGCGTCCGCCATGAAGGTGCAGCGTGCCGCGGTTCTCGGTGTAGTTCACCGGCATGCCAGCGGGGACTTCCTCCATCAATGGGCCCATTCCTGCGCCCATGACCGAGGTATCAACGGGGATGAACAGCTCTCCGTCCTCGCCAGTCGGCAACATATTGGTGAACTTCACGCGCACCGGACGGTCCTTGGACGCGATGATCGTCGGCCCCATGTAGTGGATCGGGTCCGGCGCAAGCGTGTTTTCGCCCTGCTCATCGGTGCCGTTGTTGACCTGCGCGTAGCCCCTGAGCGTGGTGGGCGGCAGGTCCGAGTGCATCTGCTCCGTGTACTCACGAAGCTCGATCTCGTAGTAGTCGGAGCCGGGGTACGTGATCGTGTCCGGCTTGGCCACCGAGAGATACTGACCGAGGTTGTTGGCGTTGTCCGGACCGAGGCCGGGCAGTCCGTCGACGAACTTCCTGAGCGGTGGCGTGTACGCCCAGTTGGGCGTCATGCCTGAGTAGTCCGGAACATCTCCGGGACCCGGGGGTTCGAGCGCAAGGGCCTCGAAGTACTCCTCGGGCCCTGCGTCGGCCGGCAGCCCGAGCACGTCGAGCGTCTTGGCCAGGTTGGACGCGGCGATATCCCGCTCGGCCTGCGTCACCATCCGATCCTGACGCTCCCTGGTCTGCTCTGTCTTGCGGGTATAGCGTTCTCGCAGTACAGCGTCGCTGTCCTTGTCGCCGGGTGCGGCAGCTGCGATACCAGCGGTCGACGCGGTGAGCAGGGCAGCCACGACCGTCAGCGCAAGCAGACGATGCAGCTTTCCCTTCACACTCCATCACTCCCTTTGTCAGGTCCTGGCCGATGAATGATCCCTCTCGACGTGCAGTGGCCAGGACTTCTCCCTTACCCCTCCAAGACGCGGCCGGGAGACGCGCGTCCCGGGACGTCTTGGAGCACTGATGACCGCGGGCGGCGGGTCTCGCCCGAGCGAAGAAGAACCCCACGGCATCCACCTGTGCGAGGTTGACCGAGGGGTCGTCGACGGTAGCCGATGAGACGGCGCGTAATATCGGAAGAGGTTGCGTACGTCGATCAGATGGTGACGCAACGAACGGGTGTGGACAGCCCAGAGCGTGCCGTGAAGATGACCGGAGGTCACATCCAGAGTCGCCGTGCGCCTGTCGAGGTGCGCGTACACGGCACCATCACCCTTGGCTGGCCAACCGGACGTGACGTTATACCCAGGCCACGACGGGCGCTAAACGCCAGATAGGAAAATACTACCCCCCGTATTCTTACCGCAGGGTTCGCTACAGCGGCATCGGCGTGAAGCCGCCCGCGATGAAGGGTAAGTCGGCCGTGCGCTGCTTCGTGCGCCAGTAGTCGAACTCCGGTTCGTGCGAGACTCCGAGTCCAGCGTACGGGATGGCGCTAGAGCTTCTTCTTGAAGCCGGTCCACCGGGCCTCGAAGCCGTTCGCCTCGTACAGGGCGATGGCGTCTGCTCGTACCGACTCGGTCAACAGGATGATCTGATTGCAGCCACGCTCGCGCGCGGTCGCCTCAAGCCGAGCGAGAAGCGCGCTTGCTACCCCCATCCGGCGATACGCCGCATCGACGACCATATCCTCGACGACCATATACGTGTCGTAGCCACCGTACAGGCCGTGACAGATGACTCCGGTGGCAGTGCCGACGCAGTCACCTTCGACGCGCGCGGCGAGGATCACGTGGTCGGGATCATCGGCTAGCGCACTGAGCGTCCTGGCCATCGATGCCACATCCGAGCGCTCACCCCAGAAGTACTCATGCAGCCTGCTGATGGCAGGCAGATCGGACTGCTGAACCTCGGCGATCTCCATAGCTCCCCCGGCGTATCTACGTGCTCGGACGTTATCAGGCGTGCTAG
>JAVERH010000040.1:0-17223 GCA_034007245.1 Coriobacteriia bacterium | reverse complement strand
CAGGCCGAAGCCGTAGTCGCCCACGTACGCGGTCGTGCCCGAAATAGCGATACCGTAGGCGGAGCCGGGCGTATCGTACGTACCCAGCACAACGGGCGCTATCGGGATGGCCACGTCGATGACCTGCAGGCCGCCATAGGAGTCGGCCACATACGCGGTCGTGCCCGAGATGGCGACGTTGTTGGCCCAGCTCGGCGTGCTGCATGTGCCTAACACCGCAGGCGCCGTCGGGGTGGTCACGTCGATGACCTGGAGGCCACCATAGGAGTCGGCCACATACGCGGTCGTGCCCGAGACGGCAACGCCCTTGGCCAAGCCAGGTGTGTCGCAAGTGCCCAGCCGCACGGGTGCCGTTGGCGTGGTCACATCGATGATCTGAAGGCCGGTATGGCTATCGACGACATACGCGGTGGTGCCCGAGACGGCGACACCAAGGGCCCAGCCAGGTGTGTCGCAAGTGCCCAGCCGCACGGGTGCCGTTGGCGTGGTCACGTCGATGATCTGTAGGCCGGCCTCGTCGTCTGCCACATACACGATCGTTCCCGAGACGGCGACACCACGCGCATCACCAGGCGTGTCGTAGGTGCCCAGCAGCACGGGTGCTGCCGGGTTGGAGACGTCGATGATCTGGAGGCCGTACCAGCCATCGGCCACGTACGCGGTGGTGCCCGAGACGGCGACGCTGTTGGCCGAGCCAGATGTGTCGTAGCTGCCCAGCAGCGTGGGTGCTGCCGGGTTGGAGACGTCGATGACCTGGAAGCCGTATATACCATCCGCCATGTACGCGGTCGTGCCCGACACAGCAACACCGTAGACGAATTCCTGCAAGAGACAGCTGCCGAGCAGCGTGGGTGACCGATCGATCGACTTGTCCCAGGTGAACCCGGGATCAGGTGACGTGCTCCAGGTTCCCGATGCGTGCATGGGCGATGCGAGATCGACGATGTCGACCGTGGCGCCGAACGCTGGCTGCACCGCCAATCCCAGCACGAGCATAGCGCTCATCGCCAGCCTGGCCGCCTTCTTGACAACGTTCATTGCCGCCTGCCCTCCTGCGCGGGATCCTGTGGACCCCGCAGCCGCCCCCCATACGCTCCCCTGTGCAATGCGCGACTCGAACTATCTCATCCTCGCAGAACCACAGTCCTATGATAGATGCCACACGTTAGGTATTCCTCGGCGAGCACACATACCTCTGTGCAGTATGCCGATAGGCCCATGCCGCCTGCCTTTTGCCTGGCGGTGCCCATCGCCGGGATGCTGAGAGCGAATTCGGGGCAAGAACCTTGAAGAACACGCGGCCCCGGTCTCTCAAGTCGAGAACCGGGACCGCGTCATACCTGCTTATGGCGGAGAGGGAGGGATTCGAACCCTCGTAACGGGGGATACCCGCTAAACGGTTTTCGAGGGGGATCATCGGTACGGATTCACGCGCCGCTATCGACGCGAGTCCACGAGCTATCGATGCAGCCCTAGTCCGCTGAGCCGGTTATCCAGCCCTTCTCGTCGGTGCCGATCGTGGAATCCACGGGTGAAGGGCCACTCCAACGGTTTGACGAGACCGACAGACTCGAGCAGCGCCTCGAGCGATTCGCATCTCTCATCCAACCCCACCATGACGGCCGCCTGTATCGCCGCCCCGTCGCCTGCGCAGAATATCGTGTCCTCGAACGTGTCTCGCTCTGTCAACAGTGCCAGACCTTCAAGCTCTCCCTCGTGAAGACCAGTCGCGAATGCATCATCGAATCTCGCGGCAAGGCCAAGTAGCTCGGACGAGGTGGCACTCTCAATCCTGAGACGGCCGCTGTCCTCGTCGGCACGCAGGTTGATGGTGGTGCGCGCGCCGGTCACCTCATCCTTGCTGTGCCACAGAGCCTCGTTGTCGGCGACGGTTTCGGGCACGACCACATCGAATCGTTCGCAGAACACGGTCCAGACTTCCCCTGCGTGAAGCGCAATGATCGGGCCCGCATCAAGTAAGACGCACTTCGGCTTGGACACCAGAGCCCCCCAGGTCGAAAGCGGCCTCTGCCGGCATAGAGAGCGTGATGCCTTCCCCGCTCGATTCCTCTGATATGCCGTAAGTCCCCAGGCAGCCGGACAGTTCGGCCAGGCCACAATCAAGATAGGCGGCCAGCTTCGACCGAGAGAGGCGACCCCGAGTGCTGGCGACATAGGCAAGTCTGACGAACCTCTCTGGGAGGGGCGGCGGATCCCACCACTTTCCAATCTGCGAGGCCTTATCCAAGCGACGCAGATCAGGATCATCTAGAAAGGCACGTACCTGCTCGGGCTGAAGTCCAAGACCGATGTTGAGCAAGCGCCACAGTAACGCCTGCGTTGACACATCGAAGTCGCGCGCGATGGCGACAAGGTCCGCCCTCGACAACTCGCCGGAAGCACTCCGAGACTCCAACTCACCTCTCAGCTCACCGGCCGGCAAGAGGAGAGCGGCGGCAAAGGCGTTCGCCAAGCGCTCGGCCTTCTTAGCCATGTCCTCATCCGCATTGATCGCAGCGCTCATTGAATCCCAAGTCACCAGATGGAACAGTTCGTGCGCCAAGTCGAAGTTCCGCCTCCAAGGTGACTCCGCACGGTTGATGAGCATTGCGGCCCCAAACGTGCCCTTCGCACACGCGGCGGATCCGTCATCTCCGAGATCTAAGTACCAGATGATGATGTCGAACTGCGTCTCGAGGGCCCTCTGCAGCGAGCCCGCCGGTCTAGACCCAAGGCCCAGCATCCTGCCGATCTCCGTCGCCAGTTCTTCAACATCGCGATAGCTCAACACATACGGGTCGACTGAAAGACACGGGAGCGGTGATCTGCTCGAATGGCTAGACCCGGTCGCGCTCATAACGTGGCTGTACCGCTCACACCATGTGAGAAACTCCGCCTGCGTTTCCTCCGCATGGTCGGAAGGACGATCGCGCCAGAGTACTCCCGGCCTCAATGGCTCGACTTCAGCGAGGAGAGAGCTGATATCCAGACGAAGCGAACGCGCAATGGCAACCAGCTCGCGCGCCTTTACCTCGCGTTGGCCCCGCTCCAACTCCGACAGGATCTGCCGTGATGAAAAGCCGACTCTGTCTGCCAGCTCCTCCTGATTCATCTTCATCGATTCACGGGCCTCACGAATGCGAGCGCCGAGCCGTTCGTTCTGGTTTGTCATGATTCTCCGCTCCCCCTGCAGCGCCTGCCGCAGGTTCATTGTACCCCATACGCAAGGAAATCTTGCAACTCCTGTGCCGAATCGACGGACTGAAGTGACTATTGACGCTTCTTCGCAGGTTCTTCCTGCCATCAGAGAGCCGCGGTACCCTGCGCGTCGGGGTCCTTCACTCCCGACACCAACAGAGTGCTGGCCGGCGTCACCTAGGCTCAACATCACTCCCAATCCCGCCTCGGTTGTCGGGGCAGAAATGATCGAAGCGCTTCGTCGGTGGGCGTGGGATCGTCCGGGACACGGATATCCTTCATAAGCGGATCGACTCGATCCGGGTAGTCGCATGCCCACCGTAGCCACAACCGAGCGTCCGCCTGCTCGTCGGTGTCGGTAATGCTTTCGACTGCCACCCGCATAGCTTTCACGTACTCACGTAGTTCCTCCGCGTATCGCCAATCCGCAACCTGCTTGGCCAACACCTCGGCGCGATGGGACTCTCGCAGCATCACCTTAGCCCGCTCGACTGCCTCCAGCCGACGTTGCTCTCGTTCCTCCGCAATCCGCTGCTCCTCAAGTCTCCGCTCGCGGGCGTCGTCGTGGCGCATCTCGATCTCGTCAAGTATCGCCGGAAGCTTCCGGTCAATCGGACCTCGCTTGCCGCCACTCCATGAGTGCTGGCGCCCATTCCATCTCGAGTCGATCTCTATGCGCAGGTAGTCATTCGGAGTTTGGTCGTACTTGGGTGGCCTGCTCCCCCACCTCTTCTGACGATCAAGCTCTTCGGCCGTCGGCTCGTGAGGCGAGCGATCCGTCTGCTGGAGGATACGCACTCCAACCCGTGCCTCACCGGTCTCGATGATCAGATGGCTGTTCGAATCCAGCCATGTGTAACCGTACTCGTTACGGTGCATCTTCACCTCGCACACTGACCACCCCCGACGCTCAGCCTCGGTGGCGATCGCCTGCAGAACACGAAGTGCTCGGCCCCGAACCGAACTCGTGAGTCCGAGCCGACGTGATTCATCGCGAAGTGCAGCAATCACGGGGTGCGGATTCCGAAGAGCGGTCGGCACTTGGACGGTCGCGGCCGGCAGAGGCTCGACTTCCGCCGGGGACATCTCTGGCATCTCGAGTGCAGAGGCCTCAGGCTTCTCGGGTCTGGGTCTTGTCGTGCGAGTCGGTCTTGGACGAACTGCTTTCGCAGGCTCGCCGAGATACACCCCATGCTCCAAGTAGTAGCGTCCATCGTCGGTGATCTCCGCGTGCCAGCCGCCACGCTTCGACACCTTCGCGAGGCGCCTGCTCTTCAGCGCAGCCGCGCTCAGCTTGTACGTCTCGTCCTTCATGACGCCTTCGGGACAGCCATCGGCAATCCACTGCAGGACTTCGACCTGCCGCGCGTTCAGTGGCTTGTGGGCCATGAGTGCCTCCTCGGATCGACTACGCCTAGCGTAGCCGCGAGGGAGGCACAGTGCCGGGCGCTATCGCGTGAGCGCCTGGATTTCCGCAGCGGGTAGATGACCGTACTTCTCCCAGGCCGCTTTGCTGTTCTGTGACCAGTTTGAGGGACCGATTAGACCGGCAAGGGACTTGAAGTTGCCGATCTTGGCGTTGACCGAACGGACGGACAGGCCTGTGGACGCCGCAAGCGCACGGCTGTACTCGGCTTGCCTTCCCGCAGGTGACCCCTCCTCGTGCAGCTTCTTCATCAATGCCAAACACCGAAGTTCGTTCCGCTCGCTCCACAGCGACCCGCTTCGAAACGCCATCGCAGTACCTCCATCTGTCCGACTGCATCAACGGTGCAGACCCTGTCTATCACGTATGGCTGCAGCCCGCCTTCACACGGCGATGTCAAATGACGGCTGCACCGCGCGAAAGTGACCGCGGGCAGCCAGCGGGAATGAGTACCGCTCACGCGGATGGTGCCGCTAGGGGCTGCGTAGATACGTGAATACGTACCTACTCGTGGGAGAGCCGGTACTTAGCGGTACCCATGCACGTACTCAGAGACCGAGTGTGGTCCTGGCAAGTCCAGTCCTAAGGAACTGTCCGAACGCCATGAGCGCCTTGTCCGTATCGCGCGGAGTCGCGCCCGAAATTCCGACTAGCTCGATGAAGAACCGTCGGTACTCCACGTACGTTTCGAACTTGCGCGGAGTCTGGGCGAAGTGCTGTTCCCGCAGTTCCCCTGCGATGTAGAGCCAAGCTAGCCAGACGTTCACATCGTAGATCGGCACGTCATCCGGCCGGGCGATATGACACACGAATATGGGCCAGATGATGCTGTACTGGGTCTTGGTGAGGGGCTTCGCGAACCGAGAGTAGAAGCCCTGGAGGTCCGAGTCGCTCAACTCTGGTTGGGCGTGGAATTCATTGAGCGCGTCGAGAGGGATCTGCCGCGCGAAATGCTCTGCCCTGGCAGCATGCCATGCCCCTGCTTTCCAGCGCATCAGGGCGATAAGGTCCGCCTCTTGATAGCCGGAATCGTCATGCCTGACATGTGAGTCGTAGTCTGCTTCGCCTGCGGAATAGCCGTACCGCTGCGCCCAGAATGTGATGAATGCCGCGGGGTCCACCTCGCGCTCTACGACCGCTGGAAACCTCACGCTCCGTCACCACCGAGCATCGCGAGACGCTCATCCCACCGGCTGCGCGGCACTGGCGGGACCACAACAATGTCGATGCCCCGATTGTCGCGCAACTTGCCTTCCGCGACGTCGTACGTCCAATGCGTTGCGGATCTCATCGCATCGAAGCCTGTGTCGCCAACCGTAACGCGATAGGTTCCAGCAGGGCGTGCCTGCATCCAGACTCCGAGCCCGAGAGTGAGCTGATCCGGCGAGAGGCTCCTCACTGGAGCTCCAACCATCATGCGCCGCACGGACTCCTGGAGCTTCGTGCCGGCTCCTGCGTCGTCGAACAGGAGCGCAGTCGAAGTGGCACCCATCGAGTCGCCGATTGCCTTGCGCAGCTCGTTGTTTGGGAGCCAGTTGGCCGCTGAGGCGACGGCCGTCGTCGTCGAATTCAAGCTCAGGCTCTCGTACTTGAGCATCGAACTCCCAGCGGTCTCAATCTGCTCACCGCACGCATCCGTTATCTCGAAGAACTCGCTGATCAATACGGACTGGGTGGCCTCCCGCGTGAGCCGCATGAGCGCATCGTCCCGGAGACGGGTAACCGAGTTGGCCGCTAGACCGAGCGCCACAAGCGTCCCTGGAACAACAGTCTCATCCCGCACAAGAAGACCAACTTCGCCGGCGAGCTCAGGTTCGATGCTCGGCAAGTACGTGGAAGTAAGTGCGAGCACAAGTCCGTCGACCGTCGTGGCGAGGAAGCACGCGTCGAACTCCGGCCGCACGACGGAGCGGTCCAACAGAAGAGTGAGCAAGTGCAAGATAACGCGGTAGTTCCTCAGCACTACCGCAGGGCCCATATGCGCTGCGAACACAGGATCGAACGTGCCCTCAGCGAATCGCTTGATGAACCGACTGAGCATCGCCCACAGCTGTCGGGAAGCCTCCTCGCGACGGCGTTCGATAAGCGCGGCCTGCGACTCGGCTGCCGTGTCGTTCTGGCCGACGCCTTCGTCCTCGCCGATGTCCTCAACGATGGCTTCGAACTCGGCGATATCCCAGCCAGCCACGCCAGTCGGCGTGGTCAGTCCACGAAACTGGGAGTTGATAGAGCCGAGTAGTGCCGAGAGCAGCGTGCCGCCCCCATGCGCCACTGCGACTCCGCCGGAGATGTACTGCTTGTAGCGCACGGAAGTGCGCACGGCATCCCAATCGATGCGGTCCACCTCTGCGGAGCCCTCGGCTGTCTCGCCCACACGCTCGGGCTTTACTGCTCCGGCGACTCGAAACGCGTCGGCCTTGTCCTGCAGGAGGCCAGCCGACATCTCCGTAATCAGCGACTCAATCTCATCGTCGTGGAGATCGAGGGTGCCGAAGGTCTGTGCTGACCGGCTCACAACATTCGCGTTGAGCACCTGATTGAGACGCTGCATGTTGCAGACAACCACCGGATTTGACCTGCACTCTGCGCCCTGATTGTCGACCCATACGAGCGTCACAGAGCGCGGCGCATCGAACGCATCCTTCGTGGACTCACCGGGGCGCATCCTCAGTGCTGTTCCTTCAAGACGTAGGTCCTCAACGGGATGCAACGAGTCTTCGAACGCGATTCCTGTGAGCGCCGTGAAGGGCGGAAACCCGGTCGAGTAGATGACCAAATCCCGTCCGTCGAAAGACCCGCCACGCGCCCGCCAGGTTTGTTCGGCTGGCCCCTCGACCTCCGCGCTCCCCAAGTACTTTGTGCCAATCTTGCGCACGTCCTTCGCGGTCTTCACTCCGCGAAGTCCCGACCATATGTAGTCGAAGTCATCTCGACCCGCTTCGAGGAGGTTGGCAGCCTCGAAGTTGCCGGAGCCGGCAGGAAGGAGCATCGCCACCCGACTCATATTCGGCGAACCCTGCAGGCACACTGCGCGAGTCCCCGTCTTGGCCACGATCATCTTGGCGTGACAGTACGCCTTGCCTTTGAGCCCCTGGGTCGAGTAGACCCGCACTTCTGAGTCGCCACCCCAGCCCGAGAGAACGCGGTCGAGGGCTTCTGGGTCCACCGAAGTCCCGCCCTCCCCGGGTTGAACGTACACGACGAGCTTCCGTGGGCTCAGCGTGCGAAGCATGCGGTCAAGCGCTACAACGGACTCGTCGTAGAACGCCGAGAGCACAGTGAGCTCCTGCACGTCCTCGCCGGCAACCGCCGACTGCAACTGATCCAAGAATGGTACGTCGAGGTTGCTGCGAACTCGCGATGCGCTCGTGTCGACGCCCGCACGGATCCAGGGTGCTTGCTCCCACATGTGCTCAATGCGTTGCGCCGCCTCGGGCTGAAACCAGTCCCTCTCGATGAGGCCATCGACGATCTGCCGAACCGCCACGAACTCAGGGAGGTGCTGCTCACCCTCCGGTCGGTAGCTCCATCGGCAGAACAGCTCCTCGTTCAGGGTGAAGCCTCTTCTGCCGAGGTTGCCGCTCCCCACCAGCACCCGCCCCTCCTCACGATTGAGCAGCAGCACGATCTTGGCGTGGGCTACGCCGCGCGGACAGCGAATGCCCGCGAAGACGTACCTCTGATTCACTGTGCGCAGAAGACCTGGTGTTTCGGCTACTTGCTGGCAAACGGAGCGGTACAGCTCATCGTCGCACAGAATCACTCGGTTCCGGCATCGGTCCTGCAGCTGCCGGACTAGTGCGTTTTCGTAGAAGTCGAGCTGCGCCCCGTAGGTCAGAACCAGCATCGAATCCCAAGCTCCTTTGAGCTGTTCGGGGATGTTGAGTCTGTCCATCAGACCGTTCCCTGCTCGAGCAGCGCGCGTCCGTCAGACGAAAGCGGGTGCTCCGCCTCACCGAATTCGCCGCACAGACCGAGGTCGGCGAGATGGCTGCTGATGGCGAAGAAGCGGGAGTCCATGAACCCGACCGGGTTGGCGTGCTCGTAGAAGCGCAAACCGTCTCCCTCCCTCTCGAAGCGGAATGTGTTCTCGGGCATCTTCCGGCTGGAGATGAGCATGTGCTGCGCGATCACATAGCGCTCGAGAAGCCGGGTAACTACGCGCCCGAGCGTCAGATCGCCAGCGGCACCCCACGCGCGCAGATCGCGCAGGAACTCATCCAGGCTCAGCCGTTCATCATGGCCGAATCTGGCGAGCATCCACTCTGGCCTAGCCGTCAACTCGAAATCGCCGTACCTTGCGCAGACGAGCGCGAGAACCCCGATCATTGCCGCCACTGTTGAATCGCCACCAACGTCGCGAGCAAGCACGATCAGGCGAGCCTCGTGAAGGGGCGCGTCGACATCACCGCTGTCACACGCGACTGCCGACTCAGCACGTGCGGACGACGCGTACCAGGAAACGACATCGCCCCAGGGCGTCTCGTGATTCAGCCCAGAGGCGGCAACGCCTGCAGCCTCGGCGAACACGTCAGGCGAGGAGCTCGATAGGAAGTGCGCCCTGATGGTTGAAAGCGCGATTGGCTGCAGGTCTCCGATGTTGCGGATACCCCAGGCGCACAAATGGGCCCACAGGGTGTTCAGTGCATACGCGTAGTACTCGCGGGCTTGATAGAGACGCCAACCTCGGTGGGTCTGAAGATTCTCGCTACTCGGCACAAACGCGGCTCCCTCTCCATCAGCACCGAAGTACACGAGCCGTCTGAACCGAGGCTGAGTCAGCGCATAACCTTGGGTCTGATCGGCAAGGTCGAGGAAGTACCGAAAGGTGTCGCGCCGATCCTCAGGACGACGGCCGGCGGACATGAACATGTCGAGCAGGGGCCGGCGATCTGGTGCGGAATCGTCGGTTAGCCCGCACAGGCATCCTGCTTTGCCAAACTCGGCGGCGACCTCGAAGGGCACGTCTTCGAAGCCGCCCAAGTAGTCCCGATAGAACCGCGTGTCCTTCACTGCCTCACGGAATGCTGCGGCGAGAACCTTGCCTCGGGGAGTAACGACGTCCACGGCAAATGCGGCCGTTTTTCCGTCATCGAGAGGAACGGTCTCCCCCGCCGGGAGCGATACCTCGAGCTCTTGGAGTCGACCCTTGTAGTAAAGACCGTAGCCGCCGAGAGATGTCTGGATGTAGTCCAGGTTGGATCCGATTGGGCTCAAGTGCTCACGAGCCCAGGCTCCGGTCTTGTCGCTGCCTACAACACCCGCGAAATCGCGGTGCGTATCCCGATCGCATGCCTTGACGCCCACCGAGTACATGAGTTCGCAGTAGCGGTAGAACCGCTTGAAGGATGCAGCATCCCGGGGGAACTCGTGCTGCCAGAACTCCTCGATGACGAAGGCGTAGAAGCTGAAGTACCTCGGGTGGATGGTAAGTGCACGAATCCCCGGCGATAGCTTTTCTAGCAACTGATCGGATGCCACCGTTCCCAGACCCAGATGGTCCCTACCCTGGTTCGGTGCGTGTACGTGCTCTATCCAAAGTGGTGTGGCCTCTTCGACTTCCTCCAACGCCTGCCTCGTCCCCTCGAGTACCGACTTGTTCAGGGTACCGCACGAAGATGACATGCTCCGTGATCCGGTACCGTTTAGCAGCGGAGAGAGAGCGTTGTCCTCGAATGAGGCGAACCCGATGTGGATACGTACCTACTTCTCACCAAGTGGCTAGAGTTCAGTCCGGTGTATTCGGAAGCTGTGCATAGCGCCCGTTACCTACGGAAGACGGTACTACACGGGCAAGTCAAAGACGCTCATGTCGGTGTTCAGCCGCGCCAAGGAATACAACCGCTCCCCTAGCCGTCGGCACACGAAGTAGGCGAGAACGGCATCCTCAACCGAGAAGCGGTGCGTATCCATATCGTGATCGAATGCGTGCTTCGCATCGTTGTAGATGGGCACGAATCGGCCGACGAGATCCTCGGTCTCAGGGTCCATGACATTTCTGCCGCGTAACGCGCGCAAGGCAGCGCCCAGGGGCGACCTAGGTGTTCGCCCAATGCGCTTCACTAGCGCCTCGACGTGTCCGCTACTTGCCTCAACAATCGCTCGAGTCAGCCACTCAATTTCGGTCGCGTTCATGGTGAAGTAGACGCCGGCGTATTGGAGCGGTCGAAATACATCTCGGTCCGCGATCTCGTAACGCCCGACGCCATGTTGCGGTATGCCGAGAGTCCCACCTCTGCGTCGACGATCGACAAGAGCAGCCACGCTCGGGCCCCCGACCCGTGTATCGAACGCCGCAAGCGCCGCGTATTCGAATGTTGATGCCGACGCCAGCGAGTGAAGGATGTCGGCGTCCTCTCGCGCATAGAGCTCGCTTGAAAGCACACGCAGGATCTCGGTGTGTTCGTTCATATGTCTCCAGCCGGTATGCGCGAAGAATCTGCCTGCAGCATCGTATCTGGGAGCACTGACACAAGGGACTGTGCATAGCCCCCCTTACTCTCCCAAATCGGTACTGCTGACCTACGCACGCACGTGAGAACTGGTTGCCACGTTCGTGCGTAGACGAAGCTTTCCTACGCCGGCCACCAGCCTGTCACCGCGGCAACACTCTCATCTGATTCCTCGGAATGCCCCCCGCTCGAAACTACTCACGGACCGATTCGCGCGGTGCCCAGGCGAGTGTGGGTATCCTTCGAACCGTCTCCGCTAGTTCGCGGGCCATGCGACGGAGCGTGTGGGAGAGATCGCGTCGACTACTGATCGTGCGCTGGCAGTGGGGATAGTCCAAGCTCCTTCAAAAACGCATTGTGCTTCGCCGTTGACTCCCGAATCTGCTTCTCAATCTCGACCAACTCCGTATGCGTGGCCGCCAGATCGATCTCGACCTCCGGCTCGGCAGTGCTGACATAGCGAGAGATGTTTAGGTTGAAGTCATTGGCCTCGATCTCGTCCATCTCCACGCGCCTGGCGTACCGCTCGATCCTCTCCGGACGCTGTTGGTAGGTGTCGATGATCTTGTCGAAATGATTGTCGGACAGGTAGTTCTGTCGCTTGCCCTTCTCGAAATGCTCGGACGCGTTGATAAACAGGACATCATCGGGCTTCTTGCACTTCTTCAGGACGAGGATGCAGACCGGGATGCCGGTCGAGTAGAACAGGTTCGCCGGCAGACCGATGACGGTGTCGATGTGCCCGTCCTCGAGCAGCTTCCTCCGGATCTTGGCCTCCGCTCCGCCACGGAACAGCACGCCGTGCGGCAGAATGATCGCCATCACACCATCATCCTTGAGGTAGTGAAACCCGTGCAGCAGAAACGCGAAGTCCGCCGCGGACTTCGGGGCCAGCCCGTAGTTCTTGAAGCGCACGTCCTCGCCCAACGCCTCGCTCGGGTCCCAGCGGTAGCTGAACGGCGGGTTGGCAACCACTGCGTCGAAGTAGGGCCTTTTTGCCGGGTTTGTCTCGCGAAGCCTGTCCCAGTCGTTCGCGAGGGTGTCGCCGTGGTAGATCTCGAACTCGGAGTCCTTCACCCCATGCAGCAACATGTTCATCCGCGCGAGGTTGTACGTGGTGATGTTCTTCTCTTGCCCGAAGATTCTCCCAAGGCCGTGCGGCCCCATCCGCTTTCGGACGTTCAGCAGCAACGAACCCGAGCCGCAGGCGAAGTCCATCACACTGGCGAGGTGCTCCCGCTTGCCGGTCTTCGGCTCTTGGCTATCGAGCGTGATGATCGTGGAGAGGATGTCCGAAATCCGCTGCGGCGTGTAGAACTCACCGGCCTTCTTGCCCGAACCCGCAGCGAACTCACCGATCAGGTACTCGTAGGCGTCTCCCAGCGTGTCGCTGTCCGTGGAGAACTCCGCGAGGCCCTCGGCAATCTTGGTGATGATCGTGCAGAGCTTCTCATTTCGATCCGAGTACGCTTTGCCCAGTTTCTCCGACGCGAGATTGATCTCAGAGAAGAGCCCCGAGAAGGTGCTTTGGAACGACTCGTTCTCGATGTACTTGAAGCCGGTTTGGAGCGTGTTGAGCAGCTCGCTGTCCTGGGTGCGAGCCATGTGGGCGATGCTGGCCCAGAGATGCTCGGGGCGGATGACGTAATGCGCCTTGAGTCGCATCTGCTTCTCGAACGCCGGCACATCGCCAGGGTTGTGCTCGTACCAGACAGACAGGGGTGACCGCCCGCCGTTGCCGATGACGCTCGGGGCAGGGTAGTCGCGCCCGAGTTCCTTCTTCGCGGCCTGCTCGTAGTTGTCTGAGAGGTAGCGGAGGAACAGGAACGAGAGCATGTAGTCGCGGAAGTCGTCCGCGTTCATCGCCCCGCGAAGTTGATCGGCGATGGCCCAGAGCGTCTTGCCGAGCTGCTTCTGATTGTGCTCTGTCATGTCGCGTCACTCATTTCAGTCGCCGGCTCGGTCGGAAATAGGTCGGGGTTGAAGGGGTACTCCTTGATGAAGCCATGGAGAATCTTCCGGAAGTACCGTTTGTTCTCCTCCAGCATCTCCTGCGGCTCGAACAATGAGTAATTCCCGTGGCTGAGGATGTTAATCAACCGTGTGTGGAGGATACCGTCTTCATCGTCGGCATCGCACTTGATGCACTCGGAGAAGTTCTCGTACCCATGAAAGCTTGCGGTCTTCTCCAGGATGGCACGGAGCATGTTGAAGTGGTGTGTGCAGAGCTGCCCGTTGAGATCCGCCTCGTAGAGCTCGGCGAGCGCGGCCACGTGATGGAAGAATGGCGTATCCCCTGTCTTGCGCAGGAGAAGCCCCTCCGGCGATCCGTCGCAACTGAGAAAATACTTGTTCGCCCTCTTCAGCTCGTTGCACAGCACGTTGAAAAACACTGTGTGATGCGTCGAGATGACCGTCTTCAGCCGGCTC
This sequence comes from Coriobacteriia bacterium, assembly GCA_034007245.1. Taxonomy (GTDB): domain Bacteria; phylum Actinomycetota; class Coriobacteriia; order Anaerosomatales; family Anaerosomataceae; genus Anaerosoma. The sequence goes on along the minus strand of JAVERH010000040.1, from coordinate 3,717 downwards.
TCCGGTCTCTTGAGCAGCTTTGCCAGATGATTTGCCACGGCGATTGCGTTGTGCTCATCCAGCGATGAGACCGGGTCATCAATGTAGATGTGCTTGACCCAATTGTAGGGACCGGCACCATCGTCATCGAGCGCGAGCTCGACAATGGCGAGGAAGAAGCACCATATGAAGATGTTCTCCTCGCCACGCGAGATCTTGATGGCCACCTCGCGGCGGGTTTCGTACTCGTCTTCGCCCTCTCCCTGCCCCGCGTCCGCAATGGCGTCCTTATTGGCGGGGGTGCCGTACTTCTTAACCCTCAGCTCTCGAGCGAAGACCACCTCCCAGGTGGTGGTGTCGATCCGGAACTCGAAGTCCGCGTAGCGGTCGAGTAGTGTGCGGATGCGATTGTCCATCTCCATCGACTCGAGGCCCGCGAAGAAGCTTGAATCTGTATTGAGCTTCAGCTTCCGCTCGCTGTCATTCTCCAGGTCATTGTCCCACGAGAACAGGTCCTCAGTGAAGGCGTTGAAGTACAGCGTGTCGCGCTGTTCGGTCTCGCCATCGGTGTTCACGACTTTGCCTAGGTCCTTGAATGCCGTGGAGAGCCTCGTCTTGCCCGTACCGTTGTAAGCGTAGAGCAGGATGAACTTCTTGTTCTCCAGTTCCTGTCGCAGTTGCATGGCGAGCGCGTTGAGATCTGTGAAGGATGTCGCGTCGCTCATGGCTCAGCAGCCCTCCAGTGACGGAAAGAGCTGCTGAAGCAGACCCTTCTTGTGGGCCTTTAAACCCTCCAAGTTCCGCACCTGCGCGGCCAGAGCTTCGTCCAGCGAGAAGAAACACGCGGCGATTCGCTGCTGCTCGGCGGGCCTCGGAACGGTGAAACGGTACTTCAGAAGCTGGCTCCCATTGATCGAGTTGATTGTGGCGCCCAGATCAGCCGCTACCTGCTTACGGTATGCCGTCGTTTGCAGAAGTACGCGAGCGAAGTGTGGGGCCGAGGCTCTGAAGACGGTCATGAATGCCCCATGCGTACAGACAGGCATTCCTTCCGGGACTATCGCATTCTTCCCAATGAGCGACTTGGAGCCATTTCGAACGCAGATCAGAATGTCGTCAGGCTGGGTGAGGTTGGCCCCATTCACGTCGCGCCGGACATAGACGCAATCGTCAAGGGTGATCTCGCTGTTCTGGATGTTCGATGAACGCAAAACGAGTAGCCCACCATCTTGCACATCCGTTGGGCTGTATGTCAGTCCGGAGACGAGTGTGCCGAGGCCGCCCAGTCTCTTCTCCTCATCTACGTGCGAACGTGACAACTGGTGACGACTATACGTCACGTCTAGAGGAGGACTCAATGAGTCAGGGTGACTTATAGTCCGTAGACCCATAGTCAGCATCACCGTCACTTATCGCATGGGACAAGAACGGAATCCATGCACAGAGTTCGGCAAGCGGCTGCGCGAGCTAAGGCTGGAGCGCGGCCTGTCACAGGAGAAGCTCGGCGAGCTGGCCGGGCTGGACCGCACCTACATCAGCAGCGCTGAGGCGGGACGCCGCAACGTCAGTCTCAAGACGATTCATAAGCTGGCGGACGCGCTTTGCGTGGAGGCGAGCGAACTCGTCTAGCCTATTTCCGGCGGTGTGCGATGAGCCCACTGGCGCATGCGGACGCCCCCACCAAAAACGGCACGGCGCTTCCGCTACTCCGACAGTGCCCCCGGGTCGACCACGAGACTGTAGAACTCATCTGTGGGGGCGAAGCCCATCGCCTGCAAAATGGTATCCACGGAAATGGTCCTGAACGCCTGCCCCTCATGTTTGAGCAAGTTCACAACCGTGGTGATGAGACTCTGGAAATCGGAAGGAGGGATCACCATGGCGAGATCCGCAAGCATCTTCTTGACCGGCACATCGCGGGCCTTGCCGACACGCGCACAGTAGAACCGCTCTTCGTGTGCACAAATGTTGCGGAAGTCGCCCAGGCGACGCAGGATCTGTGCCATTCGGTATGGTTCTGTTCTCTGCGCTGCCGCACCATGCACTTCCTTGGAGTAGAAGCTAAACTCTTTGCAGATGGCGGCTCTCGTCTTCGCGCTGAGCAAGGAATAGAACTGCGACACCGTTCCAAAGGTCAGGAAATTCGCGAGTACCCACAGAGGTACGTACTCGTACTTCGATAGATAGTGCTCGATGAAATCCTTCGGGTGTCTCCCCTTCTTCACTTCCAGTGCCTTCTTTAGCGATTCAATCATCTTCTCCGCGTTCCTCGCGGGTGGATTGGGGTCGTAACTGGACACCTGAAGATATGAATCCCGATGCGGATGAAGTTCGCAGAAGACATGGACGATCAGCGTCTTCAGGGTGGTCTCCGCCACCAGGAGACAAGGCAGGAACGCCGCGCGGAGCGCACGGTCGAGCTTGTGCAGGCGGTATATCTCATCGAACCCGGTGCCCGCCTTGTAGCGGTCATCGTGTGCGTCGCCTGTGGCCCAGCGGTCGATGAACGGGTCCTTGTAACCATTCACCACTGCGTAGTAGCTCTCACGCTGCAGGATGATGCGTGTATCAGCATCAACTTTGACGCCGCGAAATTCGAGTCGCGCGACGAGCTCATCAAAAGAATAAAACGGCTTGTCCCCGGCCACGTCCCCCACACTTTCCCTCAGAATGCAGAAACCGCCCACAAAGGAGCGGTTTCTACAGTCCGTGCCGCCCGTAACGGTACACGGTCGATTCTCTGCAGTAAGTTTACCTCACTTTTTGAGTCGCAGACAAGACAAATCTTCTGATCAAGCCATCGCGTGAGGCGAAGCCACCTCGTCGATTGGGCCATTACCACCCGGTGATTCGTGGTCGCACAACGCGCAGCCCCTGCCGCCTGACTCGGTGACCGGGCCGTATCTCTTTCGTATGGCGGAGAGGGAGGGATTCGAACCCTCGTAACGGGGGATACCCGCTAAACGGTTTTCGAGACCGCCGCATTCAACCACTCTGCCACCTCTCCGCGGTGACCCAGGCCGCAACACCAGCGGCTCAGAGGGCAAGCGAGAGTATAGCGGGCCTGAGCGGCTCGCGCTACGTGGGCACATGGCGCACCTGGTAGAATCATGCCGCGCGGCAACGCCTCCGCGCGTATCTGTTCCCAGGAGGGTCTCCTTGCCCGCACACCACACGCGCGTCCCCGACCGTCCACTGCCAGGCTCGCGTGCCATAGCGGGCATCTTACTCGTGCTCGTCACTGCCGTACCGGTGGTATCGCTGGTCGAAGCACGCGCGGCACTCAAGGACTGGCCGTACGTCCCGGTACGGTTCACCGGAGACGACATCCACGCGGCGCTCGAGACGGTCGAGCGTGATGGCACTACCGACTCCGCCTTTGTAGGACTCGCGGCACGGACGGCGAGTCCACCCACCGGGCCTGCGGCTCTCGTGCTGCCGATCGACGACGACACGCTCCACGAGCCACTCCAGTACAGGGACCGTATACTCCCCTGGATCAACCAGCGTCTTCTCGACGATATGCTCGCTCTCAAGGTCGACCGCGCCGACTACGACTCCGCCATCGCACCGTCGCTGGTCGACGACCTGCTGGCCAAGGGAACGGTGGTTCCCTTCTCAGACACGGTACTGGCGCCACCGCCCGGCACCGTTACATCCGACGAGCGGATCATCGTCTACTACCTGGAGCGCGACGACGTCTTCGTCCTCGTGCCGAACCCGGCGATCGAGGTGGAT
>JAVERH010000039.1:0-17241 GCA_034007245.1 Coriobacteriia bacterium | reverse complement strand
GTCGACGGGTACCGGCATCGCCCTATACAACTCATCGCGACGCGCCTCCAGCAGTCGCCGCGGCTGCTTCATATAGTCAGCGGCACAGTACACACGCCTGCCAGCTTCCGCCGATATGGCATCGAGCCATCGCTCACCCTCGGTGCTTCGCATGAGGTGGTGGTCCAAGATGACGGTCTCGACCGCCCGAGCAAGGCGGACCGCGTTACCAAACGCCTCCTCACGATCCCTTTTCCGCAACGCGGGTAGGTACAGCGGAGGTCCGGCCGCAAGGACGATCGATGGGCCCCACTCCAGGATGTGATCGATGGCGACACCGTTGAGCATCTGGATATCCGATGCGTGTACAAAGACACTGTCGCCGCATGCGATGCGTGTCATCATCACACTGCCGGGCGAAGTCCCCGCTCGGCCGTGAGGCACCGACTCCGAGAATGCAAGCGGACCGTCCAACAGCTTTTCCGCGGTCTGCAGACCACCGTCGAGCAGCTGCACAAGATCCTCACGACGCTGCTGGACGGTCGCAGATGACCCGGCATCCGACATGCACCACCAGCGCTGGCCCGACGGGCGCTCGGGTAGATCGTCGAAGGCCAACTGATAGGGGTTTGCTTCAACGAGCGGTGCGTGGTCACCATGAAAGTGACTCACGACCACATCGGTCGCTTCTGCCAGTGCGTCGATGATCCGCGCGCGCACCATACGCCCCATCGCGACCTGAAGCGGGTGCGGCAGTAGATGATGACGCAGGTAGCCAAGCGACACCCCGGGGTCTATCAAGACCCGCCGGTCACATGTCGTCACCAGACAACAGAGGCCTCGCACGCCCAGGGACTCGGCGCCTATGATAGTGAGACGCAACATCATCCCCTCCGCACTGCAGTGCTCTTCAGGAGCATCACTGGCTACGCTGGGGCCACTCCTCGGACTCAGGACTCCTTCTCACTCGAATCGATCTCTTCGACCCGGCCCTTGATCCAATCCGTCTCCGACTGGAGGAAGTGCGCCCGCTCCTTGAGAAAACGCTTCTCGTCATCCGGACCGACGCAGTACCCTGCACCGCGTCCCGTCAGGGTCCCCCGCTCAAAGTCCCACTTCCATCGCCACCCGGCATCGTGAACACCCTCTTTCCGACTCTTCTACATATTTGCTACCCACTCATTAGCCCATGCTAAACTCTATGACGATACTTGGCTAACTCAGTCCGTGCACACGAGCGCGGCAAGAACATGACCCCTGGAGGTGCGGAAATATGGAATCGGCGCTGGACTGCGTGCCCTGCCTACTGCGACAGGCGCTCGAAGCCACCAGGATGGCGACGGATGATCCCACTATCCAGGACAGCGTGATGCGCGCCCTTCTGCTTTTGCTCGCAGAGATGGACCCCGGAGAGACACCGCCCAGGATGGCACAGCGTGTCCATCACTACGTGCGGGACTCCACCGGTACTGCGGACCCATACCGCGAGTCGAAGACGTATCAGAACCGGGTCGCCTCAACGATGCTTCCCAGGCTGCGCAACCTCCTTGCGACAGCCCCCGATCCCCTTGATGTGGCCCTGCGCCTGGCCATAGCCGGAAACGTGATCGATCTGGGACTACAGACCCACCTTGCCGAATCGGACATCCAGATCACGCTGGACAAGGCACTGCATGAACCGCTCAGTGGAGACCCCCACCTCTTCAAACGTTTGACGGAAGATGCCGAGACCATCCTGTATCTGGCCGATAACGCGGGCGAGATCGTGTTCGACCGACTGCTCGTCGAGCAGCTCGGTCCAGAGAAGACCACGGTGGTTGTCCGCGGAGCGCCGGTTCTCAACGATGCGACTCTTGCCGATGCCCGGACGACCGGGCTGATCGATATCGTCCGTGTGATCGGCAACGGCTCTGATGCACCGGGCACCGTCCTTGCCGACTGCAGTGATGAGTTCCGGACTCTGTTCTCGCGCGCCGATCTCGTCATAGCCAAGGGACAAGGGAACTACGAGTCCCTCAGCGACGAACAACGTCCGGTCTACTTTCTCTTCAGGGTCAAGTGTCCTGTGATCGCGAGCCACGTCGGCTTACCGATGGGTACCAATGCACTCGTCCATAGCGAGTTCAGGCCATCAGAAGCAGACTGAGGGCCATCACCAGCATCCCGGCCACGACACCCAGGATACTGTCGTGGCCCTTGCCGTAGGCCCGGCTCGTGGGCAGTAGCTCATCGATGCTGATGTAGACCATGATCCCGGCGATCGCAGCGAACAGCATGCCGGTCACCTGAGGCGGCACGGTGCCTGAGCCGCCGGGGGTGAACAGTACGATCACAAGATATGCGATACCTGCGCCCACAGGCTCGGCGAGCCCACTGAACGCCGAGTACCAGAATGCCCGCTTCCGGTCCCCCGTCGCGTAGAAAATGGGCACCGACACGCTGATGCCCTCGGGGATGTTGTGCAGCGCGATCGCGATGGCGATCGGAATACCCAGACCGGGATCTTCCAGTGCTGCAAGAAAGGTCGCCAGGCCCTCGGGGAAGTTATGGATGCCGATAGCCAGGGCGGTGAAGAGCCCCGTGCGCAGGAGCGTCCTATCCAGAGGCTGCGCGGGTGACAGGACCTCCGTCGCCGGCACCCGAAGCTGCATGGTCTCGGCCTGCGGGTGCACCTCATGCGGGTTCTCGGCAGACGGGATCAGGTTATCGATGAGTGCGATGACCGCGATTCCCGCGAAGAAGCACGCAGCCGCGACCCACTGGCTCCCACTCTCGCCGTAGCGCGGCACAAGAGCGTCCGCTCCCTTCGGCAGGATCTCCACGAACGAGATGTAGAGCATCACGCCTGCAGAGAACCCGGTCGCCGCAGACAGGAACCGGTAGTCGGTCCTCTTCGCTGTGAAAGCGATAAGACTCCCGATGCCCGTCGCCATACCGGCGGCCACCGTCAGCCCGAACGCGACCCACACAGACCCCATAGCGGACACTCCCTTGCCAGAGCTACTTACTGAAGCGCAGTGCGAGCACGGTCACGTCGTCGTCCACTTTCCTGCCGGCGTGCGCGAGCGATGCTTCCAAGAGCCCCCCGGCCAGACCGATTCGCTGACGCTCCTCCCCAGCGAGGTAATCCACGATCCTCTGGATCCCGAACATCCCGGTCCTCTGGCCCGCCTCGACAAGACCGTCGCTGAACAGTACCAGAGCCCAGTCGGTGCCGAAGGTGAACGTCTCCGCCTCGAAGACATGATCTTCGACGACGCCGAGAGGTGGGTTGATCGGCACATCCAGCTCGGTCACGACATCACCTGAGAGAAGGATGGGGGCCGGATGCCCGGCACTGGCCACGACGGCCTCCCCGGTCTCGACAACGACGACGCCGTACACCACGGTCGCGAACTTATCGCTGGCGAACTGCTGCCCGATCACATCGTTGGTGCGGTGCAGTACCGTCGATGGATCGGGGTCCCTGTACGCGAAGCTACGCAAGGCGACGCGGACAGTCACGTTGGCGGCCACGGCCTCGATCCCCTTGCCGCAGATGTCGCCGAGCACGAAGGCCACGAGCCCGGGGGTAGGCGAGAACACGTCCCAGAAGTCGCCCCCGACGCGCGAACCCTCGGTCGCCGAGGTGAACGCCGGATCCACCTCGATGCCTGCGATGCGATCGGGACCGGACAGAATGGCGCTTTGAAGCGCTTCTGCGACCCGGTGTTCGACCTCCTCACGTCTTTTCAGCTCGCGGAACAGCAGGCTATAGGGTTCACGCAAGACCGTAAGGATGAGCGCGCGGTAGATCAACAGAAACGAGACGAACACTATGTAGTGTCCGATGAAGTTCATCACACCGTAGACGTCCACATAGAGCGTGAACGCCAGCTCTGCAGCGATCATGAGAGCGATGGCAGCGAGCAGCATGCGCCCGACACGCGGCTCGAACTGCTTCCGGTAGTGCCACAGCAACACGAAGGCTCCCGCGAACATCGCCATCACGGCGTACTCCGCGACTATCTTCGCAGCGGTCAGACCAACGCCGTCGACATACATGACCGGGAACACCTGCAGCGGCCATACGCTACCGAGCGCCAGGGCCGTCAGGCCGCCGAAGACGACAAACGTCGGAACCACCGATACATCTCTGCGAAGCGAAAACCCCGCGACGAGGAAACCCAGCGACTCCAACCCGCGCGAGATGACCCACAGCTGAGTCGGCAGATCAGCCCCACCCCCGGGGAAGACCCCCATCCCTCTGTAGGCGAATGTGTGAAGACCCACCACGATCGCCACGAACAGGTGCGTGACGCCCAGGATCAGAAGGTACCGATTGGAGGAGATGTCGCGGGTACTCCAGGCGATAACGAAGATGCCGGCCATGACCACCAGGCCGAACGACTCCACCATCGCGTGGAACAGCAGATAGTTGCTGCGTCCTACCCACGACAACACGATGAAGCCGACAGTCAGCGCCAACCCTGCGACGATGGTGCGGCTCGTTGATGCGCGCTCCGGGGTGTCTACCGATTCCATGCTAGGACGATAGCACGACCGACCGACTCATAGAGACGACCCACGACAACCGTGAGACGCACGCAGTCCCGACCTCCCCATGGACTGTCGGGACTGCGTTTGCACTGCTCTCTGGCGGAGAGGGAGGGATTCGAACCCTCGTAGGGGGGGATACCCTCTAAACGGTTTTCGAGGGGGATGACGAACGAGGGCGGCCCCGATGCGGACCGCCCTCTCGAGAATCGTATTGCGACCTGCCGACCCTAGAACAGCGAGATCACCTGGTCACGCACTGCCTGCGAGATCGCGCTCAACCCACCGAAGAACGTCACCTCGCTCACAGCACTCTCGTTTGCGGTAAGCGCGTCGGATGTGGCGGTCGGCAGCGAGTCAGTGCGCGTGAGCAGCATCACGGAGCCCGCTTGGCCCTGAGCGGCGCCGCCGCACAGCGCGTCTGCGAATCCGTCGCCCTTGGCCAAAGCGACACCGTTCCACCTAAGACCGGCGCTGTCCACGCCGTAGGCGGCCACCTTCGAGGCGGTCTCGTAGCGATCGGCGCCGTCGATGCGCACCGCATTGAAGCCGACAGACAGCAGCGTGATCGATGTGTCGGCCGGCATGGCGGCCTCTCCGCCGAGCACGATGACATCGGTGACGCCGACCGTCTGCATCGCGGCTATGGTGTCTGCCGAAATGACGGGTTGGGGGGCCAAATAGACCGGCCAGCCGTTGGCGGCTGCGAGCGGGGATGCGGCGAGCGCATCGGCGAAGTTTTCGCCTGTGGCCACAAATACCGTGCCGTCGTATTCGGTCTGGAGCGAGACAACTTCCTCGGCGATGAGCTCGGCAGTCTCGTAGCGCGTCGCGCCACCGATGCGGTGCACATCATCGGCACCCAGCATGGCTGCGAGTCCGTCCTCTACGTCTGACGAAAGCGCCTCCTCACCGCCCAGCACATAGACCTCGGTCGCACCGAGACGGGTGATCTCGGCGGCGACCTCGGCGAGCAGCGTGCCTCTTTTCGTGAGCAGCACCGGAGCGTCGAGCACGCCTGCCAGTCCCGAACCGCCGAGCGCATCGGGCCAGTTCTCGCCCGTGGCGATCACGACCGCGTCGGAGCCGTCCGGATGCGAGCGCTTCGAGGTCTCGATCGCGGTCGCGTAGCGATTCGCGCCTGCCACGCTCGCACCCTCGACAGACAAGTCAAGCGTGACGGTGACGCTTGTCGGGGCAGAGGCGTTACCGGCAACATCGAACGCGGTGTAGGTGATTGTGGTGTCACCCTCCTCGGTGACTGCGATGTTCGTCGAGGTCGCCGAGACCGACGCGGTCGTGGTGCCGGAGGGAGCAACGACCTCCGTCTCTATACGGTCGATGCCGGAGGCGGCATCGACCGCCGTGATCTTGACGTCGACGCCACTCGACTGCACGCCTGTGGGCGCATCGTCTGAAACAGTCGGCGCGACCGTGTCGATCATGATCGGTCCGTAGTGAGCGCCTGCAGACCAGTTGCCCGCCACGTCGACCGTCGCGATGTTGAAGTAGTAGACGCCGTCAGGCATCGCGGTGAAGCCGTATTCCACCGTCGACGCATCGTGCGTGACAACCGGTACGGGATACTCAGTGGTGTTCATGCTCACCGATATCGCGAATCCGTCGACATCAGCCACGGTACCGAGAGCCCCAGCGATGTCGATCGTGACATCGATATCGTTCGACCACACGCCCTGGGCGTGGGTTGCCGAACTCAGTGCGGGATCGACGGGCGCTGCGCTGGCAGGCACGAAGTACTCGTACGCTCCCATGTCGATGCCTGCGCCCTGCGGACGGTACACGCCGTCTTTGTCCATCGCTGGCGCGACCGTCGAGGTCGCCGCATTGATACAAGGCGAACTCGCCGTGAGACGGTAGCCGGCTGTTGCTGAGTCTACGAAGCCCGGGTCAGCCGAGATGTTGCCGAGTCCCGCATCACCATCCTCGATATCCGAGTAAGTGGCGGAGCAGTCCTGCAGATCATCCCCGTTGTCCCAGAGGATGCAGTTCGTGATCGTCGGTGAGGAGGAGGAGTAGCAACAGATGCCGCCGCCGCCAAACGTGGCGCTGTTGCCGGTGATGGTGTTGTTCGTGATCGACGGGGAGGAGGAGTTGCAGTAGATGGCGCCGCCGTCAAACGTGACGCTGTTGCCGGTGATGGTGTTGTTCGTGATCGACGGGGAGGAGGAGTTGCAGTAGATGGCGCCGCTGCTGCTGGCGCTGTTGCCGGTGATGGTGTTGTTCGTGATCGACGGGGAGGAGGAGTTGCAGTAGATGGCGCCGCCGCTGCTGGCGCTGTTGCCGGTGATGGTGTTGTTCGTGATCGACGGGGAGGAGGAGTTGCAGTAGATGGCGCCGCCGTCGTTGGCGTTTCCGCCCGTGATGGTGAAGCCAGAGATGGCCTCTCCGTCTCCGATGCCACTGGCGGTCACGACCGAGCCGGCGCCCGTACCCTGAAGTGTCGTGTCACCGGCCCCCGTACCGTCAAGCGACACGCCGTCCTTCATCGCGACGTCGCCGACGAACGTGCCCATACCTACGTAGACGTCGTCACCTGATGAGGCCGCATCGATCGCGGGCTGGACGGTCGCGAATGGGTTGCCCGGGCTTCCGTCCCCTGTCACGTCACTGCCAAACACCGACACGAAGACGGGCGCGGCGTGTGCCGCAACAGGCAGCGCGAGCAGTAGGGTAATGGCAAGAACGGATACGAGAACGAACCTGCGCATGATGGACTCCCTCTACGAAACCGAATCGCAGGTACGACGAGCCCCTATGCTTCTCGCACCCCCCTGTCTAGCTATGATAGTCCCAATCTCAGGGGCCTGCAGGTGAGATATCCTCCGGCAGTCAACGGCGAGCCCGTCAAACACCGCGATCCCGGTCTCTCCTTGCGGAGTACCGGGACCACGTCTACCAACATATGGCGGAGAGGGAGGGATTCGAACCCTCGATACGGGGGATACCCGCATAACGGTTTTCGAGACCGCCGCATTCAACCACTCTGCCACCTCTCCGGACACGTACCGCCTGCGCGAAGACAGCACTTCGCCAGTATAACGGGGCATACGCGGCGCGACCATCGACGAGGACCGACTTCCACCCGAAAGGAGCGAACATGCCGGGTTGACGGTGCCGCACCCGCAGGATTAGCCTGAAAGTCGAAGTGCTCTTCGTATCTACTAAAACGGCGAGTCTACAGCGGAGACGTCGACGACTCTGCCACAACGCACGGGAGGAAGTGTCCGTACGATGAAACGTATCGCAGTGATGAGCGGTAAGGGCGGGGTCGGCAAGTCGTTCGTGGCGGCAGGTCTTGCCATCGGACTGCGTCGCAAGGGCCTGGCGGTCGGCGTGCTCGATGCCGACATCACGGGAGCATCTATCCCCCACGTCCTTGGAGTGGGTAAAGGCCCCCGCACCAATCAAGACGGAAGCATGGCTGTCGGGCGAAGCTCCACAGGCATCGCCGTTGTCTCTATGAGCCTACTCCTCCCCACAGACGACAAGGCCGTCATCTGGCGCGGTCCCCTCATCTCGCGAGCGATCGATCAGCTGCACGATGACACCAACTGGGAGGATACCGAAGTCATGGTGATCGACATGCCGCCGGGCACCTCCGACGCAGCGCTCACCGTCCTTCAGTCGATCAAGCCCGATGCGGTCATAGCCGTCTCTACGCCACAGGACCTCGTCACCACCGTCGCCCGGAAGTCGCAGGACATGGCCGCACAGGTCGAAGTCCCGCTTCTCGGATTCGTGGAGAACATGGCCTACCTACAGTGCCCACACTGCGACGAGCGCATCTACCTGTTCGGAGAAAGCGGCGAGGATCGCCTGCTGGCCGGTGGCGCAAGCCTGCTGGCACAACTGCCACTCGTACCCGAACAAACAGCACTCGCGGATCAGGGTCGACTCGAAGAAGCCCCGCTTCCCGAGTTCGATGCACTGGCGAGTACGGTATGGGAGGCCGTGGGTATCCTTGAGGCTGCGAACGCGTAGCAGCCACGCAGGCGCACTGAAGTAACCGTCACATCAGAGTATCCACACACCGAAGGGCCCGGACAGCGTCGTACGCTGGCCGGGCCCTTACGTCTCTGACAGCGCGTGAACCGCACTGCTACTCGACAACGCCTAACGCCCGGTCGCGTATCCGGCGTCGACGTGAAGAACGGTGCCGGTCACGTACGATGAAGCATCCGAGCACAGCCACATCGTCGCCTCGGCGATCTCGCGAGGCTGCGCAAAGCGGTTGAGCAGGCTCAACTGCGGCGCGTATGCCTCAGGATCGAGGCCGAACTGCTCGAGTGCGCCACGCAGCATCGGCGTATCGACCGCCCCGGGAGCGACGCTGTTCACACGGATCTGTTGGGGACCGTACTCCATCGCCGCAGTCTTGGTGAGACCCCAGACCGCGTGCTTGGCGGCGTTGTAGGCAGGCGTACCCGGCTGCGGACGGAAGCCGCTGACCGAGGAGATGTTCACGATAGAGCCGCCATCGCCCTGAGCGAGGAACTGCTGCAACTCGTATTTCTGGCACAGCGCGGTACCCTTGAGGTCCACCGACATCAGACGGTCCCAGTAGTCCTCGTCGAACTCCGCCGAGAAGCCCTGGTCGGGCGTGATCGCTGCGTTATTGACAGCACAGTCGAGACGGCCGAAGACCTGCACGGTCTCGTCGACCATGGCCTTGACCTCATCGGACTTGGAGATGTCGACTTTCACGAAGTGCGCCGTACCACCCGATGCGCTGATCTCCTCGGTGACCTTCGTGCCAAGCTCTACGTTGTAGTCAGCAACGATGACCTTTGCTCCCGCCTCGGCGAACAACTTCGCGGTCGCCTCCCCCATACCCATAGCTGCACCTGTGACGATAGCCACCTTGTCCTGCAGTACCGGAAACGTCATAACGAACCCCTTTCTTCCGTCTACCTGAGCACCCCGAGACGCTGGAGCACTCTGGAACGGTAGCACTGTAAGTTTGTAACTGCAAGTTACACTCTTTGATGCGCTTCCCCCAGAGCCGTATCGCGTCACCCGCGGATCTACCCGACGTGCAGCACCCCGCCAACCACGAGCGCGACAGTCGTCACCGACACAATCGCCCAGAGGATCACGCCCATCGCGAGCGGACGTACACCAACTGTGCCGCACGAGCCAGACGACCGCTGAGGCCGCCACGAAGTCGAAGAGGAACCACTGGATCCTCGCACCTGCCCCGTCACCTCCGCGCAGTTTGACGGCGGCGAACGCCACCGGGGCGATCCAGAACGCACGCGTGCGTTTGACCACCGTGGAGACAGATGAAGCCCCGATCGCAGAAGCCCCTGCGGCGATAACACTCCCGCCGCGAATAGCGGTCCCCGAGCCGATGAGAGTGCTGACCTCGCCCTTGACGCCCATAAGGCAGCCGAGAAGGGCCACCAGAACGAATGTGCTGGAGACGGTCAACAGGAGACACCGTCCGTCTATACCGGCCTGGGAGTCGTCCGTTTCCGATCGGCGAACGCCGCTATACGGAGATCGTGTCAGGATCCACTATCTCGGCCTGGACAGAGAGCTGCGGGAACGCGCTCAGCACCATATCGACCAACCCCTCGACCGGACGAGCAAGGACGTCCGTCACCGGGATACCGAGTTCGAGTTCGTAGAGCACGATCGCCGCCGTGATCTCGGCGTCGGTCATGTTCTCGTGATTGATCGTCATCCCGATGACACGTGTATTCGCAAACGTCTCGATGAGGTTGATCTCGACTGATGGCGGCGAGACGAGCAGGTCATCGAAGTCGCACCGGATCAGCCGGGCAGGTGCGTGCTGGAGAATGACGCCCTGGGGCTGACTCCCACGCAGGATGAAACCTGACGAGAGATATGCGGGATGACCCAGCGCGCTCTGCCCCTCGACGATGATCACCTCGGGCTGCTCGGCCTGGAAAGCCTTCACCACGGCGCCTTCCATCTCGCCGGCACAGAACTGGCTCGGCATCGCATCGAGCGCAACGCCGTACTGCGCGCCCTGGATGAGCCCCGTCTGACCGGTCGCGACCATGACCGCCCTGATACCCCGCTCGTTGAGCGCCTGGGTCAGGATCGTCGCGGTGGTCCGCTTGCCATTCGCGCAGTCAGTCCCGAGGATCGCGATACGGGGACACGTGACCGACGCGATCTGGCCATCGAACAGCCGGAGGTCCTTCTTGTTGCAGGGACGCCGGACGTCGCGGATGCTCACACCATGCTCGGCCTCTGCCGCCTTGAACACAGGATCGTCACCGAGAAACTCGTGAAGCCCGCTCACGATGTCCATACCGAGACCCATAGCCTCCAAGACGACGCCCCGCTCGTGCACCGAAAGCAGCCCGCTCGCGGGCGCGATTCCAAAGATGAAGACGTCCGGCACCTGCCCGAACGAGTCGACAGCATGTGTAAGGTCGGAACAGATCGGCATCCCACGTGAAGCCTCTCCAAGCACCTCACCAGCGTCGAGCCCGGTCTTCTCGCTATCGATGACGGCGACGATCCGATACTTCTGAGAGTGCCGGACCAGGCCGTTGGCGGTCTTACCATCGATCGATCCGAAGTTGGCCTCGCAGTAGACGACGGCCGTAGGCACACGCGTAGTGCGGGACTGGAGATGAAGAGACGGTCTGGAAGACATAGCGCTCCCTGCGATTGCCGGGTGCGGCTGTAGAGACTGACGAGGCATCGAGTGGTGTCGCTGGTTGCGATCACGGTTCATAGAAGAATACTGATGCCGATGACGCGGATGTCCCAGCCGATGCAGGACGAGCGCGGCCTCGTGGACGAGGGTATACAGTATACCATGCGAGCGACAACAGCCCCGACACCGTCTCCGATGTCGGGGCTGTTGAACATCCGCCGGGCGTACCCGGCTACTTGCCGATCCAACCGTCGACGAGCGCACGGTTATCGGGATCGTCGAGCCACGCCTCGACCGCTTCGGCCTCACGACCCTGACCATAATCGTTCATGACAACGTTCACGAGATTGGATATCTCTTCGTCACTCATCTCGAAGTCGCCCAACCACTCGGCCACCTCGGGGTATTCTTCGGTGAAGCCCTTATGGGCAACGACGTGCATCTCCTCGGGAACGCTCATGAGCTGCTTGGGATCCTCGAGGTCGCGGAGTCCGAAGACCTCATACGCCCAGTGCGGATGCCACAGCAGAACCACGATCGGCTCCTCGTTGCGGGTGGCGCGATCGAGCTCCGCGAGCATCGCACTCGTCGAGCCCTCGATGAGTTCGTACTCCTCGAGGCCGTAGCCGGGGATCACGTCTTCCTTCGACATCCTCATCAGGCCGCCACCAGGCTCGATGCCAACGATACGGCCCTCGAACATATCTGCATTACCCTTGAGATCCTCGAGTGACACGATCGAGGGGTCCACGTAGTCCGGAACCGTCCAGTTCTGGACACCGTTATCGTTCCAGACGCCGAGGTACTCCCAGCCCTCGTCGTACTCCGCCGCATAGTCACCGTGCGTGAGCGGCAGCCATGCGTCGAGATACAGGTCCAGGTCGCCCTCGGCGATACCCGCGTAGAGTGGCGCTATGTCGACCTGCGTCAGATTGACGTCGTAGCCCTCGGATTCGAGGATGTTCGACCACAGGAACGTCACGGCGACAGCCTCGTCCCACGGCACCCAGCCGATCTCGATCGGATCGACCTTGGTACCGCCCTCACCACCTGTGCTCTCCGCTGCGTCACATCCGCCCAGTGCCGCAGACGTACCGAGCAACACAACGGCAAGCATCAGACCAAGAGCGAGCCGCAAGCCCTTCCCTCGTGCGATAAGCATAGTCCCTCCTTGTATCGATACATCGTTTGCCGAACAAAGGTTTGGCACGTCAACGTGCACGAAGAACACCGGATGAAACGGTGCGGCGCAAGGCACGACTCTCGTGCCATCCGCCCTGACGCGTTCTCCAGGTCGCAGAGACCCGTAGAACACACGTGATGAACAACCCAGTGGAGATTGGCTGCGGAGTGACGCCAGTGACACATCACATCACGCGATCCACGACCTCGCCGCCAGCATATACCGCCAGCGCTCCTTCAAGCCTACCATAGAGTCTCTTATGTTATATCCAGCCTACACGGGCTCTCGCCTGAGGGCCCTCTGGGACACCCTTCGACAGACGACACCCCCAGGGGCATAATCACTTGCATTTGTCCAGTATGTATCGCATAAATTTGCCAATTCGTTTCCCAATTAGTATAATTCGCTTATCCCTGGTTCATTCCGCCGTGTGCCGGATGGTGTTTTTGGCACATACCGACCCGTACCGCGCTTCACGGCGGAGCGGATCGGGGTGTCCGCATCCTCAAGGACGGAGGTCCGACGGAATGAAACGACTAAGCAGGATCCTGTTGTTCTCTGCCCTCGCTGGCATGATGGCCCTGGCCGTTGGCTGTGGCGACGGGGCGACGGGTGGCAATACAGACGCAGAGGACGAGGAGTTTGCCTTTGCCAACTCCGGCGCGTACAAGCCCTTCAGCTTCGATGAGGGCGGCGCGATCGTCGGCTTCGACGTCGATATCGCGAACGAGATCGCGGAGCGCATCGGCCGCACGCCGGTGATGAACTCACCGGTACCGTTCGACACGCTCATCCAGGGGCTGAAGGCGGGCAAGTACGACGCACTCGTGGCATCGCACGGTATCACTGCGGAGCGCGAGGAGCAGGTCGACTTCACGCGCCCCTACTATCGTTCCGGCCCACAAATCTTCGTGCAGACCGGCACGACTGACATCGCTGGCCCGGACGATCTCGACGGCAAGAAGCTCGGCGTGCTGAAGGCGTCGACGTACCTGGACCTTGCGGCCACACTCACCGGCGAGGGCAACCTCGTCACCTACGACAGCGACGTCGTGGCACTGCAGGACCTCACCACGGGACGGGTGGACGCGGTCATCACCGACAAGCTCGTGGGTCTTGTGGCCCGCAACGAATCGGGACTCGAGATCGAAGCCGTGGGTGACGTACTCATGGCCGACGAGATGGGCATCGCGGTCCAGGAGGGCAACAGCGAGTTGCTCGCCGAGATCAACCAGGCCCTCGAAGACATGATCGCCGACGGCACCTACGAAGAGATCAGCATGCGCTGGTTCGACGAGAGCATCCTCGGCGAGTAGACCACGCTCGACTGACGTCACCGTACGCCGGGTGACCGATGACGGGACCACGGGGGCTGGCCATACAGGCCGGCCCCCGCTCACCGTAAGGAGACATCCGTGGCATTCGTGACCGTTATCCAGGAGCACTTCTGGGGGTTCCTGAAGGCAACGGGGATGACGCTCCAACTCACCGCTGTATCGCTCGTCCTGGCGGTGGTGATCGGACTCATCTTCGCCTTCCTGAAGATCTCCGACAATCGTGCAGGAATCCTGATCGCAAACGGCTATATCGGGATCACAAGAGGGTTCCCGCTCATCGTGCAGCTGATGTTCCTGTACTTCGGCATCAGCGAGATCATCCTGCTCAGCTCGTTTTGGGCGGGGTCACTTGCACTCGCTTTCCATGCGGGTGGCTATGTGGCCGAGATATTCCGCGGCGCCATACAAAACGTCGACCGGGGGCAGACCGAGGCCGCAAGATCGCTCGGCATGTCCCGGGGCAAGGCCATGCGTCTGATCATCCTTCCGCAGGCGTTCCGACGTGCCATCCCACCGCTCGGCAATCAGTTCATCATCGGGCTCAAAGATAGCTCGCTGGTCGCCTATCTCGGCGTGCCCGATCTATACAGCAACGCGATGACAGCAGCCGCAGCGAACTACCAGCCGTTCGAGACATACCTTGTGGCCGGCATGTACTACCTCGTGCTCGTCGTGATCTTCACCCGGGTCGTGAACAAGCTCGAAACCAGGCTGACACCCCACCGGCAGGAGGCTGCGCGATGAGCATCATCGAGATCAAGGGACTCCGTAAGAACTTCGGCGAGCTGGAGGTCCTCAAAGGTATCGACCTCACCATCGACCGGGGCGAGGTCGTAGTGATCATCGGCCCGTCGGGCTCAGGCAAGAGCACGCTGCTCCGATGCCTCAACTTCCTTGAGTACCCGACGGACGGTGAGATCCGTCTGAATGGCACGCTCATCGACCCCGCCACGAGCGACCTCGATAACGTACGCCAACGCATGGGGATGGTGTTCCAGCACTTCCATCTCTTCCCCCACAAGAATGTCCTCCACAACATCACGGTAGCGCCGGTGAACGTGAAGGGCCTTTCACAGAAAGAAGCGAACGTGATCGCCCGCGACCTCCTGGACAAAGTGGGGCTGCCCGACAGGGAAAAGGCATGGCCCTCGCAGCTCTCCGGCGGCCAGAAGCAGCGCGTGGCGATCGCCCGCGCGCTTGCCATGGACCCCGACATCATGCTGTTCGATGAAGTGACCTCGGCTCTCGACCCCGAGTTGGTGAACGAAGTGCTCCAGGTCATGCAAGATCTGGCCGAGAAGGGCATGACCATGGTCATGGTCACGCACGAGATGGGCTTCGCCCGGGAGGTGGCAGACCGGGTGATCATGATGGACGACGGCATGATCATCGAGGAAGCCACACCGGCCGAGATATTCGAGAACCCTCGTGAGGAGCGTACGCAGGTGTTCCTCAGCCAGATCCTCTAGCGCACGAGACGCCTACCCTCGCCACTCTCCGACACGGTACACTGGCCTCGACGCACGGCATCACACGCGCAGGCCCACGTGCCTCGGCACAGGCCGTGAAGGGGGGAGCGCCGTGTACCACGTCACTGGAGCCGACGGAGTCGTCTACGGCCCTGTCGATAGACCGACGCTCGATGCGTGGGTCGCCGAGGGCCGCATCGGACACGATTCGTCTGTCTCCGGAGGAGCATCCCCCGAGTGGCTGCCCCTCGCCGAGCACCCCGACTTCGGCGAGCGGTTCGCCGCTGCCGATATGCGCCCGCGCATGCGACATCGGCGCACCCTCATCGCGGTCATCGCCGGCATCACTGCAGTCGCCGTGCTCGCCGCAACACTCTTTGCAGGTATCCCGCTTGCGCGGTCGGGCCGCTGGGGCCTCCTGCCGGATGTGATCGCCGGCACGCTCCGCGGTAATAGCGGCGACGCCCCACATCCGGCAGCGACGGAGTACTCCAGCATCTCCGCCGTGCGCGAGGAACCCCTCCCCGGCATCAAGATCGATGCACCCGCAGGAGCGCTCGACATCGAGCGCACGTTCACCGCACGCAAGCTCGATGCCGCCGAGATGACCTCGGCGGATGCGATCGTCAGCAAGCAGGGGCTGACCGTCCTCGGCGGATACGACATCGATGCGGGCATGACCGAGGACGATCTCTTCATCAAGCCGATCGAGATCGCATTCGACCTGGAGGACCTCGGCATTCCCGAGGCGCTGTGGGGCGACGTAGGCATCGCTACCGTCGCCGAAGACGGCACCGTCTTCCTGGTGGACTCTGCGCTCGACCGCGGCGTGCTCTCCGTCGAGACGCGACACAACGGCACATGGCTTCCCGTACTCATCCCGATGCTCGTAGCAGCATCGACCGCGCTCGTCATCAAGGACCGCGCCGATATCCCAAAAGGAGAGTTCTCGGCCATCTACTGGAAGCCCGATACCCGACACTTCCGCATACTGTACCCCTCGTCATGGACGAGCCGGGACCCGGTGGCGGTCAAGCAGGCCGAGGCTGAGTACACAGACTTGCTGAAGAAGCACGAGTTGACCTCCGCCGACCTCACAGACAGACCCACAGCGCTTACCGTCGACCCGTTCTCCGAGTTGAACGACATCAGCTCCCAGCTGGCCGAGCGACTGGACCGTCTTGCATCGCTCCATGCGGACCCCGAGCACCAGGCCCTCCGCGAGCAGGTACAGAGCGAATCCTGGCTGAAAGAGGCGTATCTGCCGACGCGCGTCAGCCACGTACTGACCGCACTAGACCGTGGCCGCGAGTATCTCGATCATCGTGGCTTCAGGAAGCCCGGTGTCGAGAAGTACGGCATCGCCACCGACGTCTACATCGTCGACAAGTCGCTGGGGCCGGAGCTCTATGGTGAGGCACACAACACCTGGACAGCATCACCGTTCATCGTGATCGACGGGACCAAGATCCCCGACGTCGACGCCTCTGCCTTCACTGCAGCGCACAAGAAAGCCTTCGACGAGACACAGATGGCAGCCATGCACGAGCTCTTCCACGTGGTACAGGCTGCCTACGTGTTCGTCGATCGAAACCGCTATCTGTGGCTCAACGAGGCCACCGCAGTGCTTCTCGAACATGAGGCCGAAAGCTACTACGTCACAGAGAAGAAGTACGCCACCACGTGGGATACGACTAAACGTTCCTACGCCGCGTTCTTCGACCCGATGGAGTTCTTCGACTCCTCGGACGCAAAGCCGAATCAGCAACACGGCTATGGTCAGTCGTACTTCTTGGAGTTCCTGCGCGACTACTACTTCACCACCGAGAGTGCCCGCGAGCAGTTCCTCCCCAAGCTCTACGAAGACATCGCCTCGATACGTGGTGGTGGGATATCGAGCCTGTACCGCACCACCGGTGGCACCCCTGAGTCACTCCAGAAGACCTTCTATGCCTTCACATACGCGTCTGCAGATGATCTTGCCACCGCGCACACGGGCACGGGCACGACAGCCAAGACACCGAAGGCCACCGTCGACGCTGCCAACCCGATGCACGTGATGCGGTTCGCAGCGTCGAC
>JAVERH010000239.1:0-2514 GCA_034007245.1 Coriobacteriia bacterium | reverse complement strand
CGGTGCGAACCAGACCACGTTCTACCCGCTCATGGCGTCACCCAAGAACCGGCGTGAACTCGCACGTACCATCGGTGTGGTGGACTACGGGCGCGAAGCCGAGTACTACCGTGTCATCGTCGAGGGCCTCGCGCCCGATTTCGAACCAGCGTCGGCGTGGACGTTCTCGCGCGACAAAGGCGGTATGATCGACGAGTACATCGTCGACTACGAGGAGTACGTGGGTGTCGGCTCGGGCGCGATGTCGTATCTGGGCGGGCGCATCTACAACAACACGTTTTCCCTCGACGACTACCGCAACCGGATCGCCGCGGGTCGGACAGCGGTGGCAAAGGCCGGTAAGCCGTACAGCACGCTCGGCCGCATGCGCTACCGGTTCGTGACGGAGCTCTTCGGTCTCAGGCTCGACAAGCAGAAGTTCCGCAACGACTTCGGTGTGCCGATCGAGCGCGCGATGCCGGTCGAGCTTGCCTTCATGAAGCTCTCCGGTGGCATCGCCACCAACGATGAACGCTGGATCACGCTCACTCCCCGAGGGCGCTATCTGCTGCTGGTGATGATGCGCGAGACGCTCGCCACCTCAAACGATCATCGCGATCACGAGCGCGAGCTCCTCCCGGCACATGAGAAGGTCTTGCTCGACGACGCCGGTGCGTTCCCGTGTGGTCCTCCTCCCGAGCGGCTCTGCCCCGCCAAGTAGGCCGGCTGCACGACCGGGTTTACATCAGCGCCGCTCCTGGGTCATCATGACCGCAACGAGAGGTGGCGCCGATGACCCGCGTAGACGAGCCGCGCAGCTTTGATGACGATTTCACCACTCAGCATGCGTACGGCATGCTCGAGTTCTACGAGAAGACGCTCACAGAACTCGGCTACCGGTCTGCGCGCTACGAAGACATCGAGGGCCACATCGGTTCCTGCCGGTTCGAGACTCCCAAGTACGACACGCTTAACCATGCGATGTGGATGTGCGGGCAGACACGTCTGTTTCTTCGTGCGGGACGGTTCGCCAAGGCCTACCGGTGGATCGGCACGATCCAGGGCATCCTGCTGATGAACGGCGTCTTCAGCATCATGGAGCTCAAGGACCACAACCGTCTCGAGCTGCCCCCCGTGCTTCCGCGCGGGCACGGGTAGAGCACAGGGAGGCATGTGGACGGCTATCAGCCGATACAGGGCAAGTGCTTCTACTGGCGCGAGCAGGTCGACGAGAGCGATCGCTTCAACACCCGCGTGAAGCCCGAAGACTGGCACGTGGAGTGCAGCTGCTTCGTTGAGGGGACCCGCTGGTTCTACACGGCGAGCACCACGCCGGCCGACTGCCCGGAGAAGCGCCACTGCCGCTACTACATCTTCTTCAGCTGACAGGCGAACGGCCCCCGAAGGGGCCGTTCCGGAAGTCGGCTCTTGTCGTGTGAGTCATCGTAGGAAGCCGACGGTTCCCCGATCAGCAGCGGCCGGAGTATCCGCCTCCCGTTGAGACGCGCACCAGATACCCGGTGCCGTTGCAGCCTTTGCACGGGCGCCACTCCTTGATGCCCGGCCGCGGCTCAACGGTGATGACCCGGTTGCCCCTGCAGGCGGGACACGTCTCTTTGCGAACCATCACACATCTCCTTGCCCTGCATTGACGAGTATTAAACTTGCTTGTGCTGATGTCCAGAGGTCGTTCGGCCACGAACATATCCAGATGTTGTGAGGGAGCCATCACTGCCTTTCGGCACAGCAAGTGACGTACCGTCAACGCCCCGGACACAGGCCGCTGTCGAGGGCTTGCTGTATACACCCCTGGCGACGATAGGGTAGGTCGGTGCATACGGCGAGCATGATTGGCGGAGATGAACGGAATGCTGCATGTGAGGAAGCCACTACGGGTCCAGGTATCTGCCGCGGGCATCGTCCCGCGTGCGGCGCACGTCACCGAGCATGTGGCGGACGCTATCGAACCGCACGTGAATCGGATGGTGCTCCTTCTCGGGCTGATCTATCCGCTTGCCATGGCGCCCCAGCTCTACAACGTCTGGGCACTCAATCGCACGGCGGGTCTATCGGCGGTCACCTCGGTCATCGGCCTGACGGTGGCTATCACCTGGACCGTGTACGGGCTCATCCACCGGCAGAAGACCATCTGGATCGTGAACCTGGCCTGGATCGGCGTGCATGCGGCCATGGTGACGGGGCTGTTCCGCTAAGCACGGCTCGCCTTTCGAGCTCCATACGCGTGCGCGTGCTTCTCCGGGCGCGGCATGGGCATATAGCTCATGAGAGCAGGCACGGTAGGGAGGGGCGGCCATGCCGGAGGATCGGGAGTTCTCGGAGGTCGTGCACACGCCACAAGAGCAGGCAGCGTTCGATGAGCGTGTCGACGTCCTGCGGGGCATGATGTCACTGACCAACGACCAGTTCACAGCGGAACTCGAGGAAGACAGAGAAGAGAGCGATCTCCCGATCACCCCGGAGACGCCCATCGGGGTACTGAACGAGCTTGAGGATCGCAGGATCAAGCGGCGTCGG
>JAVERH010000238.1:0-2518 GCA_034007245.1 Coriobacteriia bacterium | reverse complement strand
CTCCTCCGCGGGCCTCTCCCCTTCGGCGGCGGGATCCAGCGGTGTCTCCATCACTTGCCGCAATGACTGCTCGAGCTCCTCGGCCGCACGCAGGCGTTCCTGCTCCTGACGGAACCGCTCGAACGCCTCGGCCTCCCAGGGAGGGGGCTCGAACCGCGGTGCCTGCTTGTTGTCCGGCGTCATCACGCGTCTCCGTCCGGATCACGCGTTACACGTCCAGGAAGCGGACACTCTTGGCGTGCCGCTGGATGAACTGCTTGCGCGGCTCGACCTGGTCTCCCATGAGGTCGACGATCGCCTCCTCGGCCGCCAGGGCGTCATCCAGGCTCACCTGGAGGAGTGTCCGCTTGGCCGGATCCATCGTGGTCTCCCACAGTTGCTCAGGGTTCATCTCACCGAGACCCTTGTAGCGCTGGATGCTGTACTTCGTGGTCTCGGGCAACGTGGCCAGGAACTGCTGGAGTTGCTTCTCGGTGTACGCGTACTCGTGCTTCTTGCCGTACGTGATCTTGTACAGTGGTGGTTGTGCGATGTAGATGTAGCCGGCATCGATCATCGGCCGCATGAACCGGTAGAAGAACGTCAGTATCAGGCAGCGGATGTGCGCACCGTCAACATCGGCGTCGGTCATGATGATGATCTTGTGATACCGGGCGTTATCGAGGTTGAACTCCTCGGAAACGCTCGTGCCGAACGCGGTGATCATCGCCTGGATCTCCAGTGACGACAGCGCGCGTGTGATTCCCGCCTTCTCGACGTTGAGGATCTTGCCCCGCAACGGGAGGATCGCCTGGAAGCTACGGTCTCGTGCCTGCTTCGCCGATCCACCGGCCGAGTCTCCCTCCACGAGGTAGATCTCGGTGAGCGCGGCCTCCCTGATGGAGCAGTCAGCCAGCTTGCCCGGCAACGTCGAGCTCTCCAGAAGACCCTTGCGCCGCGTCAGTTCGCGGGCCTTGCGTGCAGCCATACGCGCCTTGGCGGCCTGCGTGGACTTGGTGATGATCGCGCGGGCGGGCTTGGGGTGCTCCTCAAGGAACTCGGCGAGCCCCGTGGTCATCGCGGACTGAACGAACGAGCGCATCTCGGTGTTGCCGAGTTTGGTCTTGGTCTGACCCTCGAACTGCGGTTCCCGCAGTTTGACTGAGATGACCGCGACGAGCCCCTCTCGGATATCCTCGCCGGAGAGGTTGTCGTCCTTCTCCTTCAGGATCCCCTGGCGGCGAGCATAGTCGTTGATGGTGCGCGTGAGTGCGTTCTTGAAACCGTCGAGGTGGGTTCCACCCTCGTGCGTGTTGATGTTGTTGGCAAACGCCAGCACTGTTTCCGAGTATCCGGTGTTCCAACCCAGCGCGACCTCGACCATACCCTCGGCACCCTCTGCCTCGATGTAGATCGGCTTCGCGTGTATGGTCTCGCGCTTCTCGTTCAGGTACTTCACGAAGTCGATGATGCCGCCGGCGTACCGGAACTCCTCGGTGCGCGGCTCAAGCTCGCGCTCGTCGGTCAGGGTTATCTTGAGGTTCTTGTTCAGGAAGGCCGTCTCGCGCATGTGTGATGCGATGACATCCCAGGAGAACTCCGTGGTCTCGAATATCTCGGCGTCAGGCCAGAACCGGATCTTGGTCCCGGTCGCCTTCGACTTCCCGATCGCGGTCAGCTGTGAGACCGTCTTCCCACGCTCGAACGCCATCGCCCATATTTTTCCATCTCGCTTGACCTCGATCTCCAGCCTGGTCGAGAGCGCGTTCACCACACTCACGCCCACACCATGAAGACCGCCGGAGACCTTGTAACCGCTCCCGCCGAACTTGCCACCCGCATGCAGGATGGTTAGCGCAACCTCAACACCTGGCTTGCGATACTTAGGTACGTTGTCGACCGGGATACCACGCCCGTTGTCCGTGACTGAGACCGAGTTGTCCTGGTGGATTGTGATCTCGATGCTGTTGCAGCATCCAGCAAGGGCCTCATCGACGGAGTTGTCGACGATTTCATAGACCAGGTGATGGAGTCCTTTGGGGCCTGTCGAGCCGATGTACATACCAGGTCTCTTGCGTACGGCTTCAAGCCCCTCAAGGACCTGGATATCTTTGCCTGAGTATGTGCTTTCGGGCACTATAGCTCCTCCGTTGGTTTACGAGCAGGGTGCCGGGGCGAGGGGATGGAACGGACCACGATATATGGTCATTCGCCCTGGTCAAGTATACCACAAGTGGTGGTTCTACATGGCGTGCCGGGGGGTCGCTGACCGGCGCTTTCAGGCACCATCCGAGCGGCGTCCCTTCTTCAATGCGAGGTCCTTCATCATGACCCTGAGCGCGGTCTCCCTGAGGCTGTCATCGGTGATGGCGGCCGCCACATGCTCCGCCTGTGCTATCTCCACCTGGCTCAACGCAATGGGTTCGACCGCGTCGGGTTCGTACTCTGAGTCAGCGTGTTCTAGCGTTGCTTCCCACGCCCGCTCAAGTGAGACTTCCTTGGATACAGTGAAGCGCAGCGACCTCACCGCATCCTCACC
>JAVERH010000237.1:0-2519 GCA_034007245.1 Coriobacteriia bacterium | reverse complement strand
CTCGCGTCCCTGGTCATCGAGCGGGACAGATCAGTTGCCGACTTCGCCCACGCTGTGTAGGGCGGGACTGCGGTGCGGATCGTATCCCGGTCATCCAATGATTGGAGGGCTAACGTATGTACGGAGTCATGGGTAAGATGCTATGGGTCGATCTAACGTCCGGCGAGATCACAGTGGAGGTTCCCGCTGATGACTTGTATCGGGACTATGTTGGAGGGTACGGCATCGGGGTGCGGCTACTGTACGATCGGATGCCGGCAGGTGTCGACCCAATGGGACCGGATGCCATTCTCGGTTTGACCACGGGACCACTCACTGGCACCCGGGCGATCACGGGAAATCGCTTTACCGTTGTCGGCAAGTCACCGAAGACCGGTACATGGGGAGATGCGAACTGCGGCGGCAACTTCGGACCGGCTCTTAAGTTCTCCGGCTACGATGCCATCTACTTCCGCGGAATCTCGCCGAAGCCTGTCTACCTCTACGTTCGTGATGGCAAGGCGGAGATCAGAGATGCGACCCCGTACTGGGGCAATGGGGTCGATGTTGAAGCCGAACTCATCAAGGAACTGGGCGACGACGTCAAGGTCGCCTGGATCGGCCGGGCCGGAGAGAACAAGAACCTGATGGCGTCGGTGATGAACGATCTGGGTCGCGCGGCGGCGAGAAGCGGGCTCGGAGCTGTGATGGGCTCCAAGAACCTGAAGGCTGTTGCGGTCGCGGGAACGCAGAAGGTGCCTGTCGCCGATGAAGCCGGCCTCAACGCCTACGTGACCGAATCGATGCGTGCGGCCAAAGCCGAGAACAGCCCCGCCTACCAGCTCTTCACGACTTTCGGCACGAGCGGATTGGCTGCCGCCAGCGCAATGAACGGCGATTCGCCCGTCAAGAACTGGGCTGGCTCTGGCGAGGTGGACTTCCCCGGTGCGAGCAAGGTGAGCGATGTGGCGCTCGACAAGTACAGGGTGCGGCGCACTGGGTGCTGGCATTGCGCCATCTCGTGTGGCGCCTACCTGTCGGTCCCCGATGGTCCGTACGCGACCGCGGGAGCGTACGAGCACCGTCCCGAGTATGAGACCCTTGCGTCGTTCGGCAGCATGCTCCTTATGGACGACACGGAAGCGATGCTCAAGGTGAACGAACTCTGCAACCGGGCGGGCATGGACACGATCGCAGCCGGCACCACGATCGCCTTCGCAATCGAGTGTTTCGACCGAGGCATCATCAACACCGTGGATACCGGGGGTCTCGAGCTGCGGTGGGGCAACGCGCCCGCCATCGTCGAGGTCACCCGCCAGATGGCAGAGCGGACCGGTTTCGGCGCCGTCTTGGCTGACGGGGCGGAGAAAGCGGCCGAGAGGATCGGCAAGGACAGCGCGCAGTATGCTATCCACGTCCACGGGGAAGAGCCCGGAATGCACGATCCTCGGTACTCTCCTGGCATGGCGCTGAACTTCCATCTTGATCCGACGCCGGGACGTCACACAACGGGTGGAACCGGGGAGTTGGAGTTCTTCACCGGCTTGGACGAGCTGCCCCTGCCGGCGCCCCTGAACGTCCACAAACGCGACTACGCGGCCAAGGGTCCCGCGCATCGGTTCATCGTCAACGACCGGCAGGTCGCGAACTCGTCCGGGATATGCATCTTCTCGTCGTTCATCGCGCCGCCGGATGCCCTGGTCCGCGAGCTCACGTTCGTGACTGGCGAGCCGTGGGACATCGGCCGCATCCAAGCGACCGGAGAGCGGATACAGACGTTGCGGCATGCGTTCAACCTGCGGGAAGGGATCAATCCGGTCCGAGATTGCCCGGTGCCCAAGCGTTGCCTTGACGGCACGGAGTTGAAGTCGGGCATGGGCAAGGGCTACGTCGTGGATCTGGACGCGATGCGAGACTCATACCTGTCGGCTGTCGGATGGGACAAGGAAACGACGGTTCCCAGTGCAGAGGGTTTGCGCGCACTAGGTCTTGACGA
Organism: Coriobacteriia bacterium; assembly: GCA_034007245.1. Lineage (GTDB taxonomy): Bacteria > Actinomycetota > Coriobacteriia > Anaerosomatales > Anaerosomataceae > Anaerosoma. The sequence continues at coordinate 544 of JAVERH010000237.1, read as the reverse complement.
TCTGGTGAAGGATCTGCATCCCGAGGCCGTTGCCCCTTAGTCCAGCTTGTCGGTACAAGGCCAGTGTCAGCGAAGAGGCGCCCGTCCGGTCGCTTAGGAAGGTTCACCACCGTGCAATACCATGCGAGGTTCTTCGGCCTCATCGGGATGAACTTGGAGGTTCCGCCCGGTGAACCAATCACTTTCGAGTTGCCCGACCCCGCTTCTTACGGCGACCTGCTCGACGTCATCGGCGCAAGGTTCGGTTCGCTGTTCCCCCCCAATGTATGGAATGCCGAGACGCGGTCGTTCCATCCTCAGGTCGTGGCTATGGCGGATGGACGATCGCTGGCATCAGCCGGGCGCGAAACGCCCCTCGCCAGGGATGGGACGGCGACATTCTTCGTGCCCATCGCGGGAGGCTAGAGACCCGGCGTCATTTGGTTTGGCCCGCGTTCGATCAGGATGGACACGTGGGCACGCGCAGTCCCATGCGATGGTTACTGTGCAACGAGCAAGGAGGCATGACATGAAGGTACAAGCAGCAGTTGCGGTAGGCAAAGAA
>JAVERH010000236.1:0-2529 GCA_034007245.1 Coriobacteriia bacterium | reverse complement strand
CGTCGTATGAGAGCGTCTGCCCGAAGTCATCGAAACGTTCTTCACCATCAAGCGTATAGGGGAAGAACAAGGTGGCGACACCCGCAGCATCGAGAACCTCGCGCGACAGGTCGCAACCGGAATCCGTGATCAGCTGAGTGTCCTGCATCAGATCTCCCTTCGCTGCGCTGCCGCATGCCCCCGCTGTACGCGGAGGCATGCGCTCTCCTCAATCCGTCGACGCGACTCGCTCTGCCGCCAGCAGACTCTCGATCTCCGTGATGGCTACCTCGGCCGCCCTTTCGCCGGCAGCGATCATCTTGTCAGCCTCATAGAAGCTGTAGTACGCGGCTCCGTCGATCTGGGGGGCGATCACCAGATCAGCCGTACCCAGCCGACGCTCGGACAGTTCGCGCTGCATCAGGTCGACCGAGCCTGCGGCGAGCTGGTAGACGGAAGGCGAGCGCAATCTGTCCATAATGGCTGTGAGAACACGTGAGTACACGACCTCAGTGAAGCCCGTCCCCTCGATCTTGCCGGTCGCGATCGACTCCCCGTGCTTGTCATTGGAGAAGATCGGGACCTTGCTTCTCGGGATGCCCAGGTTGGTGACCGCGACCACGATGTCTGCTCCCATATCCCTGGCGACATCGACAGGAACGGAGTTGAGCACGCCCCCGTCCACGAGCAATCGCCCCTCGCGCTTCACCGGCGCGAAGATCACGGGTGTCGACGCGCTCGCCCTGATCGCGCTTGCGAGATCGCCCTCGTGCAGCACGACTTCCTGCTCGCCGGCCACGTCAACGGCCACACATGAGAACGGTATCCTGGTGTCGGCGAACGTCTTGCCGTCGACCACGTCGCGGATGAACTCCTCGACCCGCTTCCCGTTCACGAGCGCGGTGGTCGGACGGGTGATGTCCGCCAGAGAGATGAGTCGTCTGATATCCACGGACAGAGCGATCCGCTCCATCTCCTGAGGTGTCACGCCCGCCGCATAGGCACCACCGATGACTGCGCCGATACTGGTTCCTGCGATCACGTCGATCGGCAGGCCTTCTCTGTCCAGTACCTTCAGCACACCGATGTGCGCGAGTCCTCGGGCACTCCCGCTTCCAAGAGCCAGTCCAAGACGACCTGCCTTCATTTCCCACGCGTCCTTCTTGTCCGCCATCGGACTCGCTGCAGCCGATCAAGCCTGCTGTACTTCCGCCAGTACGCGTCCGAGCGTCTGTGTCGCCTCCGTCACCGCGTTCTTGGTGTCGGACCGCTGGCTACCGGCTGCCTACTGCTTCCATCAAGTCGAGTCCCTCTCGCACGTCGCGCACCTTGCGTTCTCGAACTGACCTGCCGGGCAAGCACGCTCGACGTTACTGTGTCCTACGCATCCGACCCCGCTTACGGGACCCATCTGAACGCGCTACTCCTTCGACACCCCATCGAGTTTGAATAAGAAGCTCACGCGCCCATGGGCACCATCAGGCAGACCGAGGAAGCTCATGTAGCTCTGTCCGCAGCAGCCTTCATCGCCTGCATGAGCTCCTCACCCTTGCGCATCTCATCAACGCCGCTCCCCAGTCCTCCGGCCACCTGGTCGAGCGCCGATACGAGATCATCCATCATCTTGGGAAGCGAGCCGCCCTTTGCCGACTCCATGTCCCCGGGGAGGTACGACGTCATGCCGTAGTCGGTACGCTGGTTCATGAGGCCAAATCCGCCAAAGATGCGAAGAATCGCGGCGATTCCCATGACGGGCCGTCGCCTTCTCACAACGAAGGTGGCGAATCTCATGAGCACGGCGCGATTCCTTTCAGCACGAGGCTGGCAACGGTCGATGCTTGGGTCTCGAGCATGAGCACCGCCGGGATGTGTCGCGACGCTTGAAGCGCTCGTGTCGTGATGGGGGTACTCACGACCGCAAAGAGCGGGGATAGCCGTTCGCGACTACAGACACCGTGAGGATCCGCCACCTAGTCCCAGCAGCCCCACGATCTGGCCCGACACGGTGTCCGGGTTCAGCGGCTTCCCCAAGAACGAGTGCCCCAGGATCAGACCGTCCATCATCGCCGCCAGCATCGTCGCCACAAGGCGGCTATCGGTGCCATCGGGAAGACGCCCCTGCCCAACAGCGCGCTCGACGGCAGGCCGCAGGAGATTGACGAGCTCTTCCTTCGATGAGGCCACGAATCGGCGCAGTTCGGTCTCGGCAGGTGGCAACTTCACGACAAGCGCGTTGACGAGGTTCTTTTCGCGCATCCCGAATTCCAAGTAGCCCTTCACCATCCGGTGGAGCTGCTCATCCAGCGTCTCCCCATCCTGCTCGACGCCAAGACGCGCACGCAGGTCTGATAGAACGTCGTCGAGCACGTTCAGGTAGATGTCCCTCTTGCCCGAGAAGTGATAGTAGAGGGCGGCCTTGGTGACTCCGAGGCGTCCGGCGATGTCGCTCATGGAGACGCCTAGATAGCTGCGATCAGAGAAGAGACGTCGCGCCACGTCGATGATCTGCTGACGGGTATCGCGAAGGGCGCCGCTCTGTTGAGCGCGCAT
>JAVERH010000235.1:0-2534 GCA_034007245.1 Coriobacteriia bacterium | reverse complement strand
AAGAACTGTCCGCAGGGTGCTGTTCGGCTCCGGGGGGTGGCCCGGCGGCCCTACTGGAGTTACAGATGCCAGAACTGCATGCGGTGTATGTCGAACTGTCCGACCGATGCTATCCAGGGCGGACAGTCGTGGCTGCTCTTCTATATGTGGCTGGTCTCACTGCCCGCTGGTGCGTGGGCTGCTCCCGTACTCCTCGATGCGATGGGTATCACCGGAGGTGTGATCAGTGGCATCGTGCAACTCGTCATCAGCTACATCTGGATCGTGGCCGCTGTGTGGGGCGCCTACGGACTGCTCTGGCTCGGCCTGTTCGTGCCCGGAGTCCGTATCGTGCTCTCCAGGACCACCCTGACCCGGCACTTTCGTCGATACCGGGGTCCCGATGTACGGTAGACTTGGCGCACATCGGGCGTGCTCATACAGGAGGTCACGTTGTCAGCGCTACACGTGAGCGGCTCGCACGACCGTGAGTCTTCGGCTCCGACGTCAAGCCCCGGTGGGATGTCATCGTTCAGGCATCGTCTGGCATCGGCACCGCTGCTGGCTAGAGTCGGCTCCAGCTTCCTCCTTCTGGGGTTTGTGGCACTGCTGGACTATCTGACCGGTGAAGAACTCAGCTTCTCGGTGTTCTACCTGCTCCCGGTGCTCCTGGCAGGCACCTTCATCTCGCGGGACGCGGGTCGTGCGGCTGCACTTGCGGGGGCCGTTGTCTGGGGTTACCTGGAGGTCGAAGCACGTGTGTATTCGGCGGCATGGGTCGTTGTGTGGAACACCACTGTGCGGCTCATCTTCTTCCTGGCTATCAACGAGCTGGTCCGGGTTGCTCGAAGAGCACATGAGCGCGAACGTGCCCTCTCGCGGACGGACTCCCTGACCGGCATCGCTAACAGGCGTGTCTTTACCGAGCATATCGAGCGGGAGATCGCAAAGTCCGGCAGAGATGGACGATCCTTCACGATCGTCTATCTGGACCTCGACCACTTCAAGCGGGTCAACGACTTTCATGGGCACTCGGAGGGTGACGGGCTCCTGAGAGCGGTTGCGGAGACGATCAGCTCCGAACTCCGTACCGTCGATCTCGTCGCCCGGATCGGTGGCGATGAGTTCGGCCTCGTGTTGACCGCAACGAGTGCCGAGGGGGCACAGATGCTGCTTGCCCGGGTCGCTGAGGCGTTGAGACGCGAGACCGGCGAGCGTTGGGGTGTGAGTGCAACATTCGGTGCGGTGACCTTCGTAGAACCTCCCGCTACGGCGGATTCCGCCGTGAAGCTTGCGGATGAGCTGATGTACCGCGGCAAGTCTCAGGACAGAGACACGATCGTACAGATGATATGGCCATCAGACTATGTCGAGGCCGAGTAGGGCGTATCAGCGTTTGTTTATCGCTTGATCGCTCTCCCAACACACCGTCCTGCAAAACGAGGCAGTCTCCCGGGCTACCTGGAAATTCATGGCGGATGCGTGCAACTATGCGCTCTGACGGTTACCCTAGAGGTTCATTTAGGGTGTTTTTCACGTCGACTGGTTGGGGGGTGCAGGACATGGGTGTCGCATGGCGCAGTGGTGCACCGTCTGACCACCCTGTTCCGATGGTATTAAGCGACGTGGCGGTGCCCTTGTCCTGTATTCCGAGTGACTCCGGCTCTGTGATCCAGCTTGACGGTGTGTGCAAGAGCTACGGTGACACCTGGGTCCTGGACGACGTGAGCCTGTCCGTCAGAGAGGGTGAGATCGTCTGTCTCATCGGGCCGTCCGGGGTAGGGAAGTCCACGATCCTCAACATGATCGCAGGTCTGGTGTCCCAGAACTGCGGTGTCGTTCGTGTGCAGGCACAGCCGCTGGCATACGTGTTCCAGGAGCCACGTTTACTGCCGTGGTGCGATGTCGCTGGTAACGTCCAAATAGGTCTTCACGCCCTGCGGATCCCGAAAGACGAGCGCTTGCAACTCACGCGCGAGGTGCTCGAGCGCATCGGCCTGCAGGCAAGCGCGCATCTGTACCCCTCACAGTTGAGCGGTGGCATGAAGCAGCGAGTTGCGCTCGCGCGGGCCTTCGTGCTGAAACCCCGCGTTCTGTTGCTCGATGAGCCGTTCAGTGCGCTCGATCATAGTCTACGGCACTCACTCAGAGAGTACTTGCTCGAGCTTCTCTCATGGCGGCCATGTACGACGCTGTTCGTCACCCATGATCTCGAAGATGCGGTTCGACTCGGTGATCGGGTCATCGTCATGCGCGGCCCATCGGGACTCAGCGCAATCGAGCACCACATAGATATGGATCGGGCCGAAAGGAGTGATGCGTTCTGCCTGAGCGAAATCGAGAAAGTGAGGGCACTCTGGGCCATGAGTGAAGACACCTGATGACTTTGAATAGGAGAGTTGGATGAAAAGATCCGTTATGACCGGGCTTGTGTTGATCCTCATGTTCGTTCTGGTGCTTCCGGGTTGCGCTGCCTCTGAGGAGCCAAGTGCTGAAGTCGTGCCAGCTGCTGTGGACGAGGAGGCACCACGTGAGGCGACGGTACTCGATGTCGG
>JAVERH010000234.1:0-2559 GCA_034007245.1 Coriobacteriia bacterium | reverse complement strand
GCTATCTGTTGCTCGTGATCATGCGTGAGACGCTCGCTACTTCCAACGACCATCGCGATCACGAGCGCGAACTGCTCCCCGCACACGAGAGGGCGCTTCTCAACGACACGGCCGCCTTTCCTTGTGGTCCTCCACCCGAGAGGTTCTGCCCTGCGGAGTAGTGCGAAGTGCCGGGCTCGTTGTGCGCAAGCGCTCTGGGGTTTGCAGCGCCACACTCCTTGCTGCATCATGGTTGAAAGGAGAGGTGGCGCTGATGGCCCCCATCGATGAGCCGCATGCATTCGATGACGATCTCACCACCGAGCATGCTCACGGGATGCTCGATTTCTATGCGAAGACGCTCATCGAGCTTGGCTATCGCTCCGGGCGGTATGAGGACATAGAAGGCCACATTGGCGCCTGTAGGTTCGAGACTCCCAAGTACGATACGCTCAACCATGCGCTTTGGATGTGCGATCAGTCGCGCATATTCCTGCGCGGTGGTCGACTTGCCAAGGCGTATCGGTGGATCGGCACGATACAGGGAATACTGTTCATGAACGGTGTGTTCAGCATCGTGGAGCTCAAAGAGCATAACCGGCTCGAACTCCCGGCCGTCAAACCGCGGGGGCAGAGATAGCGGTCGAGGGGGGCGTGTGGACGGTTACTCGCCGATAAAGGGCAAGTGCTTCTACTGGCGCGAACAGGTTGACGAGAGCGATCGTTACAACACGCGCGTGAAGCCCGAGGACTGGCAGGTGGAGTGCTCCTGTTTCGTGGAGGGAACACGCTGGCTGCATACGGTGAGTACCGTTCCTGCCAACTGTCCCGAGTATCGCCACTGCCGGTACTATATCTACTACGGCTAAGATACAGAACGGCCCCCGAGGGGGCCGTTCCGGGTAAAGCCGGCCATGTGTGTTCCGTTGCAGGTGGTCGACGCTGCCGGCCTATCCACGGTGATCAGCGGGCGGGCAGTCCGCCTCCCGGCGCGATTCGCACCAGGTAGCCCGTGCCGTTGCATCCCATGCATGGCCGCCACTCTGTGACGCCCGGCCGGGACTTCACGCTGATGACCCTGTTGCCCTTGCATACGGAGCATGTTTCTTTGTGGACCATCGAGCGCTCCTTGCCACGACTTCAGAAGTAATAAGCATATCTTAAGAAATCTCAAGCCTGCTAATCCCCACTAACAAATGTCATGCCATTTCTGATCCTGCACCGATGATCCCTGGCCCTGCATCGGTGGGATCAGGGCGGAGATAACGGGAGGTATACGGGCCGGAGACGGAGTGCTGTCGCACGCTTGCTGAGCAGTCACGCAGGGGCGATACATGGGGTAGGCCTACACACCAAGCGTGACTGTCAGGAGCAAATAGAATGCTGGACGTACGGAAGACGCTGCGGGCACCCGCTCAGGTCGCGCTCATCGGCCCCAGGGCCGCGCAGATGACTGAAAGTGTGGCAGTGGTCATCGAGCCGCATGTCAACCGTATGGTCATGCTGTTCGGCATAGTCTATCCGCTCGCAATGGCGCCGCAGCTCTACAACGTGTGGGCACTCAACCGTACCGCCGGCCTCTCGGGGATCACGTCCCTGATCGGTCTGGTCGTCTCGGCTATCTGGACGGTTTACGGTCTTATCCATCGGCAGAAGCCGATCTGGGTTGCGAACCTCGTATGGATCGGTGTGCACGCGGCGATGGCGGCCGGGATCCTTCGCTAGCTCGGCAGTGGCCGCCGGGCCAGTCGTGTCACGGACACAAGGAAAAGGGCGGACCGGTCGTATCCGGTCCGCCCTTTCGTGTGCGTGGTGTGTGTGAGGTAGGTGAGCCTACATCGCGTTCTCGCTCGTCTCTGTGATGGCCTTGTCGATCTGAGCGCGCAGTACGTCTGGCAGGCCGGGGATGTCGATGTTCACGAATCCGCGGGTGATCATCGAAATCGCCTCATCCTTCGGCAAACCGCGCGTCATGAGGTAGTAGACCTCCTCGGCTGCGATCGGAGAGATGGCAGCCTCGTGGCTGAGCTCGGCGCCAGGGGCGCCCTCGCTTGCAAGATCCGGGATCGCCCACTGGGTGGAGTCTTCGGACTGCACGATGCCGCGGCAGTCGAGGTGCGCTTTGCAGCTGTTCGTCCTGCCCACAAGGCGGCCGCGCGAATAGACGATGGAGCTGTCCATCGAGACGGTACGGGCCACAGCCTCCGAGCGAGAGTCCTCGCCGATCAGCTGGGCCTCGCTGCCGAGGTCGATGTAGCTGTTCTTGAGTCCGTAGACGATGGAGTTGAAGACGGCTTTCGAGCGAGCGCCTACGAGTTTGGCGACGGGGAAGGATTGGAGCGATTTCACCGGCTTGAGTAGTACATAGTTGTTGATGTATACGCCATCGTCCTCGACGACGATACCGGTGCGCGGGCGGACACTGAAGTCCTGGGCCCAGTTGTGGATCATCGTGAAGGTCAGGTGCGCGTTCTTGCCGACGTAGAACTCGGAGATGCCGGCATGCAGGCCTTCTTTGACGTCGGTGTGGATGTTGCAGCCGGTAATGACGTTGGCTTCTGCGCCATCCTCGAGCACGAT
>JAVERH010000038.1:0-17504 GCA_034007245.1 Coriobacteriia bacterium | reverse complement strand
GGATCGAAGGGCGGCGCAAGCACCTCTGAACATGCGGCGATTCGCTCGGCCACCCCCCTGGGACGATGATCCGGGAACTCTCGAAGGAAGCCGGGGATCTCGGTGAGAAAGCCGTCGAGGTTATAGCGCGTACTGAACACGCAGCGGTCCGCCGCGAGTGCACTCGTGATGTTAGTGAGCGCGAACTGGTAGTCCCACTCGGCAGTATGACGATTGGGATATAGTAGCTGGTTCTCGTGGAAATACACGATCCGCGGGACACCCGCGATGGCGTCTCCGGTGAGCCCGATGAACTCGGCGAGATTGATGAACGTCGATGCGTAGACAAGATCCCACGCGCGGTCCGGGTGCGGCCGGTCGGACTCCCCTGCGGGGTACGACTCGACCCATGCCGCAGCCAACGCGCGTGCTTCCTCGGCCATCGTGATCGCCGAACCTCGCATACGCCACTTCCACTTACGCGGAGGTAGCGACAGTACGTCAAAGGTGAAGCCGAGCCGGCTCAAGTGCTTGATCAACCCGTCAAGCACCGCACGGTGTGAACCCCCGTAGTAGGGCTCCAGTGCGAGCACGCGGATGGGGCCGCGTGCGGTACCCCTATCACCGACGACCCCACTATGAGCGACCACGTGCACCCGTCCGTCTCCTACCGCGGTTCACCAGTGTCGGCAGCTCGATCACACTCACACCTTCAAGCGCTGAGGTCACCAATCCCTCGACATCTAATTCAGCTTCACCGGCATCAGCCTCTCCCGGAGACGCATGCGTCTCCGGACGGCGGGGCATGAACAGGGAGCAGCAATCATCCGAGCACGCCACGGAGAGATCATACGTGCCGATCCCACGCGCCTGAGCCATGATTTCCTGCTTGTCCGATCCTATCAGCGGCCGCAACACGGGCATCGTAGCCACGGCATCGATGGTAGCTACATTGTCGAGCGTCTGCGATGCCACCTGTCCGAGGCTCTCCCCGGTCACCAAAGCCCGCGCATCTTCTCTAAAGGCGATGCGCTCGGCAACACGCACCATGAACCTCCGGTAAAGCACTACCCTTAGCGACTCCGGTGCACTGAGGGCGATCTGCCGCTGCACATCGCCGAAGGGCACGATGTAGAGCTTTTCCATGCCACCAGTACCCGCGAGCACCTGCGCGATCTCGGCCGCGTAGTGCTCGGACTGCCCACCTGTCTGCGGGCGGCCAGAGAAGTGCACTCCCACGATCGACGCCCCACGTCGCATGATGCGCCACGTGGCCACAGGTGAGTCGATCCCCGAGGAGAGCAGGGACACCACCGCCCCCGACGTACCGACCGGCAGCCCTCCCACACCTTCGATACGACGTGTCCACACATACGCGGCACCCTGCACGACCGTGACCCACACGGTGATATCGGGATTGCCCAGATCGACGGACAGACCCGTCTCCATCCGGATAAGGTCGCCTACACGCCGGTTGATGTCCATGCTCGACTCAGCGTAGGTCGTGGACGAACGACGTGAGACGACAGCGAACGTACTGGCATCCTTGTGCCGTGTAAGCCCGCTGTGGACCTCCGCAAGCGCTGTCTTCCCGATCGACTCCGGATCGCATTCGCACTCGGCACCGTACGACACGTATGCGACGCCCGGGACCGCTGCGACCGTTGCGAGCAACCGATCCCCGTCCATGTCCTCCGGGGCGCGTACTAGGACACGGCTTGCGATCCGCCGCACCTCAGCACCGGGCAGTGTGCGCAACGCCCACCGTACGTTCCTCTCCAGGCGTCGCTCGAACTGACCGCGGTTCCGGCCCTTGAGGCCGATCTCGTGATAGTGCACTAGGGCCACTCGCACACCCATCCACCCTTCGCTTGACGCGACTCTCTCACACGACGATGCCCCGACACCGCTCACGCGGTATCGGGGCATACGTCAAGCTCGGCGATGCCGCGCTACTTATAGCTATCCTTCACCCGTTCGTAGCTCACGTCGCCGCTTCCGATCTCATCGAGCGCCAGCGTGAGTGGCTTGGTGCTCGTGATCTGCGCGATCTGTGGAGCCTGCATGGTAAGCAACGCCTGGTCACGAACACCGTGAACCATATCGTTGATCTGACGGGCGCGCTTGGCGGCTATGATGCACAGTGTGTACTTTGAGTCGACCTTCTCGAGCAGCAAGTCGATCTCGGGCTTGATGACCATATCAGCGACATCCTTCGTGGGATCGGTGGGATTCGACGATCTCTGCCAACCGTTCGGTGGCAAGGGACACATCATCGTTTTCTACCACATGATGGTATGTTCCCACAAGGCGCAGCTCACGTTCGGCGGTCTCCAGACGCATCCTGACCTCGTCGTCCGACTCGGCGCCACGCTTACGTATGCGCCGCTCGAGCTCGGTCATCGATGGCGCAGTGATGAAGATGAGTACCGAGGATGGCAGTACATCCTTCACCTGGAACGCACCCTGTGGGTCGATCTCCAGGATGACATCGCACCCCTTGCTGAGGCGCTCCTCGACCGTCGACCGCAACGTACCGTATCGGTTCCCATGCACCTCTGCCCACTCGAGGAAGGCACCCTCATCGACCCTGCGCTGGAACTCGTCGGAAGAGAGAAAGACATAATCATCGCCATCGATCTCGCCCGGGCGCGGTGCACGTGTCGTTGCAGAGGTGGAGACCTGCAAACCAGGAACCCTGGTCACCAGACGATCGACCAGAGTCCCCTTGCCGGCCCCTGACGGACCGGAGATGATGAACAGCGAACCCGCACGCATAGACGCTACTGATCAGCCGAGACGCTGCATGAGCATCTCGCGCTGACGGGCACCAAGGCCCTGCACACGGCGACTGTCAGAAATCTCGAGCTCACTCATGATCTTGGCAGCCTTGGCCTTACCAAAGCCCGGAAGGCTCTCGAGCAGTGTCGCGACCTTCATGCGAGCCACGATAGGATCGTCGGACTTGGCCATGACTTCGGCGAACGACATCTCCCCGCCCTTGATCCTCTGACGAAGCTCCGCGCGCGCCTGGCGAGCCTGAGCCGCCTTCTCGAGCGCCTTCTTGCGGTCGGCCTCGGAGAGATTGGGTAGAGCCATTGGTTCCTCCTTGCGGTACGGTGCGCGTTCTCGACAACGTCCTATCACATACCGCTGCGCACTCTGGTCTTGCATGCGGCGCCGTTGATGTTACCCCTGACCTGGGGCGATGCCAAGCCCAAACTAACCGAGACGCCTACTCCCCGGCGAATCGATAGGTGTTCCAGCGGCACACTGCGGACATACATCCGGCTCCACAGACTGAACCTCAAGTTGAATAAGAGGCACAAAGTCCGCGGTGAAGACCTTTTCTCCGCCCCGATCGATGATCGACGTCACAGCCACCACTTCGCCACCGGCGGCATCCACGAGATCGATCACCTCAGCGACACTACCACCGGTCGTGACCACGTCTTCTACAACTAGCACACGCGAACCGGGCTCGACTTTGAAGCTCCGCCGGAACGTCATCACGCCATCTGCACGTTCGCTGAAGATGAACTTGACCCCAAGGGCTTGTGCAACAGCGAACCCGATGATGATGCCACCTACCGCCGGAGCAGCCACGACATCTATCTCACGATCGGCCATACTCTCCGACATCGCGACCGCGAGTTCAGTAGTAAGCGTAGGATCCTCCAGCACCCGCGCGCACTGCACGTAGGTGTCCGAGTGCCGCCCACTCGTCAGCTGGAAGTGCCCGTGCAGGATAGCCCCTGCGTCCTTGAGTGCCTTCAAGACACCGCCCTGACTGATGGTCACGACTGCAACTCCTTCCGGATGACTTTGGCTGCGGCTGCAGGATCAGGAGCACCCGTGATGGGCCGCCCGATGACAAGATGTGAGGCCCCGGCGGCGATCGCATCTGCGGGAGTCGCGGTTCGGGCCTGGTCGCCCACCGCATCCCCCGCAGGCCGTACCCCTGGCGTCACGACGAACGCGTCGGGTCCAAGCGCTTCGCGTGCTACTGCGGCCTCGTTCGGAGAACAGACGATACCGTCGCACCCCGCATCACGCGCAAGGCCAGCGAGCATGATCACTTGCTCGGCTGCGGACCTCTCCACGCCCATCGCCTTCAACGCAGCATCATCGAGACTCGTCAGCACCGTGACTGCGACGACTTTAGGCGGTACGGTCCCAAACTTCCGGGCAGCCGAGGCCGTCGCCTTCATAGCCGTCTCGAGCATCGCCCTCCCACCGAACGCATGGACCGTGAGCATGTCGGCACCTGCACGGGTGAGCATGCGACAGGCGCCTTCCACCTGATGCGGGATATCGTGGAGCTTCAGGTCCACGAATACCTTGAATCCGAGCGCCCGTAAGTCGCGAACGATCGAAGGCCCCTCGGCGTAGAAAAGCGTCATGCCTACCTTGACCCAGCCCGCAGTACCTACGAGCGTGCGCGCCATCTCTATCGCAGACACTCTATCCTCGAGATCGAGTGCAACGATGATACGATCCTTCATCTCATCAGTCTCGCACTTCACTGCCGAGCGGCTCCGTGGTGCACCCACGATACCCTCGGCTTTGCCGTCGCCTATTTTGTCTTCCATGCTGCCCCCACAAGGTCCGTGATCCGCTCGACTCCGTGCTCCTCACTGAAACGCTCCAGACCGCTCACCACACCTATCGCTGTCGTCGGATCCATGAAGTTCGCCGTACCGACCGCTACACAGCTCGCTCCCGCGAGCATGAACTCCGTCGCATCCTCTGCACAGGTGATGCCCCCCATCCCGATCACCGGGACGGACACCGCCTGCGATACCTGCCATACCATCCGCACCGCGACCGGTCGCACGGCAGGACCCGAGAGCCCACCCACTCCACGCGCGAGCACCGGCTTGAACGTCCGCGTGTCAATCACCATGCCAAGGAGCGTATTGATGAGACTCACCGCATCGGCACCCTCAGCCTCGACCGCACGTGCAACCTCAGTCACATCAGTGACGTTCGGGCTTAACTTCACGATGAGTGTCTTTGTGCTCACCGCACGCACCGAGCGCACCACCTCCGCCGCTGCCGGGCACGTCGTGCCGAAGGCCATCCCTCCTGCATCGACATTAGGGCACGAGATGTTCACCTCGAGCGCATGTACACCGCTCTCCTGCTCAAGCCGCTCCGCGACCGCCGCATACTCATCCGCCCGATGACCCACCACGTTCACGATCACGGGAACGTCCCGATCGGCCAGCCAGCGCAGATCCTTTGCGCAAAACGCCTCTACGCCCGGGTTCTGCAAACCGATCGAATTGAGCATACCCGACGGCGTCTCGACGATGCGCGGGCCGGGATTACCCGACCACGACTCAAGGGAGACACCTTTGGTCACCACGGCACCGAGCCGTGCCAGATCGAAGAAATCCGCATACTCCCTGCCTGAGCCGAACGTCCCAGACGCAGTCAACACCGGGTTTCGGAGTTCGAGCGAACCGAGGCGCACCCGCATGTCCACGCTACTCATCACACCGCCTCCGGTTCATCGCCCGAGTCCCACACCACATCGGCAGCATCGAACACCGGCCCGTCCACGCACGCACGTTTGAGCCCGTCGTGCGTGTCCACCACGCACGAGAGGCATGCACCGACGCCGCACGCCATGAGGCGCTCGAGTGATACCTGGCAAGGCACACCCGCCCCGGCACACTGCCCCGCGACGATCCGCTGCATAGGCTCGGGTCCACATGCATACACCACATCAGGCTGCTCACGGTCGAGGAGCTCTGCACTCAGTACCGTCACAAACCCACACGTACCAGCCGATCCGTCATCCGTGGCGACGACCGACTTGCGACACAGAGAGTCGAACAGATCCCGCGCCAGAAGCCGACCTGCCGATGGCGCACCCTGAGCCAGCGCGACTTGCACCCCCCGCTCGGCAAGCCGCTCGACGAGCATACCCATCGGTGCAGCACCGAGTCCGCCGGCAACCACAAGCGCACGTGACGTACCCTCCGGGATCCTCCAACCATGCCCGAGCGGGCCGATCACGTCCATAACGTCACCGGACCTGGCGTCTTCGAGCACGCGCGTGCCGCGACCGACGACCTGGTAGAGGATCTCAAGCCGCTCCCCGCGTGCCCTGTGCACCGAGAACGGGCGCCGCAGGATGAAATCGGCGTGGCGTGCGATCCGTAGGTGTACGAACTGTCCGGGCTCCACGGTCGCCGCCGTACGCGGCGCGTCGAGCACGATACGGCACACACTCGTGGCAACCCGCTCGTTGCTGACAACCACCACCGGCTCGATCGCCGGACTTCCCTCCTGGTCACACATCATCCGCTCCGCTCGAAGTCCTGCAACGCCCTGACGTCCAACCTGCCTTGCTTGATCGCCTCGATCGCCTGCACGCTCGCAAGCGCCGCGGCAAGCGTGGTGATATTGCTCACCCCGTGCTGCACCGCAGCGGTACGGATATGGTAGCCGTCCGAGCGTGTCTCACGACCGAACGGCGTGTTGATCACCAGATGCACCTCGCCGTTCACAATAGCGTCGACGATGTTAGGGCGACCTTCATGCACCTTACGCACCTCGCCCACCGTGATTCCCGATGCTCGCAGCATCCGGGCCGTACCGCGCGTCGAAAGAACACGGAATCCGAGTGCGATGAGATGGCGCGCTACCGGTACCACACCGCGCTTATCGCGATCGCACACCGAGATGAACGCCGTACCACTCGTCGGTAGAGAATAGTCGATTGCGAGTTGAGACTTGGCATAAGCCGACGGGAAGTCGGACGCAACGCCCATGACCTCTCCTGTAGACTTCATCTCGGGGCCGAGCACGCTGTCCGCACCCGGGAACCGCCCAAACGGCATGACCGCCTCTTTCACGCAGAAGCGGCCAAGCTCGCGGTCTTCGGCTGGAAGCCGCATCCCCGCCAGCTTCTCCCCTGCCATCACGCGAGCGGCGACCTTTGCAAGCGGCACGCCCGTGGCTTTGCTCACGAACGGGACCGTCCGGCTAGCGCGAGGATTCACTTCGAGAACGTGGACCATCTCATCCTTTATGGCGAACTGCACGTTCATCAGACCAAGAACCCCGAGCTCAAGCGCAAGCGCTCGTGCATGACCCCGCACTACCGCGATCGTGTCCTCACCGAGCGAGTACGGAGGGATACAGCACGCCGAGTCACCCGAGTGGATACCCGCCTCTTCGATGTGCTCCATCACGCCACCGATGTAGACGGTCTCGCCGTCACATACGGCATCAACGTCCACTTCGATCGCACCCTCCAGGAACCGATCCAGCAGCACCGGCTGGCCCGGTGATAGCTCGGACGCCTGCTGCACGAAGCGCAGCATATACTCCTCGTCATAGGCGATCACCATCCCGCGACCACCGAGCACGTAACTCGGACGCACGAGGAGCGGATACCCGATCCTCGCTGCTACCTCGACCGCCTCGTCGAGCGTGCGTGCGGTCCCCGCTGCGGGATAAGCGATCCCCAGACGGTCCAGCACCTCGGAGAAACGCTTCCGGTCCTCAGCAAGGTCGATCGCCTCCGGACTGGTGCCGAGGATCGATACGCCGGCCTCCTCAAGCCTGCGCGCGAGCTTGAGTGGTGTCTGGCCTCCGAACGTCACAAGCACACCGTCGGGACGCTCCAGGTCGATGATGTCCATGACATCCTCGTAGGTGAGCGGCTCGAAGTAGAGCTTGTCCGAAGTGTCGTAGTCCGTCGAGACGGTCTCGGGGTTGCAGTTCACCATGATCGTCTCGAAACCGGCGTCCGAGAGCGCATACGCAGCGTGCACGCAACAGTAGTCGAACTCGATGCCCTGCCCGATACGGTTGGGCCCCGCCCCGAGGATCATCGCCTTCTTCCGGTCGGAACGGACGGCCTCGCTCTCCTCCTCGTACGTCTTGTAGTAGTACGGCGTATTCGCAAGGAATTCACCAGCGCATGTGTCGACGGCCTTGAAAGTAGCCGTCACGCCGAGGTCGAGCCTTCTGGTCCGTACCTCACCCTCTATCGAACCTGTAAGGTGAGCAATCTGAACGTCGGCGAGCCCGTGTTGCTTGCATTCCCTCAGCTCAGCACCGGTGAGTGTTGCGAGTGAGCGGCCCCGGATCATACCTTCGACCGCGACCACACCCTGAAGTTGTTCGAGAAACCATGAGTCGATCGCTGTGATGTGGTGCAACTCCTCAAGAGTTCTGCCACGTCGTAGTGCCTCTATCAGGTAGAACATCCGGTGCTCGTTAGGAACTGCAAGACGCTCGTCGAAGTGAGACTCGTCAAAGACGTCCTTGCCGTCAGCACCCAACCCTCCCCGACCGTTTTCCAGCGAGCGCCACGCCTTGCCGAACGCCTCGGCAAACGTGCGCCCCATCGCCATCACTTCGCCGACACTCTTCATACGCGTCGTGAGCGTGGTGTCTGTACCGGGGAACTTCTCGAAGGCCCAGCGTGGGACCTTCACGACCGAGTAATCGATCGATGGCTCGAAAGCCGCAGGCGTCACCCGGGTGATATCGTTGGGGATCTCATCGAGCGTGTAGCCGGTGGCGAGCTTAGCGGCGATCTTGGCGATCGGAAAGCCGGTAGCCTTGCTCGCGAGCGCCGATGAACGCGAGACGCGCGGATTCATCTCGATCACGAACACGCGTCCGTCGTGCGGATTCACTGCGAACTGTACGTTGCTACCGCCGGTCTCCACCCCGACCTCCCGCAGTATCGCAAAGGACGCGTCGCGCAGTACCTGGTACTCGCGATCCGTGAGTGTCACCGCAGGAGCCACGGTGATGCTATCGCCGGTGTGGATCCCCATCGGGTCCACGTTCTCGATGGAACATACGATCACGCAGTTGTCGTTGCGGTCGCGCATGACCTCCATCTCGTACTCTTTCCAGCCGATCACGCTCTCCTCGACCAGCACCTCGCCCACCGGAGAGAGCGCGAGACCGCCCGCAGCGATCTGACGCAACTCGTCGATGTTATAGGCGATGCCACCACCCGCGCCGCCGAGGGTGAAACTCGGCCGGATGACCACTGGCCACCCCACCTCGGCCACGAACGACTCCGCATCGGCGATCGCGTAGGCATAGACCGAGTTCGGCGTCTCGAGCCCGATCCGTTCTACAGCCTCGGCGAACAGCTTGCGGTCCTCACCCGTCTTGATGACTTCGAGGGTGGCGCCGATGAGTTCCACGTCGTACTTCTCGAGCACACCAGCCTCGGCCAGCGCGACCGCGCAGTTAAGCCCTGTCTGCCCGCCAAGGGTCGGCAGAAGCGCATCCGGGCGCTCGATCGCGATGACCCGCTCCACCGCCTCTACAGTGATCGGCTCCACGTACGTACGATCCGCATACTCCGGGTCGGTCATAATCGTGGCTGGATTGCTGTTCACGAGGACCACGCGGTAGCCGTCCTCGCGCAACACCTTGCACGCCTGGGCGCCCGAGTAGTCGAACTCACACGCCTGACCGATGACTATGGGTCCCGATCCGATGATGAGGATGGTCGAGATATCGTCCCTGCGTGGCATGCGCCTCCTTCGATTCTGCTTACGGCACGATCAGTACGGGGCAACTCGCCTGACGCATGAGCGTCATCGATACACTCCCCAGCAGTACTTCCTGCACAGCGTTGCGTCCACGAGTGCCGACGATCACTCCCGTGACCCGGCGCTCCTCGATCTCGTCGAGCACGGCATGAACCGGAGAATCCTTCCTGATCGATGCACTCGACGCCAGTTTCTTCTGGGTGCACATCGCCTGCAGATTCCGAAGGTGGAACTCGGCGCCTTCCTCGGCCTTGCGCAGCTTCTCGCCGGTCAGTGCAGGATCGACGGCGTGCAGAAGCGTCACGTGCTTGATGGCGCCCTCATCCAGCTCGATCGCCTGCGAGAATGCATGTGCGGCGGAGAGAGAGAAGTCCGTCGGCAGCACGACCTTCTCGCCGAAGTGACGCAGCAGCGAAGCAGGATCGTCGATGTTGCGCAGAAGGTCGAAGCGCACCAGAAGGTGCGGGATCGTCGCCTCACGCATGAGCCGATCGGAGACCGACCCGACGAAGAGCTGTCCGGCTACCGACCTTGCGTGCGAACCGTAGACAGCTGCGTCCACGTGCGTTTCGGTCGCGAGCGCCCCGATTTCTTCCACGGGGTCACCGGTCACCACCTGCACCTCGACCGCAAGCCCCTCGGCCTCCAGATCATCTGCGTAACCGCGAAGCTTCTCGCGCGCTTCGTCGACCTTATGCGCGATAAGCGGGCCTTCGAGCCCCGAGACCTCGACCACATGCCCCAGCACGACGTGTCGAACACCAAGCGCGGGAAGCCCCCTTGCGAATGCAAGAATCAGGTGGTTGTCGTCGCTGAAGTCGACCGCAAGAAGCACCGTGCGCACCGCTGTCACACTCCGTCCCTGTTTGCGAATATGTCTGTACTGCCATCCATGAGCCGTACGAATGCCTCGAACAGATACCGCGCGTCATGCGGACCGGGAGCGGCCTCAGGATGGTACTGCACCGAGAACGCCGGCGTCTCGAGGGCACGAAGACCTTCGACCGTCATGTCGTTGAGATTCACGTGCGTGAGCTGCACGAGGCCGAACCGCTCCGAGCGTACCACTGGAGCGGTTCCAGCACGAACCCACGCGGCCAGATCGCCGGGATCGTGCGTCAGCCCTCCAGAGGCTTCCGGCACGAGCGGGCCGATCGAGCCGTACTCGACACAGAAGCCATGGTTCTGGCTTGTGACCTCCACTTTCCCGGTGAGCAGGTTCATCACGGGCTGATTGCCTCCCCGGTGCCCGTACTTCAGCTTATAGGTAGAACAACCGAGCGCAAGGGAGAGCATCTGATGCCCGAGACAGATACCGAAGACCGGTGCTTCGCCGAGGATCCCCCGAAGCGTTTCATGCAGATACGGCACCGCCGATGGATCGCCCGGACCGTTTGCAAAGAAGACGCCGTCGGGATTCATCGAGAGCACATCGCCAACGCTCGTCGTCGGCGGCACAACGGTCACTTCGCAGCCGGTCTCGGCGAGCTGGCGCAGAATGTTGAACTTGATACCTGAGTCAAACGCCACGACGTGGTACCGCGGACGCAGCGGGAGTACGCCGGTGTCAACCGGGATGTCACCCGCGCACGGACCGTCCAACCCCCACACGTAAGGATCGGTGACCGCCACCTCCGATACGAGATCGCGTCCTGCAAGGCCCGGTGAAGCGGCCGCCCTGGCGACAAGCACTGCCGGATCCAGGTCGATGGTCGAAAGCACCGAGCGCATCGTACCGCACTCGCGTACGTGCCGGGTGAGACGTCGCGTATCCACGCCATCGATCGCCACCACCTGGTGCCGCTCGAAGAACGCGCGCAGTGGCTCTTCGCTCCGCCAGTTCGACGCCGTCTCCGACATCTCACGCATCACGAAGCCCGCAGCGAACACACCGCGCGACTCCATGTCCGCAGCGTTCGTTCCGTAGACGCCGACATGCGGCGTCGTGAACGTCACGATCTGACCGGCGTACGACGGATCGGTCATGACCTCCTGATAGCCGCCAAGCGAGGTATTGAACACGATCTCGCCGGTCCGCTCCCCGTCTACACCGCAACTCCTACCTTCGAAGACAGTACCGTCTTCGAAGGCAAGCACCGCCGGACGCATGCTGGCCATTGTGCGTGACACTACATAACCACCTTACTCTTCCGCACAACCCACTCCCCACCTACGAGCACGTCACTCGCTCGCCCAAGCAGACTCTTGCCAAGAAACGCCGAATTACGCGACTTCGACTCGAACCATTCGGGCGTTACCTCTACCCGAGCCTCAGGATCGACGATGGTGATATCCCCCGGGAAACCCGCCTCCAGGCGCATCTCCGGAAGATTCGCTGCGGCACGCGGCCCGTGACACATGAGTCGCGTGACGGCGACCCAGTCGAGCACGCCGGTCGCGACGAGATGTGTGTTCACCAGCGAAAGTGCCGTCTCCAGGCCCGTCGTGCCATTGGGCGCCAGTTCGAACTCGAGCTCCTTCTCATGGACCGCATGCGGCGCATGGTCCGTCGCGATGCAGTCGACCGTGCCGTCCAATAGGCCCTCGACGAGCGCTTCCCGATCGGCTGCGGTGCGCAGCGGCGGGTTCATCTTCAAGTTCGAGTCGTAGGTCACGAGATCATCCTCGTCCAGGAAGAGGTGATGCGGGGTGACCTCGCAGGTCACCGCCAGACCGCGAGCCTTGGCCTCACGCACGAGCTCGACACTACGGGAGGTCGAGAGGTGCGCCAGGTGAAGTCGGCAACCGGTGAGTTCGGCGATCGCGATGTCGCGCGCTACCATCGTCTCTTCCGCAGCGGCCGGAATACCCGGCAGTCCCATCCGCGTACTCACGACACCTTCGTTGACCACTCCGTCACCGGCAAGCGACTCGTCCTCGCAGTGCACGATGAGCGGCGCATCGAAACGTCTGATGTAGTCCATCGCGACCCGCGTCATGCCCGCGCTCTGCACGCCATGCCCGTCGTCTGAGAACGCCACAGCACCCTCAGCGACCATGTCACCGATCTCGGCAAGCTGCTCACCTGACTGGCCAGCCGTGACTGCGCCTATCGGATATACACGCACGGCACCCGCAGTGGCGGCCCTCTCTACGATGAAGCGCACCTGCGATCCGCTGTCGCAGATCGGCTTCGTATTGGGCATGCACGCTACTGCGGTGAAACCGCCATGGGCGGCCGCACGCGTCCCGCTTGCGATCGTCTCCTTGTACTCCTGCCCGGGCTCCCGTAGGTGTACGTGGATGTCGGCAAGACCCGGTAGGATCACCTTCTCGGCACAGTCGATCACCTCGGCGCCCGCTGACTCGAGCTCCTCTCCCACACCCGCGATGACTCCCTCTACCAAAAGCACGTCGAGTACCGCATCGAGCTCCGCGGCTGCGTCGACGACGCGTCCCCCCTTAAGCAGCAGCGCCACTATCCGCACCTCCCAGCATCAGATACATGATGGCCATACGAACCGCCACACCGGACTCGACCTGATCGAGGACGACGCTCCTTGACGAGTCAGCGACATCGGCCGAGATCTCAACGCCCCGGTTCATCGGCCCCGGATGCATCACGACCGCGTGCGACGGCAGCGCACCGAGCCGCGCCGTATCCATCCCGTAGAGCATCGCGTACTCACGGTTGCTCGGGAACGGCATCCGGGCAGCACGCTCGAACTGCACCCGCAGAAGATACACCACATCGAGCGTGGGTAGGACCGCATCGAGATCGTACGCCACCTCGGCACCGAGCACATCCGGGCGCACCGGCATGAGGGTCGGCGGGCCGATGATGACCGGCGTGGCTCCCATCTTGTTGAGCGCCGGGACGAGCGAGCCAGCCACGCGCGAGTGACAGACATCCCCCACGATCCCCACACGCAGTCCCTCGAGCTTTCCGAACGACTGACGCATGGTGAAGAGGTCGAGGAGCGCCTGCGTAGGGTGCTGGTGCACGCCATCGCCACCGTTGACGATCGGGCAGTCCATCACCTCAGCGAGCATCTGCGGCGCACCGGCGTACCGATGACGCACGATCACCATGTCGCAAGCCATCGCAGCGAGCGTCTTGGCGGTATCGCGCAGTGTCTCGCCCTTCACGGTCGCCGATGACGATGCGGTGAAGTTCACCCCGTCGGCAGAGAGGCGCTTGGACGCGATCTCAAAGGACATGCGTGTACGCGTGGACGGCTCGAAAAACAGGTTCACGATCGTACGACCGCGAAGCGTCGGAAGCTTCTTGATACGGCGCTGATTGACCTCGGCGAACGACTCGGCTGTATCCAGGATGAGCGTGACGTCCTCTGCGGTAACGTCGTCCATCGTCATCAGGTGCTGGCTAGAAAGACCCATCGCTACACCCCCTGCCCATCGTCCTCGAGAATGACCACCGCGTCGCGACCATCGTGCTCTATCAACTGCACCTTGACCCGTTCACGGCGCGCGGTGGGGACGTTCTTACCGACGAAGTCAGCACGAATCGGCAGCTCGCGATGACCGCGATCCACCAACACGGCAAGCTGGATAGCCGAGGGTCGCCCGAAGTCCATGACTGCATCCAGCGCGGCCCGGATGGTGCGCCCGGTATACAGGACATCATCGACGAGCACGATCGTGCGCCCCTCCACCTCGTATGGGATATCGGTGGTATGCACCTCTGGGCTCAGCCGTATCGCAACATCGTCCCGATAGAAGGAGATGTCGAGATTACCCACTGGGACGGCGATTCCTTCGATACGCTCGAGACGCTCCGCAAGACGGTTGGCCATATCCACGCCGCGCGTCATGATCCCTACGATCGCGATATCACCCAGACCCTTGTTGGCCTCGAGGATCTCGTGCGCGATCCGGGTAAGGGCCCGATCCATCGACTCGGCGTCCATGACCACTGCCTTTTCGCGATAGCTCACCCCCACACCTCCCTGTCTCTGGTCGACGGTTCCGCGTAGGGCACAAAAACGCCTTCTCGCGACTGGCAAGAAGGCGGCTGCTTCGACTGCGCGCGCCCAGAGTGCAGACGCTGCGGACTATGCGATTAGCTTCCTTGCCGGCCTCACGGGACCGGTATTAAAGGTCTCACCGAGACTAGCAGGACACCGATGAGCGGACAAGAGCCGCCTGTCACAAAACGACCCCTATCGCTTCTCCCCTAGGAGCGGTAGCCGGATCACGAACGCCGCGCCGCCAAGGTCACTCTCGTGTACGCCGACCCGCCCGCCGTGACGCTCGACGATCTCGCGCGTCACCGCAAGCCCTATCCCGAGTCCGCCACTCGCACGGTTGCGCGCAGGATCCGCCCGCCAGAAGCGCGTGAACACACGCTCGCGATCGGCCTCTGCCACTCCTATGCCCGAGTCGGCCACCTCGATCACAGCCTCAGTGCCGTCGCGCAGGAGCCGCACACGCACCATGCCACCCTCCGGCGTGTAGCGCGCGGAGTTGGAGAGTAGGTTGCCGACCGCCTGCGTCAACCGATCACCATCCGCGCTCACGATGAGCCCCGGCTCGAACGAGGCGTCCAGCACATGCCCCGTCGACTCCATGAGCGCGCGCGAGCTCTCGATCGCTGTCCCGACAGGTCCCGTCACATCTATCCCCTCGAACGAGAACGGTGCGGAGCCGGTCTCGAGCCGCGAAAGCTCCATGATCGACTGCGTCAGCCTACCGAGACGCACGGTCTCATCGTGGATGAGCGCGAGGCGCTCCGCGTCGGTGGGTAGCACGCCATCCTGCATAGCCTCCACAGTCGCCTGGATCGCCTGGAGCGGCGTACGGAGCTCGTGCGCCACATCAGCCGTGAGTTGCTGTTCGAAGCGGCGTTCGGCCTCCACGGCATCGGCCATCTGATCGAAGGTCGCACCGAGATCGGCCACCGGATCGCCACCGGCCATACCCGTGCGCGCCGAGCGGTCGCCACTCCTGATGCGCTCGGCCGTCCGCGTGACCTCCTCGATGGGCCTCACGATCCCGCGCGAGTACACCACACCGGCAAACGAAGCCAGCACGACCGCGATAGCGGCAGCCACAGCAAGCCCCAGAAGTGACACCTTGCGCAACCACGTGTCTCGCTCAGTCAGGATGCCGTCCCGGGTCCGCTGGGTGACGATGGCGGCGCCCACGATGCCATCGTCCACTACGATATCCGCCGAGGCGGTGACCTCGCTCCACTCGCTCGCCTCGTCATCCTCCACTGCACCACCGGGAGCGACGGTGTGCGCGATCAGCTCACCGTCGCCGTCCACCACCTCGATCCGCAGGTCGGGAGAGACACCGACTGTGAGCAGACCCATCGCAGCGGCGGTCTGCCAGTCCCCTGCACGCTCGTATTGCATGCCGAAGTAGTCCGCCGCCTCGTCCGCGCGCCCCTGCACACCACGCTCGATGTAGACCTCGAACTGCCGCTGCCACGTGACAGTGATGACGACCGCCGAGATGAGCGCCGTCGCAACCGCGACGAACGCGAATGCGAACGCGAGCTGGAACGTGAGGCTACCGCGTCTCACTGGTCGACGACCGGGGATTCGAAACGGTATCCCACGCCGAACACCGTGTGGATGAACCGCGGCTCCTTCGGGTCATCCCCGAGCTTGGCGCGAAGGTTCTTGATGTGGGAGTCGATCGCGCGCTCGTACCCTTCGAAATCGTAGCCGAGGACCTTCTCGACGAGCTCCATACGCGAGTACACACGCCCGGGATACCGTGAAAGCGTGGTGAGCAGCTTGTACTCACTAGCGGTGAGATCGGGTTCCTCGCCGTCTACGAACACTTTGTGACCCGCCAGATCGATCTCAAGGGGTCCGTACTGGACCCTGGAGCGCTGCGGCTCTGTCTCGGCCTTCGCCCGACGGAGCAACGCACGTAGTCGAGCCACGAGCTCGCGTGGCGAAAACGGCTTCACCAGGTAGTCGTCTGCGCCGAGGTCGAGACCGGCGATACGCTCTTCCTCAGCACCCTTGGCCGTCAGCATGATGATCGGGACGTCGGAGACGTCGCGAACACGTCGGCACACCTCTTCACCGGGAAGCCCGGGTAGGTTCAGGTCGAGCACGACCCCATCGTAAGCATGTCCGCCGAACGCCTCGAGAGCGTGCTCACCATCGCCGACGGCGGTCACCCAGTAACCCTCACGTTCAAGGTAGGCCTCAACGACCGAGCGCGTCTGTGCCTCGTCTTCGACAACGAGTATCCTGCGGATCTGACTGGTCATCACGCCTCCCTGGGGTCGTACGCCAGGATAGTACCCCTCTGCGCACGTGAAGCGCAGTAGTTGTGGAGGTCCTGTGGAGGCTCGCCTACCCTTGCAGTACGAGTCCCATGACCTGGTCGCCCGTACTGGTGCGACCCATCGACTCCGGGCCGAGCGCCCGCAGCCGTTTCGCGAGATCGTCCGGCAGTGCATCGAGCAGGTCGATCCGCTCGCCGGTCACCGGATGATCGAAACCTATACGATATGCATGGAGGAACTGCCGATCGAGCCCCAGGTCGGCCTTCGTGCGATTGCGCCCGTACATCGAATCGCCGACGACGGGGTGCTTGATGTACTGCATATGAACGCGGATCTGATGTGTCCGCCCCGTGTAGAGCTTGCACTCCACGAGCGTGTAACCGTCGTCATGTGTCCCGGCCATGAAACGCTCGAGCACCCGGAACGTCGTCACGCACTGCTTTGCATCAGAACGATCCGACACGGCCATACGCATGCGATCTTTGGGATGTCGTGCAAGCGGGGCGTCGATGATGCCGCTATCCGGAGCGATGTAACCATGCACGAGCGTCACGTATCGCCGCTCCACGGTACGGATCTTGAGCGCCTCGGAGAGTGCGATCTGCGTCTCATCGGTCTTGGCGACCATCATGAGACCGGACGTGTCCTTGTCGAGCCGGTGCACGATACCCGGCCGCTCCTTGCCCGCCTGCGTACCCAGCTCACTGGTGTGCGCCAGCAGCGCGTGCACAAGCGTGCCCGATGAGTGCCCCCGGGCCGGGTGTACC